>JADYZO010000130.1 GCA_020853135.1 Gammaproteobacteria bacterium
GATCTCGGGCCAGGTCTCGGGCCGGCGCCTGGCCGAGCGCCCGGGCGCCGCCGGCGACGGCGGCGCGGAACAGTCGCGCGCCGCAGTGGGGCTCGGCCGCCGTCGCCGCGACATTGCGCCGCCCCGTGGCGAGCCGCTGGCCATACTCCAGCCAGCGCAGCTCCTCCACCGGGCTCACCGAGACGTGGCTGTCCGAGCCGATGCCGATGCGCCCGCCCGCGGCGAGGAACTCCGCCAGCGGGAACAGCCCGTCGCCCAGGTTCGCCTCGGTGGTCGGGCACAGCCCGGCCACCGCGCCGCTCTGCGCCAGCGCACGCGCCTCCCCGCCCGTCATGTGGGTCGCGTGGACCAGGCACCAGTGCGCGTCCACCACCCCGCGCTCGAGCAGCCACTCCACCGGCCGGCGGCCCGACCAGGCCTGGCACTCGGCCACCTCGCGCGGCTGCTCGGCGACGTGGATATGCACCGGGCACTGCGGGTCGGTGGCGGCGCGCCAGGCGAGCACCTCGTCCAGGGCCCCGGGGGCGACCGCGCGCAGGCTGTGCAGGGCGATGCCCACGCGCAGCAGCGGGCCCTGCCCGCCGCGCAACGCTTCGAGCAGCGCGAAGTAACCGGGCAGCGCGTGGACGAAGGCACGCTGCGCGGGTCCGGGCGGGCGGCCGCCGAAGCCCCCCTGCTGGTAGAGCACGGGCAGCAGCGTGAGGCGGATGCCCGCGGCGGCGGCGGCCCGGATGAGGGCCCGGCTGGTCGCCGCCGGATCCGCGTATGGCCTGCCATCGGGCTGGTGGTGCAGGTAGTGGAACTCGCAGACCGAGGTGTAGCCCGCCTCGAGCATTTCCACATAGAGCCAGGTGGCGATGGCCTCGATGTCGGCCGGCGCGAGCTGCCGGGCGAGCGCGTACATGCGCTCGCGCCAGCTCCAGAAGGAATCCGCCCCCGGGCCCGCCCACTCGGTGCACCCCGCGAGCGCACGCTGGAAGGCGTGGCTGTGGACATTGGGCATGCCGGGCAGCCGGCCCTCCGGCAGCAGGGCCGTGGCGGCGGGCAGGGCGGCGGATGGAGCGGTCATGCGGGTAGCGGTGGGCTTCGGCGAGGCTTCTGGACGGGCTTTGGGGGGCTTCGGGATCGGGGTCGGCCGGGCGCGCCTGAGGTTGTATAGACAGCCATAGACAGAATATCATCAACCCACGATGGCGCAATGGGATTCCCTGTGGATCGACGGGCACCTGGCCACCATGGTCCCGGGCACCGCGGCCTATGGGGCGATCCGTGACGGTGCCCTCGCGGTGCAGGATGGGCGCATCGCCTGGCTGGGCCCGCGGCGCGAGCTGCCCGGCGAACCCGCGCGCTGCGCGGCCACTGTCCACTCGCTGGGCGGGGGCTGGCTGACCCCGGGCCTCATCGACTGCCACACCCACCTCGTCTTCGCCGGCAGCCGCGTCCATGAATTCGAGGCGCGCCACGGCAGCCACGGCAGCCAGGGCTACGAGGACGCGGCCCGCCAGGGCGGCGGCATCCTCGCCACCGTCGCCGCCACCCGCGGCGCCAGCCCCGCCACCCTCATGGCCGGGGCGCGCACGCGGCTGCAGGCCTTGCTGGCCGGGGGCGTGACCACGGTCGAGGTGAAATCGGGCTACGGGCTCGACCTCGACACCGAGCGGCGCCTGCTGCAGGTGGCGCGTGCCCTCGGCCGCGAGACCGGGATGGGCATCCGCTGCACCTTCCTCGGTGCCCATGCCCTGCCCGCCGGGTACGCGGGCCGCCCGGATGACTACATAAGCTTCCTCTGCGACACGGTGCTGCCCGCGCTCGCCGCCGAGGGGCTGGTGGATGCGGTGGATGCCTTCCACGAGCGCATCGGCTTCAGCACGGCCCAGGTGGAACGCCTCTTCGCGCGCGCCCGGGAACTCGGGCTGCCGGTGAAGCTGCACGCCGACCAGCTGAGCGAGGGCGGCGGCGCGCAGCTCGCCGCGCGCTGCGGCGCGCTCTCGGCCGACCACCTCGAGTACAGCAGCGAAGCCGGCGCCGCGGCCCTCGCCGCCGCGGGCAGCGTCGCGGTGCTGCTGCCCGGCGCCTTCCACACGCTCGGGGAAACCCGCGTGCCGCCCATCGACGCCTTCCGCCGCCACGGCGTGCCGATGGCGATCGCCACCGACTGCAACCCGGGCAGCTCGCCCGCGCTGTCACTGCCGCTGATGATGAACTTCGCCTGCCTGCGCTTCGGGCTGACCCCCGGGGAGTGCCTCGCGGGCGTCACCCGCTGCGCCGCCCGCGCGCTCGGCCTCGGGGACCGCGGCACGCTGGCGCCTGGCCAGCGCGCGGACCTCGCGGCCTGGGACATCGGCACGCCGGCCGAACTCAGCTACTGGCTGGGCTACCATCCACTGCGCCAGGCCGTGATCGGCGGCCGGCCCGTCACCCTCCACTGAACCACATCGAGGAGTCACCTGATGAGCACCGTTCGACAGCTTTCCCTGCGCCGGCTGGCGGCCGCCGGCACCGCGATCCTGTGGCTGGCTGCGCCCGGCCTCGCCCTTGCCAACCAGGCCTCGCTGCACCTGCAGATCGGCGACCCGGCCCGCAGCGGCCGCGAGCTGCCGCTGGTGCTCGACGGCATCCGCGACACGGCCAACGGCGACCTCGTCACGCCGGCGGAAATGGCGCACCGGCTCGTCGACACCGGCATCCTCTTCATCGGCGAGAACCACACCAACCAGGACTTCCACAACGTGCAGTTCCGCAGCATCAAGGCGCTGCATGAAGCCGGTCGCGAGGTGATGGTCGGGCTGGAGATGTTCCCGTACACCGAGCAGGCGGTGCTCGACAACTGGGTTGCCGGCCGCTACACCGAGGAGGGCTTCCTCGCGCTCGGCCGCTGGTACGAGAACTGGAGCTACAACTGGAACTACTACCGCGACATCTTCCTCTACGCCCGCGACCACGGCATCCGCATGGTGGCGCTGAACAGCCCGCGCCCGGCGGTCAACACGGTGCGCAGCAAGGGCTTCGACGCGCTCTCGCCCGAGGAGCGCGCCCACCTGCCGCCGCAGATCGCCCCGCAGACCGAGGCCTACATGGCCCTGTACCGCAGCGTGTTCAGCAAGGACGACGCCCTGCACATGAAGGGGCCGATGCTGGAAGGCATGTACCGTGCGCAGACCATGTGGGATGCCACGATGGGCTGGAACGCGCTGCAGGCGCTGCAGGAGCACGGCGGCCGCAACGCCATCATGGTGGTGCTGATCGGTGCCGGGCACGTGACCTATGGCCTGGGCGCGGAACGCCAGATCGCCCCCTTCTACACCGGGCGGATCAGCTCGCTGGTGCCGGTCACGCTGGTCGATGACGAGGGCAAGCCGGTGAAGCAGGTGCGCGCCTCCTACGCCAACTTCATCTGGGGCCTGCCCGAAGAGCGCGACACGGTCTACCCGATGCTCGGCGTCTCGCTCATGGGCTCATTCGGCAAGGCCACGGGGCAGATCATCCAGGTGAGCAAGGACTCGGTCGCCGAGCGCGCCGGACTCAAGGTCGGTGACGTGCTGCTCAGCCTCGATGGCACGAAGATCGACTCGAGCAACACCCTCAACCGCGTCTTCGCCGCCTACCGCTGGGGCGACAGCGTCACCGCCCGCATCAGCCGCGACGGTGTCGAGCAGGACCTGCAGATCCCCGTCCGCCGCATCCGGCCCTGACAAACGGAAAAGGTGCCTGACTGAAAAAGGTGTCAGACTTATTTTCCGGGAAAAGGTGTCTGGAAAAGGTGCCTTGGAAAAGGTGTCTGACTTATTTTCTGCTGGCTGACCGATTCATCCTCTACAGTGGCAGAAAATAAGTCAGACACCTTTTCCCGGAAAATAAGTCTGACACCTTTTTCCCCAGACACCTTTTCTTGCTACTTCTCCGCGCCGCCGAAGCGCATCCGGGCGGTGAGGCCCCAGGTGCGCAGGCTCGGGTAGCTCACCGTCAGGCGCATCATCGGGAAGTCGTCGAAGTTGGAGATGTTCCTGACGCTGCCGCTGCCCGTCGGGACCTTCGCGTACATGTCGGAGTCGTTGCCCCAGAAGATGTCGCGATAGCCGGAGAGCGGCTTGTCGTCGTTGAACAGGTTGCGCACCCAGAGCTGCAGGGTGTAGCGCGGGGACTCGACGCCGATGTTGAAGTTCGCCACCGCGCGGGCCGGGACCCAGCCCAGGTTGTCGTTGCCGGTGTACATCTTGTCGGTGAAGTTGCCCGAGAGGCTGGACTTCAGGTCCCAGTCGCCCACCAGCTGGTGCTTGTAGTCCAGCGAGAGGCTGGCCGTCCACTGCGGCTGGCGCATCTGGGTCGTGCCGGAAATGTCACCGCCGAGATGCTGGCACTTCAGTGCCTGGGCCGCCTGGGCCGCGACGGGCAACGCCTGGATGGCAGCCGGCGCGCAATCCGCCTCGCTGGTGTAGAAGCTCGGGAACAGCGCATAGCTGTCGAGCTTGCCGTTCTTCATCTTCGAGTCGGTGTAGCCGACGGTCAGCCTGCCGGTCAGGCTTTCGGTCAAGCCGACATCCGTGGTCAGCTCCCAGCCGAACACATGGGCATCGCCGGAATTGACGTTCAGGCCCTGGGGCTGGCGGAACAGCATGCCGCTGACCGGGTCGACCTCGGTCAGCTGGCGCAGCACGACATCACGCCAGTCGTTGAAGAACACCGAGAGGTCGAAGCGGATGCGCCGGTCGGGCGTGTAGCCCTTGATGCCCAGCTCCCAGGCGGTCATCTTTTCCGGACCAAAGCGGTTGACGATGGTGGTCAGGCCCACGCCTCCGGTGTGGTCGACGACCTCCTTGTCCGTCAGCATGTTGATGCCGCCCGGCTTCTCGCCGTACGCGACCGAGCCGTAGACCATCCAGCCGCTGTCGAGCTTGTAGTCGAGGCCGATGCGCCCGGTGGTGTTGTCGAAGCGCGCGCTGCCGGACTTGACCCCGGGCACCGTCACGGGCTGGTAGACGTTGCTGTTGTCCTTGATCCACTCGGTGTGGTCGACCGCATCGAGCACCCTCAGGTCGAAGAAGGCATTGCCGCAGTTGGCAATGTCGCGGTCACCCATGGGCCAGGGATAGTACGGGCTGCCGGCCGGCGGCCCGCACTTCGTGAAACTGTAGGCCTCGGCCCAGCGGTGGTCCTGCGTGTAACGCAGCTCCAGCCGGGTCTTGAGTTTTTCGGTGATGTCGAAGTCCATGCTGCCGAACACCGACCAGGACTCCCCGCTGGACCTGAGGAACGGCCGGTCGAGCGGATCCAGGCCGGCATAGGGGTCGAAGGACGCCGCGAAGATGTAGCTGCCGATGGCGAGGTTCGTGGGCAGGGCCAGCGGCGGCACGGCCACGTTGCCGCCCTGCAGGTAGTTGAACCAGGACGGCAGCGGCGCCGACATCGCGGGATTGCCCTTGCGGTCCTTCAGCACCGAGTGGAAGTAGTAGCCACCCGCCTGCCAGCGCAGGCGCTGGTCGCGCGGGCTGGTGAAGCGGATCTCCTGGCTCCACTCCTCCACCTGCGGGCCGGGCTCGATGTCGATGACACCGAC
>JADYZO010000131.1 GCA_020853135.1 Gammaproteobacteria bacterium
CCCCGTACCCTTCACTCGTGGCAGAGGCATAACCGCTGGCCTGAACACGCGCGATCGCGAGGCGCACCGGGAACTGCGCAGCCGGCTGGCGCGACAGGGCTTCGGCCACATCCGCATCAGTCATGGCGGGGATTGAAGCGGGACCACCGGGCGTCACATACGAAGTACAACCAGCGAGAACAATCGAAAGAACGAACGCACGGCGGAGCTTCATCATGACGTTCGATCCTCTCAGGCTAACGATCAAGCCGAACCGACGACAATGCCCGACACATCAGGACGCCAGCTCCAGGGTTGTCTCACGACCAGGCGGAGCGCTCAACCGCAGAGCCGGAAGCCAGGCGGCCCATTCCATCTTGAGCTGCCTTTCCCGGCAGCGCAATCGCGCAGATGGGGATGAATCCCCGAAAAGGTGTCTGACATATTTATTCCTATTTATTCCCCCCTCACCTCACACCCGGCACGAACCCGGCGGCCGCGAAACGCCCGGCGGCCACGGGGCCGGTCACGAAGGCGATGAAGGCCTCGGCAGCGGGGGCGGCATCGCGGGTGGCGGCGATGGGGTAGCTGATGGCCGGGTGGCTGTCGGCGGGGAACATGCCGACGATGCGCACGCGGGGATCGGCCTGCGCATCGCTCGCGTACACGATGCCGAGTGGCGCCTCGCCGCGCGCCACGTAGGCGAGCGCGACGCGCACGTTGTCCGCGCGCACGAGGCGCCCGGCCACCTGGTCCCAGACGCCGAGCGTCGTCAGCGCGGCGCGGGCGTAGCGGCCCACGGGCACGATGTCCGGGTCACCGGTCGCCAGCCAGCCGCGGGGACCGAGTGCTGCCGCCAGCGGAAAATGCGGGGCGATGGCCAGCGCCAGCCGGCTGCCGGCGGGTGCGATCAGGACCAGACGGTTGGCCACCGCATCGCGCCGGCTGCCCGGCCGGAGCAGGCCGCGCTGATCGAGTTCGTCCATCCACGCCTGGTCCGCGGAGAAGAACACGTCCGCCCGCGCACCCGACTCGATCTGCCGCGCCAGCGCCGAGCTGGCCGCAAAGGAAAAGCGCGGCAGCGGCGCACCGGTGGCGGCATAGTCGGCACCGATCTGCTGGAGCACGTCGGTCAGCGAAGCGGCGGCGAACACGGTCAGGGGCGGCGCGACATCGGCGCCCCGGGCAGCGAACGGCGGCAGGGCGAGGACGGCGAGGAGCGTCAGCCTGGCAGGAAGGGCCGCAAACCATGACATGGCATCGCCTTCGCGAAAAGCAGATGGAAATCGAGCGTACCGGGATCAGACGCCAGGGCCACTGATATTTCCCACCCGCCCGCGGCCCCGGGCCAGGGGCCGGAAACCCGGGCGAGCCGGCAGGCCGGCTGTCATGGCCGTGGCCCGCCGGACCCGTGCGCGGCCGCCCGCAGGGACACGGCCTTGACCAGCACCCACACCGGCATGCCGGGTGCCAGCTGCAATTCGGCCGCCGCGAGACTGGTCACCCGCGCGAGCACCGTCACGCCGCCGACGTCCACCGCCACCCGCTGCGAATGGGCCGACCCGGCCTGCATCGCGGTCACCGTCCCTACCAGCGCATTGCGCACGCTCAGGCCGTGCGGGGGCTCCGTTGCCAGGATCACATCGCGCGCCAGCAGCTGCAGCCTCACCGGCGCCCCGGGCACGAGTCCCCCGGCCGGCACCCGCAGGCTGCCGCTGCCGGCCGTGATGCTGGCCAGCCCGGTGTCCCCATCCACCGCGGTGACGGTCGAGTCGAGCACCGCGCCCACCGCGGCCTCCCCCGCCAGCCGCCCGAGCGCCGGGTGCAGCGCCATCTCCGCCAGCGAACCGGCGGCCACCACGCTGCCCTGCTCCATCAGCACGAGGTGGGTGGCGAGCCGCAGCACCTCGTCGAACTGGTGGCTGACGTAGAGCATCGGCAGCTGCCACTGGTCGCGCAGCCGCTCGAGGTAGGGGAGCACCTCGTCGCGGCGCGCGGCGTCGAGCGAAGCGAGCGGCTCATCGAGCAGCAGCAGCCGCGGTTGCGCCAGCAGCGCGCGCCCGAGCGCCACGCGCTGGCGCTCGCCCCCCGACAGCCCGCGCGGCCGGCGTGCCAGCAGCGCCTCCAGGCCGAGCAGCGCCACCACATCGTCGAAGGCGATGCGGGCCGGCGCGCGGCTGCGCCGCAGGCCGTACCCGAGGTTGCCGCGCACGTCGAGGTGCGGGAACAGCCGTGCGTCCTGGAACACGTAGCCGAGGCGACGCCGCTCGGCGGGGACATCGATGCCGCGGGCGGCATCGAACAGCACCTCGTCGTCGAGGACGACGCGCCCGGCATCGGGCCGCAGCAGGCCGGCGACTGCATTCACGACGCTGGTCTTGCCCGAGCCGGAGGTGCCGAACAGCGCCACCAGCGCCGGTGCCGGCGCGCTGAAGGCCGCATCCAGCATGAACCGGCCGAGGCGGTGGCGGACGCTGACCTCGAGCATTCAGGGCCCCAGCAGGGCGCGCACCCGGCGGGCCAGCAGGTCCGCCAGCGCGAGGCCGGCCAGGCCCAGCCCGAAGGACAGCCCTGCAAGCCGCGCGGCCACGGCCTCGCCACCGGGCATCTGCAGCGCCGTGTAGAGCGCCAGCGGCAGCGTGCGGGTCTCGCCCGGGATGTTGGACACGAAGGTGATCACCGCGCCGAACTCGCCGAGGCTCGCGGCAAACGCCGTCACCGCGCCGGCGAGCACGCCGGGCAGCATCAGCGGCAACGTCACGCTGCGGAAGCGGTCGAAGGCCCCGGCCCCCAGCGTGCGGGCCGCCTGCTCCAGCCCCGGATCGACATGCTCGAGCGAAATGCGGATGGCGCGCACCATCAGCGGGAAGGACATCACCGCCGTGGCCAGCGCCGCGCCCGCGCGGCTGAACATGAGCTGGATGCCGAAGGTCTCGAGCAGCCAGCCGCCCAGCGGACCGCGGTTGCCGAACAGCACCAGCAACAGGTAGCCCACCGCCACCGGCGGCAGCACCAGCGGCAGGTGCACGAAGGCATCGAGCAGCGCGCGCCCGGTGAAGCGGCCGCGCGCGAGCACCCAGGCCACGGCCATGGCCGGCGGCAGGCTGAACAGCACGCTGCGCGTGGCCACGGCGAGGCTCAGCTGCAGCGCCTGCCACTCCATGTCGGTGAACACGTGGTCTCCCCGGGTGTCGCGGTGTCGTCGGCAGGATAGTGGCCCGGCGGCCACCGGGAAAGCCGGCCGCCGGCCTCAGCCCAGCGCGGCGTCGAGGGCGGCCCGGAGATCGGCCACATCCTCGATGCCGATGGACAGCCGCACCAGGTCATCCCCGATGCCCGCCGCCCGGCGCTGTGCTGCCGGCATGGCCGCATGGCTCATGGTGGCCGGATAGCCGGCAAGGCTCTCCACCCCGCCCAGGCTCTCGGCCAGCGTGAAGATCGTGAGCTTGTCGAGGAAGCCGCGGGCCGCGGGCGCGCCACCCTCGATCTCGAAGGACAGCATGCCGCCGAAGCCCCGCATCTGGCGGCGCGCCAGCGCGTGCTGCGGATGCCCGGGGAGCCCGGGGTAATGCACGCGGCCCACGCGCGGGTGCCGGGCCAGGTGCTCGGCCACCGCCTGGGCATTGGCCGCGTGGCGCTCCATGCGCAGCGCCAGCGTCTTGATCCCGCGCAACATGAGATAGCTGTCGAAGGGCGAGGCCACGGCGCCGGTCGTGCTGCGCAGGCCATGCAGCCGGGCGCCCAGCCCGGGCGTGCCGGCGACGAGCAGCCCCCCGAGCACGTCGGAGTGCCCGCCGATGTACTTGGTGGCCGAGTGCATGACGATGTCGGCACCGTGTTCCAGCGGCCGCTGGAACACCGGCGTGGCGAAGGTGTTGTCCACCGCCGTGAGGATGCCGTGGCGGCGCGCCAGCGCGCAGGCGCCGGCGAGGTCCTGGATGCGCAGCAGCGGGTTGGTCGGCGTCTCCAGCCAGAGCAGCTTCGTGTCCGGGCGGATGGCGGCCCCGATGGCGGCGAGGTCGCAGCAGTCGACGAACGACACCTGCAGTCCCGCGCTGCGCGGGCGCAGGTCCTGGAGGATGCGGAAGGTGCCGCCGTAGCCGTCCACGGGCGCGATGACATGCGCGCCGGCATCGAGCAGCTCGAGCACGGTGGCGGTCGCCGCCATCCCCGAGGCAAAGGCCAGCGCCTGCGCGCCGCCCTCGAGTTCCGCCACGCAGCGCTCGAGCGCATCGCGGGTGGGGTTGCCCACGCGCGAGTAGAACCAGCCGCGGTGCCCGTCCACGTCCTCGCGTGCGTAGGTGACCGAGGTGTGGATCGGGGGCATGACCGCGCCCGTGGCCGGGTCCTGCGTGTCGCCGCCGTGTACGCACGCCGTCGAAAGCCCGTGCGTGGCGCCCGCCGCCTGGTCCGGAGTCCTGCCCATGGGAGAATGCCGCCCTGTCCTGCCCGATGCCCTATCATCGCACCGCCCACATGAATCCGCCCGCCACATCCACGGTGGAGGCGCTGCTCCGGGCCGGGGCGCGCCTGCTGGAAGCCTCCAGCCCCTCGCCCCGGCTGGATGCCGAGGTGCTGCTGGCCCATGCGCTCGGCTGGGACCGTGCCCGCCTGTTCATGCAGCAGGGGCAGCTGGTGCCCGCCGCCACGGCCAGCCGTTTCCTCGGCGACATCGACGCCCGCCGGCAGGGCCGCCCGCTCGCCTACATCAGCGGGCGGCGCGCCTTCTGGAGCCTCGACCTCGCCGTGACCCCCGACGTGCTGGTGCCACGCCCGGAGACCGAGCTGCTGGTGGAGCGCGCGCTGCTGCGGCTGCCGGCTGGGCGCCCCGCCCGGGTGGTGGATCTCGGCACCGGCAGCGGCGCGATCGCCCTGGCCATCGCGGCCGAGCGGCCACTGGCCGACATCCTCGCCACCGACCAGAGCGCTGCGGCGCTGGCGGTCGCCCACGCCAACGCGCAGCAGGCCGGCGCGCTGCGCCTGCGTTTCGCCGCCGGCGACTGGTTCGCCGCCACGGCTGGCGGGGTCTTCGACGTGGTCGTCGCCAACCCGCCCTACATCGCCGATGCCGAGTGGGCCACGGCCGACCCGGAGCTGGCTTTCGAGCCGCGCGCCGCGCTCGCCGCCGGACCCGACGGCCTCGATGCGCTGCGGGCGATCATCACCGGCGCACCGGCGCAGCTCGCGGCAGGCGGCTGGCTGCTGCTCGAGCACGGCGCCGGCCAGG
>JADYZO010000132.1 GCA_020853135.1 Gammaproteobacteria bacterium
GCAGCGTGGCCGATCAGCCCTGCTAGACTCGCTGCGGCAACAGCGAAAGCAGGGGCATGGCGAAGGGCAGCGGCCAACGCAAGGGTGGGCGACTGGCGTGGACCCGGCTGGATGATGAGGCGTTGCTCGACCAGCGCTTCTGCGACCTCGGGCTGCTGCTCGAGGACAGTCCCCTGGCTCCCGCGCTCGGCCGGCTCGACCAGGAGCTCGCCCGCCGGGGGTTCGTGTGCCGGCCCCACTTCTGGCTCGCCGAGGAGTGGTTCTGCCCCGACGGCGTGCCCGGGGTGGCCATCCCCTTCTATCTGGCCCACCCGCGCCTGGCGCGCCTCGAGCGCCGGCTGATGCACGAGGTGGAGGGCGGCAATGCGCGCTGGCTGGCGCGCATCCTGCGCCATGAGACCGGCCATGCGCTCGACAATGCCTACCGCCTGCGCCGGCGCAGGCGCTGGCGGGCGGTGTTCGGACCCGCTTCACGCCCCTACCCGAAGAGCTATGCGCCGCGCATCACCAGCCGTAACTACGTCATGCACCTCGGCCACTGGTACGCCCAGAGCCATCCCACCGAGGATTTCGCCGAGACCTTTGCCGTGTGGCTGGCGCCGCACTCCGGCTGGCGGACGGACTACCAGGGCTGGCATGCGCTGCGCAAGCTCCGTTACGTGGATGAACTGATGCAGGAGATCCGCACCGTGCCGCCCCCGGTGCGCTCGCGCCGGCTGATCGAGCCGCTGGCCACCAACCGGCGCACGCTGCGCCAGCATTACCGGGACAAGCTGGCCGCCGACGAGCGCGCGGATGCGCGCCGCTACGACAGCCGCCTGCTGCGGGTGTTCGGCCTGCGCTACGAGAACCCGCGCCGGCAGCCGGCGGCCACCTTCATCCGCCAGGTCCGCCCGCAGCTGCACCGGCTGCTGCTGCGCCGCTCGCAGCTGCACCCCTACCTGGTGCACCATGTCATGCGCATGGTGATCCGCCGGGTGGGCGAGCTCGACCTGGTGGTGGCCGGTTCCCTGCGCGTGACCGAGCGCGAGCTCTTCGCGCTCATCGAGCGCATCGTGTTTGACTTCGTGCGGCGGGGCCGCGAGCGATACACCCTGTGAAGAAGCTGCGCATCCTGGTCCTGACCCACGAGAGCCTGGTGCCGCCGGAGAGCCTGGCGGGCTGCACGGAGCAGCAGGTCAACGAGTGGAAGACCGAGTATGACGTGATGACGCACCTGAAGGCCGCCGGCCATGAGGTGCAGGTGCTCGGCCTCTACGACAACCTCGGCGACCTGCGCCGCACGATCGCCACGTGGAAGCCCGACGTGGCCTTCAACCTGTTGCAGGAATTCCAGGGCATCATCACCTACGACCAGCACATCGTGGCCTACCTGGAACTGCTGCGCCAGCCCTACACCGGCTGCAACCCGCGCGGCATGATGCTCTCGCGCGACAAGGTGCTGTCCAAGCAGATCCTCTCCTGGCACCGCATCCCGACGCCGCAGTTCGCCATCTTCCGCCAGGGGCACCCCTACCGGCTGTCGGCCCGGCTCAAGTACCCGCTGTTCGTGAAGTCGGCCACCGAGGACGCCTCGCTCGGCATCGCCCAGGCCTCCATCGTCGAGGACCGCGCTCGGCTCAAGGAGCGCATCGATTTCATCCACGAGAGCACGCGCACCGATGCCCTGGTGGAGGAGTACATCGGCGGCCGCGAACTCTACGTCGGCGTCTGCGGCAATGACCGGCTGACGACCTTCCCGGTCTGGGAGATGGACTTCGGCACGCTGCCGCAGGCCGCGGTGGGCATCGCCACGCGCAAGGTGAAGTGGGACCTGAAGTACCAGCGCAAGCACGGCATCCGCACCGGACGTGCCAACGGCCTGACGGAGGCCGACCACGAGCGTCTCGGACGCCTGGCCAGGCGCATCTATCGGGCACTGCACATGAGCGGCTATGCGCGCATGGATTTCCGCATGCGCGAGGACGGCAGCGTCTGGGTGCTGGAAGCCAACTGCAATCCCAACCTGGCCCACGGCGAGGATTTCGCCGACTCGGCTGCCGGCGACGGCCTGCCGTACGGCGACCTCCTTCACCGCATTGTCCGCTTCGGCCTCAATTACCGCGCCGAGTGGCGCCTGAGCGAAACCTGAACCCCCAGCCATGCCGGCGGCCGGCCATGCGGGTCACGACACCACCCGGAGCAGCGATCATCCATGAGCACCCACGAGAAAAAGACCTTCCTGGCCACCTACGACTGGGCCAGCCGCTGGCAGGACCTGCCCTGGGCGCACGACGAACCGACCCTGTTCCTGGCCGAGGTCTGCCGCCGGCGCAGCCCGGGACGGGTGCTGGACATCGGCTGTGGCGCCGGTACCGATTCGGTGTTCCTCGCGCAGATGGGCTGGGAGGTCACGGCGCTCGATTTCATGCCGAGGGCGCTGGAGTACACGCGCCAGCGCGCGGCGGAGCAGGGGGTCGTGGTCCATGCGGTGGAGGCCGACATCGCCGAATGGGAACCGCCGTCGCGCTACGACCTCGTGCTCGACCACGGCCTGCTGCACAACATGGATCCGCAGCGCCACCCGGCCTACCGTGCCTGCCTCATGAAGGCGCTGGCCGAGGACGGCGACTTCATCCTGTTGCACTGGCATCCGCTTTTCCCCGGCCAGGGCAACGGCAGGATGGGACCGACCCGCAGGGACCGCGAGACCATCGGGGACTTCTTCGCTCCCGACCTGCAGGAGCGCTACTTCGCCCGTGAGGAGTTCGAGGACCTGCCCGACATGGTCGGTGGCGGCATGACCCAGGCCTGCTACTGGTTCCGCCGCAACCAGGCGCACGCGAAGCCGCGGGAGCTGCTGGACCAGGTGCGCACGACGCTGCGCCGCCATGCGTACGACCACGAGGCCATGCTGGCGCGTACGGCGGAGGCGGCCCTCGGGCCGGCGCTGGAGCCCGGGCACCTGGCACGCCTGCTCGGACCGGGGCGCCTCGGCATCCACCATCGCCTGCCCGAACCCGCCGGGGCCGCCGGCCTGCTGGCAGCGTGGGCGCGCGAGGCGGGTGTGGATCCACGCGAGGCCGCCAACCTGCTGACAGCCTTCGCCAGCCCCGCGCTGGCGAAGGTGTGCGTGGCGGGGGCGCCGCGTTGCGACCAGTGCAATGTGACGTACTGCAAGCGCCTGCGTTACCGCTGAGGCGGGCCGCTGGCGGACTGTGACGCCTGCAGCTTGCAATTGGCGGCGCCCGTCCCCAATACTCAGGCTTCGGTGCAACAGCGAAAAGGAGGTGATCCAATGTCTAGTGGGATTACGACGGTGTCCATGCAACCTTCGCGTCTCGGCCGGACAACGGAGCTGCCTTCGGTGGCGGTCTGAGCGCGCGGATCACGATACCGATCCAGGGGTTGGGAGACACCCGATCTCACGGAAGGGCCGCAGCGATGCGGCCCTTCTTTTTGCCTGCAATAATGCTGCCGCTGCCAACTGACGGAGAACCCGGGTGTTGAAGAAGATCGCGATCGGCGTCCTCCTGCTGCTCGTCCTGGCGGTCGCCGCGGTGGTGGCCGCCTACCAGATCGACGGGCGGCCGCTGCCGGAAGCCAGCCAGTACCTGCAGGGCGCCGATTACACCGCCACCGTGGAGGACGATGGCACGCTGGTCTTCCAGCCCGCCCGCCCCAACGGCCACGGCCTGCTGGTCATGCCCGCCGCCCTCGTCCAGCCGCTGGCCTACGCCAAGACCGCGGCATTCTTCGCCGGCATCGGCTACACGGTGCTCGTGCCGGCCGGCGCCATGCGCCTGCCGGTCAACGCCGTGGAGCCCGCCGCCGCCCGCATGGACAGCCTGGGCATGGAGGACTGGTTCGTGATCGGGCACTCCATGGGCGGGTTCGCGGCCCTCGAGCTCATCATCCGGCACTCGCCCCGGGTGAAGGCGCTGGCGCTCTGGGCGAGTGACATGCCGGCCGACTACAGCCGCGTGACGGTGCCCATGATCTTCATCCGCGGTGACCGCGATGGCCTGCTGCCCGAGGCGCGTTTCACCGCCGTGCAGGCCAGGCTGCCGCCCTCGGTGCGCTACGTCACGTTTCCCGGGGGCAACCACCAGGGCTTTGCGCTGTACTCGCACCAGTTCTTCGACAACCCGGCCAGCACCAGCCCCGGGCGGCAGATCGAGTTCGCCGACGAGCGCAGCGCGCGGTTCTTCGCCGCGCAGTTCTAGCGCAAGCCGCCCGGGCGCGGGCGGCGCTCAGCCGTTGCCGGCCGTGCCCGGCAGCAGCGGCACGGTGTCGAGCACCCAGTTGCCCGATTCGCGCCGGCCCGGGCAGGGGATCGTGAGTGCCGCGTCACCCTGCTTCGCCTTCAGCGCCTTGACGTCGATGCGCCAGCCGCGCTCGTCCCACTTCTTCAGCCACTCGCGGTAGCGCACCACCGCGTGGTCGCCCGGCAGGAGGATTTCCTTCGTGTTGCTGTCCGGGGTGCGCACCGGGTTGAGCTTCTCGAGGATGGCGATGTCCTCGCTGACGACGCGCAGGGTGACGTCCTCCATGCGCTTGTCGTGCTTGTCCTCGGTGAGCCAGTTGCGCATGTTGATGAAGAAGAGCCGCGTGCTGTTCTCGTCCACCGGGGCCTCGAACAGGTACTGGTGGAAGGAGTTGGTGGCGGTGATGTCGATCCAGGTCACCAGCTGGTTCGGGCCCTGGTGCCAGGAGCCGGCCGCACCCACCCGCTCGCCGGTCGTCACGGTGGAGAGGTTGGTGTCGTGGATGAGCTTGTCACCGAAGGGGACGTAGAACTTGCTGCCCCAGGGGATGTCCTCGACCGGCAGCGGCTGGCGTTGGCGCTCGGGGGAGAGCATCGGCGCGCCCTGCAGCGGGTGCACGAATTCGTTGTGGATGGGGTCGAGCCCGTTCTCCATCGAGCGCTCGTAGTAGGCCTTGAGGTCCAGCACGTAGAGGAATGCCTTCCAGGGCGCCTGGCCGTATTCGGCGATATCGTGGATCGGCGGGCGCTCCTCCTCGGGCAGGTCGCCGAGGAAGGCGAAGACGATGCCGTACTTCTCCTGGACGGGGTAGCTGTCCACCTTGGCGCGGGCGGGCAGCTTCGCGTCCCTGCCGAGCGAGGGGACGTGCGCGCACTTGCCGCTGCCGGCGAATTCCCAGCCGTGGTACGGGCAGACCACGCAGCCATCCTTGATGCGCCCGGCGCCGAGCGAACCGCCGCGGTGCACGCAGGTATCCGCCAGCACGTGCGCCTGCCCCGCGGTGTCGCGGAAGGCGACGAAGGGCAGCGTGAGCAGGGTCACCTTGAGCGGCTTGTCCGCCGTGACCTCGCTGCTGCGGGCGATGGGATACCAGAAGTTGATGTACATGGCGGCACTCCAGCCGGGATGGCAAGGGCGGCAATTATTGCCGCGTGTGCGCCTGCGAGGCCAGCAGTGCCGGGCTGCGTACCGGCCCGCGGACAGTGGCCTGCGGCAAGCCGCCGCAGGCGGGGGTGCCGGTGGCCCCGGCGGGGTGTGGCCTCAGGCCAGCGTGTGGTAGACCTTCTGCACGTCCTCGTCCTGCTCGAGCTTGTCGATGAGCTCGAGCACCTCGCGGGCCTGCTCCTCGGGCAGCTCGGTGGCCGTCGTGCAGATGTACTCCTGCTCGGCCGAGAGCGGGGTGATGCCGCGATCCTCCAGCGCCTTCTGCAGGTGGCCGAATTCGGGGAACAGGCAGCGGATGACCAGCTGCGGCTCGCCCTTCTCGCCGGTGCTCTCGCCCATCTCCTCGAGGCCGTGGTCGATGAGGTGGAGCTCGAGGTCGTCCTGGTCGATGCCGGCCGGGTCGAGGCGGAACACGCCCATGCGCCGGAACATGAACGCCACGCTGCCGGTGCTGGCGAGATTGCCGCCGTTCTTGTTGAAGATGTTGCGCACGTTGCCGACGGTGCGCGTGGGGTTGTCGGTGGCCGTCTCGACGAGGATGGCCACCCCGTGCGGGCCGTAGCCCTCGTAGACCGCCACCTCGTAGTTGGCGACATCCTTGCCCGCGGCACGCTTGATGGCGGCCTCGACCTTGTCCTTGGGCATGTTGATGGCGCGGGCGTTCTGGATCACGCGGCGCAATGCCGGGTTGTTGCCCGGGTCGCTGCCCCCGGCCTTCACGGCGATGGTGATGTCCTTGTTGATGCGCGTGAACTGCTTGGCCATGCGGTTCCAGCGCGCGAACATGGTGTGCTTGCGGACTTCGAAGATGCGTCCCATGGCTGCCTTCGGTGGCGCGGGGCCGATGTCAGGGGGTGGGTATTATCCCCGAATTGCCCGGTCTGTCGCCGTCGGCCTCGACCCCATGCCTCATCACCCGCCCGGATGCTGGTAACCTGCGCGCAGCCATGCTGAGTTACCAGCACGAATACCACGCCGGCAACCATGCCGATGTCCTCAAGCACGCGGTCTTCGTGCGGGTGCTGCAGGCCCTGGCGGGCAAGGACAAGCCGCTGCGTGTCCTCGACGCCCATGCGGGATCAGGCCTCTATGATCTCGGCAGTCGCGAGGCGCGCCGCCATGCCGAGCACGCCGGCGGCATCGCCCGTGTGCTCGCCGCGGCGGACCCGCCGCCGGCGCTGGTGCCCTACCTGGAGGCGGTGAGGGCCTGCAACGGCGGCAGGTCGTTGCGCCGCTACCCGGGATCCCCCTGGCTGGCGCACTCGCTGCTGCGCCCGGCCGACCACCTGGTGCTGATGGAACTGCATCCGCGTGCCCTCGGAATGCTGCGCCGCCTGTATGGCCGCGACCCGCAGGTGCACGTGCACGAGCGCGACTCCTTCGAGGGGCTGCCCGCGCTGCTGCCACCGCCCGAGCGCCGCGGGCTCGTGCTGATCGACCCGTCCTACGAATTGAAGGACGACTATGCCCGCGTCACCGGGTTGCTCGCGGACTGCCACCGGCGCTGGCCCACGGGCGTCTTCCTGCTCTGGTATCCGCTGGTGCGCGGCCGTGCCGGCGAGCGGCTGCCGGCCCGCGTCGCCGCGCTGGGCATGCGGCGCGTGTACCACATCGCCATCGAGGTGGAGGGCAGGGGCTTCGATGGCATGCGCGGCTCGGGCATGCTGGCCGTGAACCTGCCCTTTGGCCTGGACACGGAGCTGGCGGCGCTTGCGCCCTGGCTGTGGCGCACGCTGGCGACGCAAGGGCGCGGTGGCCCGCGCGCGGGCTGGCTGGTGCCGGAGTAGGCCCTATCGGTGCCGGTGTTCGCTTATTGACTTGTTGAAGGGGCTAAACAAGTCAATAAGCGAACACCGGCACCGATGGTTGCTGCTGGCCAGCTGGCCGTATCCCGTCGTCTGCACCAGGAGATCACTCGCATGTTGAAGAGCATCGCAATCGTCACGCTGGTGGTTCGCAGCCTTGCTGGTGTGGAGCCGGCCTGGCAGCAGGGGCTTGCGTACACCACCGCCGTGCGCGGCGAGGTATCGGCCGAACTGGCCAGGGCCTGGGATGCGCCGGCCATGGCGGGGCAGCCGTACCTGCTGATGCGGCCGGCCAGCGGCAGCAGTACGCTGGTGCGCTTCATCGAGGCCCCGGCTGCTGCGGCGGTGCCGGCGCCCTACATGACCTACGGCTGGAACGCGACCGAGCTGCTGGTGAGGGATCCCGACGCGCTGTCGCAGAGCCTTCCGGCGGCAGGCTTCAGGATCACCGGTCCGCCGGCGAACCTGGGAGCGGGTGAGACAGCCCCGCGGGCCATGCAGGTCGTGGGTCCCGGCAGCGAGTTGCTGTACCTGACCCGTATCCTGCCCGGTGGCAGCGGGTATGACCTCGATGCGGCGCAGAGCCCGGTGGACCGGGTGTTCATCATGGTGGTGGGCGGTGCCAGCATCGATGCCCTGCGCGGCTTCTACCAGGATGTCCTCGGCCTGCCGGTGGGCGAGACCATGCAGTGGCGGATCAGCGGACTCTCGCGGGCCCACGGCCTGCCGATGGACACGAGGTTCCCGCTGGCCATCGCCAGCCTGCGGCGGAACTATCTCGTCGAACTCGATGGCTATCCGGCCAGTGCCCGCCCGCGGCCGCGGGCGCGGGGCGCGCTGCCCGGCGGCCTCGCCATGGTGTCCTTTGCCGGCGACAGCCTCGGCGCCATCAAGGCGCGCTGGCGCCACCGGCCGGTGGCCGTCTGGGACTATCCCTACGATGGCCGGCGCCTGGCGGTCACCATCGGGCCGGCCGGGGAGTGGATCGAGGTGATCGAGGCGCTGCCCACGCCAGCCCGGGCGGCGGGTTTGCTACCATCGCCACAGCAGCATCGTCCGGACGGGAACCCA
>JADYZO010000133.1 GCA_020853135.1 Gammaproteobacteria bacterium
CCATCGGCCTCGCTGCAGGGCTGTTCTTCCTCGTCGTCGCCGCGCAGTTCCTCACCGGCATCGTCGGCTGCAAGCTGCTGCCGGGGCTGATGCCCGGCTGCACGGCCCATGAGGAGGCTGCTCCCGGCGACGAGAAGGCTGGCGCGGCCAAATCCAGGGCCAAGGCCGGTGCGGAACCCAAAGCACCGCCGATCTACCAGGCCTTCGACCCGCCGCTGGTGGTCAGCTTCCAGGAACAGGGGGCCATGCGCTTCCTGCAGGTCACGGTCGAGGTCATGGGCCGCGACGAGGAAACCATCAAGGCGGTGCAGACGCACATGCCGGTCATCCGCAACAACCTGCTCGACATCTTCGCGGGCCACGGTTTTGCCGACCTGATCAGCCGCGAAGGCAAGGAGACGATGCGCAAGGAGTGCCTCGCCGAGGTCCAGCGCATCCTCAAGCAGAACACCGGCAAGCCGGGTGTCGAGGACCTCTACTTCACCAGCTTCGTCGTCCAGTAGGCGGCTGTCCGCAGCCATGGAGCACAAGGACATCATTTCCGAGGAAGAGTCGGCGGCGCTGCGCGAAGCAGTCCCGCCGGCTGCCGAAGGGGCCGGGCTGGCCCCGGCCGGCCAGGTCCAGGACCTGCACGCGGACCACTGGGAACGGATCCTCGCCGATCGCGCACCGGCGCTGGAATCCATCGCCGAGCGCATGGTGAGCCTGCTGAAGGCCACGGGCCGGCGCTTCTTCCGCGGCCCGGTGGACGTGGTGGCACACCCGCTGCGCTCCGTGCGCTGGGGGGCCTACGCGCGCCAGCTGCCGGCGCCCTGCAGTCTCAACGTGCTCGACATCAGGCCCGCCGCCCTGAAGGGACTGCTCAGCTTCGACCCAGACTTCATCTTCATGCTGACCGACATCTTCTTCGGCGGCGACGGCAAGGGCAGGCGTCCCGAGGACATGACCGAGTTCACGCCGATCGAGCAGCGCCTCACCCGCAAGTTCGTCGAGGCCCTCGTCGCCGACCTGAAGCAGGCCTGGAAGCCATTCCTCGACCTGGAGTTCAGCTGCGGGAAGAGCGAGACCAACCCGATCTTTGCCGCCGTGGGAACCAGCTCCGAGCTGGTGTCCGTGGCCCGCTTCGGCTTCCTCGTCGGCGAAACCGAGCATGCCTTCGAGGTCGTGCTGCCGGCGGCGCTGGTGGAACCGCTGCGCGGCATGCGCGACACCAGCCAGCTCGAGGCCACCGAGGGCACCGCACAGAAGTGGCGCAGCCGCCTGCGCGAGGACGTGCAGGAGGCCCGGGTTGCGCTGCGTGCCGTGCTCACCGGCACCGAGGTCAACCTGCGCGACATCGCGCTCGCCCGGCCCGGAGACGTGATCTACACCGAACTGCCGGCCAGCGTCGTGCTGTACGCCGGTGACCAGCCGCTGATGGAAGGGACCTTTGGCGCCTGCCAGGGTCGCAATGCCGTGCGCATCAGCAAGCCCGCCAATCGCCGCATCGTTGGAGAACAGTATGGACGAGCAAAAGACAAGTGACAGCGCCACGGGTCGTGGCGGCAAGCCGGAGGCGGGGTTTCGCGCCGCAGCCTTCCAGCAGGTCAGCGAAAGCGGCGGCGGCACCGGCGATGCCCACCCGAGCATCGACGTCATCCTCGACGTGCCGGTGACGCTGTCGCTGGAAGTCGGCCGCGCACAGATGAGCGTCGGCCACCTGCTGCGCCTGTCCCAGGGCTCGGTGGTGGAACTCGACCGCGGCGCCGGCGAACCGCTCGACGTGCTGGTCAATGGCGCGCTGGTGGCCCACGGGGAGATCGTGGTGATCAACGACAAGTTCGGCATCCGGCTGACCGACGTGGTGGCCCCGCCGGCGCGCCAGCCCGCCTGAGGCCCGCCACCCATGAACCGCCACCCCGGAAAGGTACTCGCCGCCGCGGCCCTCGCGGCCGGGCTGCTGGCAGCCGGCGCGGCGCTGGCTGCCGGCGCACAGACGCCGGCGCAGCCGGTACCGGGCGTGCTGCCCTCGGGCAGCGTGACCGGACCGGCGCTGCGCATGGTGCTCAGCCTCGGCCTGGTGCTGGCCCTGGTGGGCGGGCTCGCCTGGCTCGCGCAGCGCCTGCGCTCGGGGGGACACCTGAAGACCGGCCTCATCGAGATCAGCAGTGCGGTCTCCCTCGGCGCCCGCGAGAAGGTCGTGCTGCTGCGCGTGGGCCAGGAACAGGTGCTGGTCGGGCTCAGCCCCGCCGGCATGCGCACGCTGCACGTCATGCGCGACCCGGCCGGCACGCCGGCCGGCGCACCCACCTTTGCCAGCCACATGGAGACGCAGCCGTGAAGCGCCTGCTCCCGCTGCTGATGCTGCTCGTCCCGGCGCTGGTCCTCCCGGCGGTGGCCTGGGCAGCGCAACCCGCCATGCCCGCGCTGGAACTGGTGACCAGCAGCGCCGATGGCAAGACCTGGTCGGTCAGCGTGCAGATCCTGCTGCTGATGACAGCCCTCACGCTGCTGCCCTCGCTGGCCCTGGCGGCCACCTCCTTCACGCGCATCGTCATCGTGCTCGCCATCCTGCGCCAGGCCATCGGCATGCCGCAGACGCCGCCCAACCAGGTGCTGGTGGGCCTCGCCCTCTTCCTCTCCTTCTTCGTGATGGGCCCGGTCCTCAACGAGGTCTACGACAACGGGGTGAAGCCCTACATGGCCGGCACCATCGAACTCGACGATGCGGCCGCCGCCGCGGAGAAGCCGCTGCGCGCCTTCATGCTGGGGCAGACCC
>JADYZO010000134.1 GCA_020853135.1 Gammaproteobacteria bacterium
CCGCATCCTGCTGCGGCAGATCGGCCGCTGGCCGGCCCGCTCCTTCACCACCAGCGTCGGCATCGGCATGGCGGTGGCGGTGCTGGTCAGCTCCATGATGTGGATGGATGCCATCGACCGCATCGCCGACGTGTACTTCCTCCAGGCCCAGGGCCAGGACGTCACCGTGGGCTTCGCCGAGCCGCGCTCGCGGCAGGTCGAGCGCGGGCTCGGCCGCATCGACGGCGTGATCACCACCGAGCCGCTGCGGGTGGTGCCGGCGCGCCTGCGCTTCGGCCCGCGCGAGGAGCGCCAGGCCCTGCAGGGCGTGCCCGCGCACCAGCAGCTGCAGCACGTCTTCGACGCCTCCGGCCACGCGCTCGACCTGCCGCCCGGCGGGCTGGTCATCTCCACCATGCTGGCGGAGATGCTGGCGGTGAAGGTCGGCGACGTGGTCACCGCCCAGGTGCTGGAGGGCCGGCGGCCGCAGCTGCGGATACCGGTGGTCGCCACCTTCGAGACCTACATCGGCAGCCCGGCCTACATCGACATCGACGCCCTCAACCGCCTGATGCAGGAGCAGGACAGCGTCACCGCCGTGCACCTGCGCCTGGATTCCGCCCGGCGCCTCGAGGTGTTCCGCCAGCTCAAGGAGACGCCCCGCATCAGCTTCATCACCCTGAAGGACGCGGCGGTGCGCACCTTCCACGACACCCTGGCGCGGACCCTGCTGATCTACGTGTCCTTCTTCGTGGTCTTCGCCTGCACGCTGGCCTTCGGCGTGACCTACAATTCCGCGCGCATCGCCCTCTCGGAACGGGGGCGGGAGCTGGCGACGCTGCGGGTGCTGGGTTTCACCCGCGCGGAGATTTCCTACATCCTGCTGGGCGAGGTGGGCCTGCTGACGTTCCTGGCCCTGCCGCTTGGCTGTCTCATGGGTTACCTGATCGCAAGCCTCATGGTCTCCTCGTTCACCACCGAGCTCTTCCGCATCCCGCTGGCCATCCAGGCCTCCACCTATGCCGTGGCCATGCTGGTCGGCCTCGGCGCCACGCTGGCCTCGGCCTTCCTCGTCCGCCGCCGCGTGGATCACCTCGACCTGATCGCCGTGCTGAAGACCCGGGAGTAAGCGATGCCCACCGCCACCCAGCGCCGCCTGGCCCTGTGGCTGCCGATCGCGGCGGCCACCGTGCTCGGCATCCTCTGGCTGTCCTGGCCACGGGCCGTCGCGGTGGATTTCGCCCGCGTCGCCGCCGGACCCATCGAGGAGACGGTCAGCGACGAAGGCGAGACCCGGGTCAAGGAAGCCTACGTGGTCTCCGCGCCCCTGCCCGGCCTCATGCAGCGCATCGCGCTCAAGGCCGGCGATGCGGTGGTGGCCGGCCAGACGGTGATGGCCCGCATCGAGCCCAGCGACCCGGTGTTCCTCGACCGGCGCAGCGAGGCCGAGGCCCGCGCCGGTGCCGAGGCCGCGCAGGCCGCGCAGAAGCAGGCCGTGGCCGCCGTCGCGCGCGCCGAAGCCGACCTCGACTTCGCCAGCGCCGAGCTGCAGCGCTACCGCGGCCTGGCGGCCGCCCACACCATCTCGGCCAACGACCTCGATGCCGCCGAACGCCGCGCGCGCACCGCCGCCGCCGCGCTCGACGAGGCCCGCGCCGCCCGGCGCGCGCGCGACTCCGAGCTGGCGCAGGCACGGGCGCGGCTGCTGGCGCCGGGCCTGGTCAAGCGCCGCCGCGGCGCGGACTGCGACTGCGTCGACGTCTTCTCCCCGGTGAGCGGCAGCGTGCTGCGCGTGATCAAGGAGAGCGAAGGCGTGGTGTCCGCCGGCGCGCCGCTGCTCGAGGTCGGCGACACCGCCGACCTCGAGATCGTCACCGACCTGCTCTCCACCGCGGCCGTGAAGGTGCGCGCCGGACAATCCGTGAGGATCGAGGCCTGGGGCGGCGATGGCGTGCTCGCCGGCCGGGTGCGCCGCGTGGAGCCCTATGGCTTCACCAAGGTCTCCGCGCTCGGCATCGAGGAACAGCGGGTCAATGTCATCATCGACTTCACCGACCCGCCGCAGCGCTGGCAACGGCTCGGCCACGGCTACCGGGTCGAACCGCGCATCGTCCTCGCCGCCGCGGAGAAGGTGCTGAAGGTGCCGCAGGCCGCGCTGTTCCGCCACGGCGACAGCTGGGCCGTGTTCGTCGACGATGGCGGCCGGGCGCGACTGCGCGAGGTGCGCATCGGCCTCGCCAACGGCCTCGAGGCCGAGATCACCCAAGGCCTGGCCGCCGGCGACGAGGTCATCCTCCAGCCGGGCGAGCGCGTCGCCGACGGCACCCGGGTGAAGCCCAGGGGCTGATCGGCCAGCGGCGGTGGTCGCGACCCGGTCTAGAATGCCGGCATGGACGCTTCCTCACGCATCGAGGCACTCGAATTCAAATGCGCCTTCCTCGAGCGCAGCACCCAGGAACTCAGTGACGTGCTCGCCCGCCAGCAGCTGGAACTGCAGCAGGCCCGGGCACGCATCGACGATCTCGCCCGGCAGCTCGAGGCGCTCGATGCGGCGATGGAAGGCGCCGGCGGGCCGACGGGTCCGCGGGTGGAGGTTCCGCCGCATTACTAGATCGCCGGACCCGGGGCCTGACCCGCGGCAACGCCTCCCCGACCGGAATGCCCAGCTCACCGCCGTTGATCCGGCCCGGGTGTATTTCAGCCGGTGGCCAAGTAATATTGAAAAAACTCCTTTCCGGCATTTCTCTTCCTGGACATGGCTCATCCCGCAACGGCGTCCCCTGACGCCACGGCCTCCGGCGATTTCCTCGATGTCACCGAAGTGGCCGGAGAGCCCATCTCCTCCGAGCAGCTCGAGCGTCTCTGCCACCGCTACTTCTGGGCGCGGGAGTACTGCCGCAACCGGGATGCCGTGGAACTCGCCTGCGGCACCGGACCCGGCCTGGGCATCCTGGCCCAGGCCGCGCGCAGCTTCGACGCCGGGGACTTCAGCGGGCAGATGGTGGAGCGCGTGCGCCGCCACTACGGCAACCGGATCCGGGTACAGCAGTTCGCCGCGCAGGACATGCCCTACCCCGACCGTTCCCGCGACCTGATCCTCATCTTCGAGGCGCTCTACTACCTGCCCGACGTGGCGGCGTTCTTCCGCGAGTGCCGGCGGGTGCTGCGACCGGGCGGGCAGTTGCTGATCGCGACCGCCAACAAGGACCTGGCCGACTTCAACCCCAGCCCCCACAGCCATCGCTACCTGGGCGCGGGCGAGCTTAACCATGAGCTCGCCCGCGAGGGGTTCCGCGTCCGCTGCTTCGGCCATCTCGACGTCGGCACCCTGTCGCCCCGCCAGAAAATCCTCCGTCCCATCAAGAAGCTGGCCGTGGCATCCGGGCTGATGCCGAAGACCATGCGCGGCAAGCAGCTGCTGAAACGTCTGGTGTTCGGACAGCCGGTGCCGATGCCGGCGGAACTGACCGAGAACATGCAACCGGCGGATATCGCCGGCACCCTGACGCCGCTGCCTCCAGGGGCGGCGGATCAGCGCCACAAGGTCATCTACTGCGAGGCCACCCTGCCCGCCTGACCAGTGGCCGGCAGCCGCACCCACCACCCAGCGAGGACTTTGCTTCCCATGACCCAGCGACAGGTTCCGTTCTTCAATTACCGCGCCTTGTTCGAAGCCCAGGAGCAGGAGCTGACGGCGGCGGTCGTCGACGTCATGCGTCGCGGAGCCTATATCCTCCAGCAGGACCTGGCCGACTTCGAGCAGCGACTCCGGGAATTCCTCGGCGTGAAATATGCTTTCGGGGTGGCCGACGGCACCAACGCGCTGATCATCGCGCTGCAGGCGGCCGGCATCGGCCGCGGCGATGAAGTCATCGTGCCGTCGCACACCTACGTGGCGAGCGCGGCATCCATCCACCTGGCTGGTGCGACGCCGGTCCTCGTGGAGTGCCGCGACGACCACATGATCGACCCCGCGGGCGTGCGCGCCGCCATCACCGGGCGTACCCGGGCCATCATGCCGGTGCAGCTCAACGGCCGGACCGCGGACATGGACGAGATCATGGGCATCGCCAGCGAGCACGGCCTCAAGGTCATCGAGGACGCGGCCCAGGCGCTGGGCTCGCGCTTCCGCGGCCGGTTCGCCGGCACGTTCGGTGCCGCCGGCACCTTCAGCTTCTACCCCGCCAAGCTGCTCGGCTGCTTCGGCGACGGCGGCGGCGTGGTGACCAACGACGATGCCATGGGCGAGCGCCTCGCCCTGTTGCGCGACCATGGGCGCAACGAGCGGGGCGAAGTGGTTGCCTGGGGCACGAACTCCCGCCTCGACAATCTCCAGGCCGCCATCCTCAACGTCAAGTTCAGGACCTTCGGCGCCGAACTCGACAAGCGCCGCCGGCTCGCCGCGCAGTACGACGAGGGCCTGAGGGACGTCCCGGAGCTGCTGCTGCCCCCGGCGCCGGGCGCCGACCCGAGGCACCACGATGTCTACCAGAACTACGAGATCGAGGCCGATCGCCGCGACGACCTCAGGAAGCACCTCGAGCAGCAGGGCGTCAGGACCATCATCCAGTTCGGCGGCAAGGCCGTGCACCAGTACGAGGGCCTCGGCCTGACGCAGTACCACCTGCCGCGCACCGAGCTGCTTTACCGTCGCGCGCTGCTGCTGCCCATGAACACCTCGCTGGGCGACGAGGATGTCGGCTACGTGATCGATTGCATCCGCGCCTTCTACGGTCGCGGCTGAAGCATGGCCAAGCGGCAACCCTGGTCCGAGCTCGGCGGACTCGCCGATCCGGCCCGCTTCACCGCGCCGCTGCAGGTGGCGAAGGCCGATGGTGCCCGCTTATGCGGCCTGTTGCGGACCATGCTGGTCATCCGCCACACGGAAGACCAGATCGGCCGCCTCGTCGTCGAAGGGCTGGCCCGGACTCCCTGCCACCTCGGTATCGGCCAGGAGGCCGTCGCGGTCGGTGTCGCCACCCGGCTGCGGGCAACGGACCGGGTGTTCGGCAACCACCGCTCGCACTCCCATTTCCTGGCGCTGGGCGGCACACCCGCAAGCCTCATCGCCGAAGTCCTCGGCAAGGCCACCGGTGCCTCCCGCGGCATGGGCGGTTCGATGCACCTGTTCGGGCGTGAATTCGGCTTCCACGGTTCGGTGCCCATCGTCGGCGCCACCATTCCCATTGCCGTCGGCGCCGGCCTGGCCGCGAAGCTCGATGGCGGCGACAGTGTCGCCGTGGCCTTCTTCGGCGATGGAGCCACCGAGGAAGGGGTGTTCCATGAATCGATGAACCTGGCGGTGGTCCAGGGCCTGCCGGTGCTGTTCGTCTGCGAAAACAACCTGTTTTCGAGCCATCTCGACATCGATCTGCGCCAGCCCAGCGACCGGATCGGCCGCTATGCCGAGGCCCACCGCATGCGCAGCCTGACGGTCGATGGCAACGACCTGCTGGCGGTGGAGTCGGCGACCACCGCGCTCGTCGACGCAGCCCGGCGCGGCGAAGGCCCGGCGCTGCTCGAGGCCGTGACCTATCGCTTCCGCGGCCATGTCGGCCCCAACGAGGACATCGACGTCGGCGTGCACCGGCGCATGGAGGACGTCGAGGCCTGGAGGCACCGCTGCCCGATCCGGCGGCTGCAGGATGGACTGGTTGCGGCCGGCGTCCTCTCCGCCGATGACCTGGCATCCATGGAGAAGGACGTCCTCGCCGGGATTGCCGAGGCCGTCGCCAACGCCCGCCGCGCGGCGTACCCGGACCCTTCCGCACTGCACCAGCTGGTGTACGCAGGCCAGCGATGAACAAGCCGTCCGCTACCGCAGGCCGCGAGATCAGCTACGGCGAGGCCATCCGCGAGGGCTTCATCCACCTGCTGTCCAGGCACCGCGAGGTATTCACCATCGGGCAGGGCCTGTGGAGCCCCTGGTACGTCGGCAATTCCATGACCGACCTCGACAAGCTCTTCGGCAAGGAGCGGGTCATCGACACCCCGGTCTCGGAGCTGGCCTGCACCGGGGCGGCGGTTGGCGCCGCGCTCTGCGGCTACCGGCCGGTCGTCATCCATCCACGCATGGATTTCATGGTCCTGGCGGCCGACCAGATCGTCAACCAGGCGGCCAAGTGGCATCACATGCTCGGTGGCCAGGCGACGGTCCCGGTCACGGTCCGCGCCATCATCAACCGCGGCGGTGAACAGGGTGCCCAGCACTCCCAGGCCCTGCATGGCTGGTTCGCCCATATCCCCGGGCTGCGCGTGGTCATGCCGGCGAGCGTCGCCGATGCCCGGGACCTGCTGATCGCCAGCGTGCTGTGTGATGATCCGGTGATGTACATCGACGACCGCTGGCTCTACGAGCGGCGGGCGGTGCTGCCGCCCGTGGTTGAGCGCCCGCTCGCCACCGAGGGACCGCGGGTGCTGCGGCCCGGCAAGGACATCACCCTCGTCGGCGCCAGCTACAGCACCTGGCTGTGCGAGCAGGCGGCGGAGATGCTTGCGGCCGAGGACATCGACGCCGAGGTCATCGACGTCAGGGTGCTCAACCCCTTCGAACCCGCGGCCATCCTGGCATCGGTCAGCCGCACCGGCAGGCTGTGCGTGGTAGATGGCGGCTGGCGCAACGCCGGCTGGGCGGCCGAGGTCATCGCCAGCGTGACCGAGGCACTCGATGCCGGTGCGCTGAAGGCGGCGCCGCGGCGCATCACCCTGCCCGACGCCCCGGCCCCGACCAGCAAGGCCCTGGAGCAGGGCTACTATCCCGAGGCCCGGCATGTCGCCGAGGCAGCCCGTGCCATGCTCGCATCCCGCAGGATTGCCTCATGAAACGCTTGCTCGACATCACCGTGGCGCTGGCCGGGCTGTTGCTCGCCTCCCCGGTCCTGCTGCCGGTCATGTTCCTGGTCTGGTGGCAGGACCGGCATTCGCCGTTCTACATCGCGCCGCGCGTCGGCCTCGACGGCCGCACATTCCGCATGGTCAAGCTGCGCTCGATGCGCATCAACGCCGACAAGTCCGGTGTCGACTCCACCTCCGCCGCCGACAGCCGCATCACGCCGGTCGGCCATTTCATCCGCCGCTACAAGCTCGACGAGATCACCCAGCTCTGGAACGTGCTGTGTGGCGACATGAGCCTGGTCGGCCCGCGGCCGAACGTGGAGCGGGAAACGCGGCTCTATACCGCGGCCGAGAAGCTCCTGCTGTCCGTCAGACCCGGGATTACCGACTACGCCTCCATCGTCTTTGCCGATGAAGGCGAGATCCTCGCAGGACACCCGGACCCCGACCTCGGCTACAACCAGCTCATCCGTCCGTGGAAGAGCCGGCTAGGGCTGTTCTACATCGACCATTCCGCGATCCTGCTCGATCTCAAGCTGGTGGGTCTCACGGCGCTGGCGATCCTCTCCCGGAAGCGGGCCCTCGGCGCGGTCGCCGCCGACCTGCAGGCCCGCGGAGCACCGGCCGAGCTGGTCGAGATTGCCGGGCGCCGGAGCCGCCTCGTGCCGCATCCGCCGCCAGGTGCCACGGAAGTGGTGCAATCGCGCGACGCCGTGGCCGCATAGGGAAGGAAGTCATGGTCAACCAGATGCGTTTCATGCTGGTCCGGATCCCGGTCGGCCTCAAGCGCACCATCGTTGCCACCTGTGATGTCGCCCTGGCCGTCCTCGCGCTGGCCGGCACCCTGCTGGTGCTCAACTTCCGCCTCTGGCCTGCCGACGGACGCCTCGTCACGCTCCTGGTCATCTGCGCGGCGCTGACGGTTCCCGTGCTCAGCGCGCAGCGCCTCTACCACGCCATCATCCGCTTCATCGGCGCGGAGATGCACGCCAAGGTGCTGCGCGGCGCGGCGCTCATCGCCCTCTCCCTGGCGGTGGCGGCCTTCGCGCTGGACATCGGCGACCTGCGGCTGTGCATCGGCATCGGCCTGGTGTTCTGGACCTTTGCCTCGTTCCTCCTCGGTGGCGCCCGGATCCTGATGCGCGCGATGGTCATCGGCCGCAACGTCCGCAACGGCAAGAGCGAACCGGTGGCCATCTATGGTGCCGGCGAGGCGGGCAGGCGGCTCGCGGCGGCCGCGGGCAACAGCCACGAGCTGCGGCCGGTCCTGTTCGTGGACGACGACCCGATGCTCCACGGTCGTCTCGTGGCCGGCATCCCGGTCGCCGGCCCGGCGGAGCTGCCGGAGCGGGTCCGCGACGAACAGATCCGCCGTGTGCTGCTGGCATTGCCCTCTGTCAGCCGCCAGCGGCGCCAGCAGATCCTGAGGAACCTGGAATCGCTGTCGATCCAGGTGCAGACGGTGCCGGACATCGGCGATCTGGTCACCGGCAGGGCCCGCCTCGAAGAGCTGCGCGATGTCGGCGTGGAGGACATCCTCGGCCGGGATCCGGTGGCACCGAACACCCGCCTGCTCGATGCCTGCATCCGCGGCAAGTGCGTCATGGTCACGGGTGCCGGCGGTTCGATCGGCTCCGAGCTCTGCCGGCAGATCATCGAGCTGGGCGCCACGCGCCTGGTGCTGTTCGAACTGTCCGAACTGGCCCTCTACCGGATCGACGGGGAGCTACGGGAGCGCATCCGCGAGCGCGGCCTGCGGGTGGAGCTCATCGCCCTGCTCGGCTCCGTGCACAACCGCAACCGGGTGCGCCAGGTGGTGCAGGGCCTCGGCGTGCAGACCATCTACCACGCGGCCGCCTACAAGCACGTGCCAATCGTCGAGTTCAACATCACCGAGGGGGCGCGCAACAACGTCATCGGCACCTGGCATACGGCCGAGGCTGCCGCCGAGGCCGGCGTGGAAACCTTCGTGCTGGTGTCGACGGACAAGGCCGTGCGACCCACCAACGTCATGGGCGCCACCAAACGCATGGCCGAGCTGGTGCTCCAGGGCATGGCGGCGCGCGGCGGCGGCCACACCCGCTTCTGCATGGTGCGCTTCGGCAACGTGCTGGAGTCATCCGGCTCCATGGTACCGCTGTTCCGCGAGCAGATCCGCCGCGGCGGCCCGGTGACGGTCACCGACCCGGAGGTCATCCGCTATTTCATGACCATCCCCGAGGCGGCCCAGCTGGTGCTGCAGGCCGGGGCCATGGGCCGCGGCGGCGAGGTGTTCGTGCTCGACATGGGCGAGCCCGTGCGCATCGTCGACCTGGCGCGCCGCATGGTCCAGCTCATGGGCCTGACGGTCAGGGATGACGCCTGCCCGCAGGGCGATGTCGCCA
>JADYZO010000135.1 GCA_020853135.1 Gammaproteobacteria bacterium
CGAGAATCCGTTCGGTGATCTCGTTGTAATGCAGCGGCGTGGCAGCGGCACCAAGAACCTGATCAATCGCTTGCCGCCACGTAAGCTCCTTCGCCATTCCGATGCCCCTATGCTTGTGACGTATAACTATATGTAGACGACGGAAGTGACGCATTGAATCGCCCCATTCCCGTCGGATATGAGGAATGACCCAGGACCAACTCCCTGCTTCCATTGCCTTGAGCGGCCACTGTTGTCGCGTAGCTCGCCGGAGGCAAGGGCGACATGGAGCAGAAGCGCGGGCTGCTGGAAGTGGCGCGGGAGAAGATGCGCACCCGCCACCTGGCGTATCGCACCGAGCAGGTGTACCTGCGCTGGATTCGGCAGTACATCACTTTCCATAAGCGGCGGCACCCCCGGGATCTCGGCGCGGCCGAGGTCGAGCAATTCTTGTCCCATCTGGCGGTGCAGCGCAAGGTCAGCGCGGGGACGCAGAACCAGGCCCTGCAGGCGCTGTTGTTCCTGTACCGCCAGGTGCTGGGCGTGGAGCTGCCGTGGCTGGAGGGCGTGACGCGGGCGGCGCGGACCCGGCGGCTGCCGGTGGTTCTGGATCGCGCGGAGGTGAGGGCGATTCTTGGCCACCTGGACGGGACGGCCTGGCTGGTGGCGAACCTGCTTTACGGCGGCGGCCTGCGCCTGATGGAGGGGCTGCGGCTGCGGGTGAAGGACGCTGTCCTTGAGCGGGGGGAGCTGATCGTGCGTGAGTCGAAGGGTGGCAAGGACCGGGTGACGGTGCTGCCGTCGGCGCTCGATACGCCGCTGCGGGCGCATCTCGGCAAGCTGCGGGGCTGGTTCGAAGAAGAGCGGCGGCTGGAGCGGCCGGGCGTGTCATTGCCTGGGCCGCTGGCGCGCAAGTACCCGAATGCGGCGACCCAGTGGGGCTGGCAATACCTCTTTCCGGCACCCGGCCTGTGCAGGGACCCGTATTCGGGGCGGCCGGTGCGCCATCACTGGCACGAGAAGAACATGCAGCGTGCAATGCAGCTGGCGGTACGCCGCGCCCAAATCACCCAGCCGGCGAGCTGCCACACACTGCGCCACTGCTTCGCCACCCACCTGCTGGAGGACGGCTACGACATCCGCACGGTGCAGGAACTGCTGGGCCATGCGGACCTGAAGACGACGATGATCTACACGCACGTGATGCGGAAGGGCGCGAAGGGGGTGAGGAGCCCGCTGGACCGGGCGGGCTGAGGGCACCCTCGCGCCATGCGGCAAGAGCCCGCCAACCCGGGGATTCGCGGCGGACTTGCATTCCCGGTGAAGTCGCAGACGTTTGAGGTCACAATCCGGGTCCTCAAGGTTTGGCCCCACCCCCATGAACCACCTCGCCCACGAGACCAGCCCCTACCTCCTGCAGCATGTCGGCAACCCGGTGGACTGGTACCCCTGGGGCGAGGAGGCGTTGGCGAAGGCGCGCGCTGAGGACAAGCCGATCCTGCTCTCCATCGGCTACTCGGCCTGCCACTGGTGCCACGTGATGGCGCACGAGTCCTTCGAGGACGAGGCGACGGCGCGGCTGATGAACACGCTCTACGTGAACATCAAGGTGGACCGCGAAGAGCGCCCGGATCTCGACCGCATCTACCAGGCCGCGCACCACCTGATGATGCGCCGGGGCGGAGGCTGGCCGCTGACGATGTTCCTCACTCCGGGCGAGCATGTGCCGATCTTCGCCGGCACCTATTTCCCGAAGGAAGCGCGCCACGGCATGCCGGCGTTCGGCGAGGTGCTCAGCCGCGTGGCGGAGTACTACCTGCGCAAGCCCCCGGAACTGAAGGAGCAGGGCCCGGCACTGCGCGAGGCGCTGGCCGCCATCGATGCCGGCGCCGCGCCCGAGCGCGGGCCGCTCGATGCCACACCGCTCGACGGGCTGCGCGAGGCGCTGGGCGGACAGTTCGACGGGGAGTTCGGCGGCTTCGGCGGGGCACCGAAGTTCCCGCATCCGGGCAACCTCGAGGCGCTGCTGCGCCTGTGGTGGCGCACGGCGGGTCGCGACGAGCCCGACGTGCATGCGCTGTACATGTGCGCGCTCAGCCTCAAGCGCATGGCGGAGGGTGGCCTCTGCGACCAGCTGGGCGGCGGCTTCTGCCGCTACTCGGTGGATGGCCACTGGAGCATCCCGCACTTCGAGAAGATGCTCTACGACAACGGCCCGCTGCTGGCACTCAACGCCTGGCTCTACCAGATCAGTGCGGACGATTTCTTCCGCCGCGTGGCCGATGGGATGGCAGACTGGGCGCTGCGCGACATGCGCTCGCCGCAGGGCGCATTCTTCTCCAGCCTCGATGCGGACTCGGAGGGCGAGGAAGGCCGCTTCTACCTGTGGACGCCGGACGAAGTGCGCGCGCTGCTGACTCCCGCCGAGTACGCGGTGCTGGCCCCGCGCTATGGCCTGGACCAGGAGGCGAATTTCGAGGGGCACTGGCACCTGCGCATCTGGCAGCCGCTGGAAGCCATCGCCGAAAAAACCGGACAGCCGGCAGCCGCCGTCGGGCGCCTGCTCGAAGCGGGCCGCGCGAAACTGCTCGCTGCGCGCAACCGGCGCGTCTGGCCGGGCCGGGACGAGAAGATCCTCGCCAGCTGGAATGCGCTCATGATCCGCGGGCTGGCCATCGCCGGGCGTATCCTCGGGCGCGAGGACCTCATCGATGCCGCGTCAGGCGCGCTGGATTTCGTGCACCGGCAGATGGTGGTGGCCGGCCGCCTGCACGCCGGCTGGAAGGACGGCCGCGCGCGCTTCAACGCCTACCTCGACGACCACGCCTTCCTGCTCGATGCCACGCTCGAACTGCTGCAGGCCCGCTGGGACACGGCGCAGCTCGGCTTTGCCGTCTGGCTGGCCGACGAGCTGCTCGGCCGCTTCCGCGATGCGGAGCATGGCGGCTTCTTTTTCACCTCGAACGACCACGAGGCGCTGCTCCACCGCGGCAAGCCGATGGCCGACGAGGCACTGCCCGCGGGCAACGCGGTGGCGGCGCTGGCGCTCGGCCGGCTCGGCCACCTGCTCGGCGAGCTGCGCTACCTCGACGCGGCCGAGGCAACGCTGCGCGCGGCCTGGCCGGCGATGGCAGCGTACCCGCACGGGCATGCGACCATGATCGGGGCGCTGGACGAATACCTCACCCCACCGGTGGTCGTGGTCCTGCGCGGGCCGGACACGGCCCTGCCCGAGTGGCGGGGCGCAGCCCAGGCCGTCTTTGCGCCGGGCCGGCTGGTGTTTGCCATCCCCGATGGCGAAGCCGGCCTGCCGGGGGCGCTGGCCACGCGGCATTCGGCCGCGGATGGCCGGCCCCTGGCCTATGTCTGCCGCGGCATGGCCTGCGAGGCGCCAGTGCACTCGCTCGACGCACTGGGGGCTGCACTCGTCCACCCGGGCTGAGCCCTCCCCCATCCCTCTTGGCGCCACCCGGCAAAATCGGGCATATTGTGGCGACAGCTACCCGCCGCATGCTCCTCCAACCGGACAAGCGCCTCGCCTTCTTCCAGGGTTTCCTGCGCAAGCCCCAGCGGGTGGGTTCGGTCGTCCCGAGCTCGCGCTTCCTGGAGCGCCGCCTGGTCAGCGTCAGTGCCGCCAGCACCGCACGCACCGTGGTGGAGCTCGGCCCGGGCACCGGCGGCACCACCCGCGCGCTGTTGCGTGCGCTGCCCCGCGAGGCGCGGCTGCTCGCCATCGAGATCGATCCGGACTTTGCCGCCATGCTGCGCCGGGAGATCCCCGACCCGCGGCTGATCGTCGAACGGGCCAGCGCGGAGGACATCGGCGCGCTGCTGGATCGCCACGGCCTGCCGGCGCCCGAGGCGGTCGTCTCCGGCATTCCGTTCTCGACCATGCCGGCGCGCACCGGCCAGGCGATCCTGCGTGCGGTGCAGGCGGCACTGGCCCCGCTCGGGCGCTTCGTGGCCTACCAGTTCCGCGATCGCGTGGCCGTGCTCGGCCGGGAGATCCTGGGCGAGCCCGAGGTGGACCTCGAGCTGCTCAACATGCCGCCCATGCACTTCTACTGCTGGCGGAAGTAGCCACTACAGCCGCAGCGGCAGCGAGCGCAGCCGCCTGCCGGTCGCAGCGAACACCGCATTGGCCACCGCGGGCGCGATGGGCGGGGTGCCGGGCTCGCCGACGCCGCCGATCGGCGCACCGGTCTCGATGACGTGCACGTCCACCGCGGGCGCATCGCGCAGGGTCAGCACGCGATAATCGTTGAAGTTGCCCTCGAGCACGCGGCCGTTCTCGATGTGGATCTCGCCGTACAGCGCGGCACTCAGGCCAAAGAGGATGCCGCCTTCCATCTGCTGGCGCACGATGTCGGGGTTCACGGCCCAGCCGCAATCGATGACGCAGCTGACGCGATGGACGCGGATCGCGGCGGCATCCACCGACACCTCGGCCACCTGCCCGACCACCGAACCGTTGCCGGCATGGAGCGCCAGCCCCTGGTGGCGGCCGGCGGGTGGCGCACCCCAGCCTGACTTCTCGAGCAGGGCGTCGAGCACCGCGAGGTGCCGCGGCTGGCCCGCCATGAGCGCGCGGCGGTACCCGGCCGGGTCGCGGCCCGCGGCGTGGGCCAGCTCGTCGATGAAGCACTCCACCACGAAGGCGTTGTAGGAGCTGGCCACCGAGCGCCAGATGCCGATCGGCAGTCCGGGATCCCAGTTGATGAGGTCAACGGCAACGTTGGGCACGGCGTAGGGCATGTCCACCGAGCCGTCGCGCGCCTGCACCGGCCCGGCGAGCCGGTCGGCAAGCCGGCCGGCGACACCGCCGGCGGCCCGGCCCGCACCGTGTGGCACCCAGGCCGGCAGCAGGGCGGGCAGGAACAGCGGCAGCATGGTGTGGCCGAGCGGCGCGGCCACCAGCCGGTGGCTCCAGGCCTGCGGCAGGCCGTCGGGACCCAGCGCGGCACGGGCCTGGTGCACCGTCGCCTGGCGCAGGCCGCCATGGCGCATGTCGTCCTCGCGGGTCCAGGCGAGCTTCACCGGGCGGTCCACCTGCCGGGCGATGGCGACCGCCTCGGCGACATAGTCCATCGCCGCACGCCGGCCGAAGCCGCCGCCGCAGAAGGTGCCGTGCACGGTGACTGCGCTGCGCGGCAGGCCGGTCATCGTGCAGACCACCTCGCGCGCCAGGTCCGGCCCCTGGCTCGGCACCCAAACCTCCGCGGCGCCGGGCGTGAGCGCCACGGTGCAGTTCATCGGCTCCATGGTGGCGTGGGCCAGATACGGAAAACTGTACTCGGCGCCGATGACGTCATGGGCCGTGCCGAGGATCGCATCGGCATCGCCATCGTCGCGCGCGCGATGGCCCCGCTCGGTACCGAGCAGGCGGCGCTGTTCGCCATGCACGAAGGCGGTGCTGATCCCCGCCAGCGGCCCCGGGGTCCAGGTGAGGTCCAGCGCCTCGACGCCGCAGCGCGCGTGCCAGAAACTCTCGGCCACCACGGCCACGCCCGCGGGGATTTCCACGACCGCGTGCACGCCCGGCAGGCCCCGTGCCCGCGTGCCGTCCCAGCCGGCGAGCCGCGCACCGGCTTCGTGGCCGCGCGCCACCAGCGCGGTGAGCATGCCGGGCAGGCGCACGTCGAGGCCGAAGCCCGCCTCGCCGGTGACCTTGGCCGGCACATCCACGCGCGGCACGTCACGGCCGATGTAGCGGAATGCCGCGCGATCGCGCAGCTGCGGCGACCCCGGCACCGGCAGCGCGGCGGCATCGGCGGCCAGCTCGCCATAGCCGAGGCGCCGGCCGCTCGCGGCGTGGACCACGTGGCCGGTGCCATCGGTGTCGAGCCCGGTCGTGGCCACGCCGAGGCGCCTGGCCGCCGCCTCGATCAGCATGGCGCGCGCGGCGGCTGCGGTGGCACGCAGCGGCTGCACGCGGCTGCGCATGCTGCGGCTGCCGGCGGTGAGCTGCACCGGATCCTGGAACCGCGGGTGCACGGGGGCCAGCTGCGCCGTGATCTGCGCTGGCGCCACGTCGAGCTCCTCGGCCACCAGCGTGACGAAACCGGTCATCACGCCCTGCCCCAGCTCGGCGCGATCCACCTGCACGGTGACCGCACCGCTGGGCGACACCTGCAGCCAGGCGCTGGGCTCCAGCACGGAAAGCTCACCGGAGAGGCGTGCACGGCGCGGGTCTGGACGCAGCCAGGTGAGCGCCAGCCCGCCACCGGCGACGACGGCGGTGCCGACGAGCAGCCGCCGGCGCGTGAGCTTACGCGCCATCGCCCGGCCGCATCCGGCGCTCGCCACCTGTCACTGCGGCGCGCCTACCAGGGGATGACCCGGCCATCGACGTTGATGGGCAGGCCGGGATCATCGATGGTCAGGCGCTCCACCAGCCGGTACAGCCCCGCGGCGCTTTGCGCGGCCGAGAGCGCCTCGCCCGTGTAGCCGGATTCGGCCAGCAGGTCGGTCTTCACCAGGCCCGGCGCGAGGATCGCCACCGTGATCCCGCGCGGGCGCAGGTCGTGGCGCAGGGCGCGCAGGCCCATGTTCAGCGCCGCCTTGCTCATCTGGTAATAGTAGAACCGCGACATCGCGCCCATCATCGCCAGCGATCCCAGCCCGCTGCTGAGCGTGACGATCTTCTTCTGCCGGCTCGCGAGGACGTTGTCCACCAGGGTCTCGGCGAGCTTCAGCGGTCCGTAGACATTGGTCTTCATCACCCGGTCGAAGAGCGCCTCATCCAAACCACCGAGCTGCTGCCTGCGGTTGCCCAGGTCGTGGCGGTCGCCCAGCACCGCGGCGTTGTTGAACAGGAGATCGAGCGGCCTCCCCCTGATCCGCGCCGCCAGCGCCTGCATGCTCGCCACGCTGGTCACGTCCAGTGCCTCGGGCACGATCCGCGGGTTGGCGCGGGCCAGCGCCGCCAGCTCGGGCGCCGCCTCCGGGCTGCGCGCGCTCGCCAGCACGTTCCAGCCGTGGCCGGCGAATTCCTGCACGAGCGCGAGTCCGACACCGCGGTTCGCACCACTGACGAGCACCGTCGGGCTGTTGGCATCCATCCTCTTCTCCTGAAAGGGCGGCTGCTGCCGCCGGGCCGGGTTCAGCGCGACGCCGGCGCAGGCCCGGGCGCGATGCGCTCGTAGCTCGCCGGATCCAGCGGATCACCCTTGCCGCTGTAGCGCGCCACCTCCGGGTACGGGAACACCGGCCGGCGCATCGACACCTCGCCGGTCGCCGGGGTGCGGCGCGAATGCGTGCCCGCCGGCGCGCTGTCGGCCGGGCGGGTGGCGATGAGCTGGTCGGGCGCCTCGTCCTGCTCCACCCAGCGTTCGAGCGCCGTGAGGTAATCGACATCGCCGGCGCCCTGGCCGCCCCCGCAGTGCTCGACGCCCGGCAGCAGGAACAGCCGCGCGAAGCGGGCGAGCTGCGCAGCCCCGCCATTGTCGTGCAGCGCCTGCTGCCAGTACGCCAGCGTGGGGCCCGGCATCAGGCGGGCATCCGCCCAGCCGTGGTAGATGATGAGCCTGCCCTCGCGCGCGGCGAAGCGCTCGAGGTCCGACCCGTAGCCGGTGCGGGCGGCGGCCGCGGCGAGCCGCGGCGGATCACGGTCGAAGTCGAAGGTGAGCGGCCCGGCCGCTTCCGGCGGATCAGGCTCGAAGGCGTGGTAATGCAGCCAGTCCTGCCCGGCCGCGAAAAACCGCGAACGCCGGCCGTCGCGCCCGATGAGTTCGCGCTCCCAGCCCGCCTCGCTGCCCACCGCGGCGCCGAAGGGCGCCAGGCGCCGGCCGGCGCGGGTGACGGGACCGGAGTAGATGCGCCTTGCGGCCTCCAGCTGGGCACCGTCCAGGCATCCCGATGCGTGCGCATCCGTGCAGGCCAGGGAGTCGGGCTGGAAGGTGCAGGCCGGCGGGTCGCCGATCACGCCGTCCACCTGGCCGTCGGCGGCATCGCAGGCGGCGAGCGCCCCCTTGTGCAGCAGGTCGAATTGCGGCCGCTTCAGTATCGGCTTGCCATCGGGACCGGTGTTGGCGGCATCCGCCCAGATCATCAACGGGACCGACAGGCGCGGGTCGAAGGGCGCACCGGCGATGATGCCGTCGAAATCGTCCGGATCACGCGAGGCGGCGACCAGCGCCTGGCGGCCACCGGTGCCACAGCCCTGGAAGTAGGCATGGGCCGGTTGCGAGCCGTAGAACGCCTCGGCAAGGGCCGCGGCCAGCCGCGCGGTGACGTGCACGGCGCGGTGGCCGAAATCCTCTTCCAGTGCCGTGTTGTTGAATGCCCAGCGGCCATCCGGGGATTTCCCGGCACCGTGGCCGCCATCCGTGGTGGCCGTCGCGTAGCCGCGCGCAGAGGCGTCTTCCATCGGCTCGGCGAGGATGCTGCCGCACTGCCCCTGGCAGCCGGTGACCAGCAGCTTCCCGTTCCAGTCATCCACCGGCAGCCAGGCCTCGATGCCGATCCCCGGTGCCACCGTGGCGCTGATGCGGCAACGCTCCGGCAACTCGCCGGCAGCGGGCGCGAGCGCGGCA
>JADYZO010000136.1 GCA_020853135.1 Gammaproteobacteria bacterium
AGACCCTGGCGGAGCTCGCCAGCCGCTTCGACGTGCATCCGAACCAGATCACCCAGTGGAAGAACCAGCTGCTGGAGGGGGCCGCAGAGGTCTTCGATGCCAGCAGCGCGAAACCTGGAGGGGCCGATGCGTATTCCGGCGAAGCCGGGCCACCGTTCCGGAGCAAGCGAGGCCATCATTCCGGAGGATGCCGGGCCGGTGGTGAAGCGGTGAGTGAACTGTCGTCGTTGATGATGATTTCGTCAATGCCCCCTGGTGCGTGAGGCGGTGGTCGGCTTGGCCGGAACGGTCTTGTGCCTGCGCATGGACTCGCCCTTCAGGACCAGGCGGTAGCTGTTGTGCACGAGCCGATCCAGGATGGCATCGGCGACGGTGCGGTCACCGAGATAGGCATGCCACTGGTCGATGGGCAGCTGGCTGGTGATGAGCGTCGAGCGCCGGTCGTAGCGATCGTCGAGGATCTCCAGCAGATCGCGGACCGTCTCATCGGCGAGTGGCGCGAGGCCGAAGTCATCGAGCACCAGCAGATCGGCTTTGGCGAGCTGGCGGAACAGCGCCGAGCGCCGCTGCATGGCGCCGAAGCGGGCGAGTTCCTCGACCAGGCGCGGCAGCCGGAAGCAGCGCACCGCGAAGTCGGCCCGACACGCCGCATGTGCGAGGGCGGCGCCGAGGTAGCTCTTGCCGACCCCGGTGGGTCCGGTGATCAGTACGTTCAGGCGCTCGCGGATCCAGCCGAGATCAATGACCTGGGCGAGCTGGGCTGGATCGAGCCCCCGCGGCGCGCGGGTATCGAGATCCTCCACGCAGGCGGGCATCGGCAACTTCGCCCAGCGCAGGCGCTGGGCCAGGCGGTAGCCGGCCCGTTCGCCGAGCTCCTGCTGGATCATCAGGGCGAGCCGGTCCTCGAAGGAGCGATCGGCCAGATCCGGCGAGGCGCGTTGCTGTTCAAGGGCACTGGCCATGCCCTTCAGGCGCAGCGTGTGCAGTTGCTGGAGCAGCGGTTCGGTGAGCATCGGGGAGATCTCCTTGATGGGTGGGATGGGTTACTCGAAGTACGGCGCGCCGCGCAGGTTCTCGTGCGTGAGGTCCAGCGCGGGTTGCGCCCGGGCGGTGTCCGGGGTCTCGATGAACGCCCGCACCGCGCGGTAGCTGTAGGACTGCAGGGTGAGCGCCCGTTGGCAGGCGCGCTCAAGCTCCCCGGGGCTGAAGTCCCGGGCGAGGCGCAGGATCCCCTGCGCGGAGCGCAGCGTCTCTTCCGGGTGCAGGCGCCGGCGCGCCTGTTGGCGGATCAGTTCGGCGGTGGCCACCCCGATGGTGGCGGCCCGGCTGAAGGTCTGCTCCAGGGTGCGCTCGATGACCGCCACATGGCGCGCGGGCCGGTGCGCGCGCCGGGTACTGCGCTGCCCGCGGGCGCTGGCGCGGGCATGGGCGGCAACCCGCTTGCCGCCATGGAACACCTCCACCCCGTGGGCGGTCAGCCGCACGTCCACGCGCTCGCCGATCAGGGCGTAGGGCACCGAGTAATACGCCCGGCCGACCTCGATGTGATAGTCCGGATGCACCTTGGCCTGGCGCCACTCGCCGAACTCGTAGGCGCGCAGCGGCAGCGGGCGCAGGGCGGCGCGCTCCAGCTCCTCGAAGCGGGAACGCCGGCAGCCGGCGAGCTTCTTGAACGCCCGGGTGTTCAGTCGCTCGAGCAGTTCGCGGATCGCCGCGTTGAGTTCCCCGAGGGAGAAGAAGGTGCGGTTGCGCAGACGCGCCAGGATCCAGCGCTCCACCACCAGCACGCCGCTCTCCACCTTGGCCTTGTCGCGGGGCTTACGCACCCGCGCCGGCAGGATCGCCACCCCGTAGTGCTCGGCGAAGTCCTGGTAGGCGGGGTTGAGCTCGGGCTCGTAGCGGTGTGCCCGCTTCACCCCGCTCTTGAGGTTATCCGGCACGATGGCGCGGGGCGCCCCGCCAAAAGCCTGCAGCGCCCGGACATGGCTGCCGAGCCAGTCCGCGGCGCGCTGCGTCCAGGTCGCTTCGGCATAACTGAAGTTGAAGCAGCCGAGCACGGCGACAAAGATCTGCGCGACGCGGCACTCCCCGGTATGCCGGTCCACGATCGGCACCGTCTGCCCGGCGTAATCGACGAACAGCTTGTCGCCGGGCGCGTGATCTTGCCGCAGCACCAGCTCCTGGTGCGCCAGCCAGCGCCAGTACTGGTCGCAGAACACGCTGTACTGCCAGCCGTCCGGATGCGCCGCCTTGTACTCTTCCCACAGCAGCAGGCGGGTCACCCCGCGGCGCCTGAGCTCGCGGTGCAGCTCGGCAAAGTCCGGCCGCGGCGTGCGCGGCAGCGGCACCACCCGCCGGTACAGCTGGGCGTGCAGCGCCGCCTCATCGCGCTCACCCGCCAGCGGCCAGCTCAAGGCCGCCTCACGGGCCCGGCGGAGGCACTCCTGCACGGTGGAACGGGCGCTGCCGATGGCAGCGGCAATCTGCCGGTCGCTGAACCCCTCGGCCTTCAGCCGCAGGACCTCGCGTATCTTGCGCACGGGTAACCTCGCTTGCCCCACCGTCGATCTCCTTGCCTGCGGCAAAGAGACCACGGTAGCGGCGGTTATCCCGCCTCACACACCCCGGCCCGCCATCCTCCGGAACGGTGGCCCGGCATGGACCGGAATCCTGGCCCGGCTTGCTCCGGAACTATGGCCCGGCATCAACCGGAATACGCAGGCCGAGGCGGCGAACCTGCGGGAGCTGCACGCCAAGATCGGCCAGCAGGCGCTGGAGATCGATTTTTTAGCCGGCGCGCTCGGACGGCACCCCGGACCGAGCGCAAGGCGATGATCAGCCGCGAGC
>JADYZO010000137.1 GCA_020853135.1 Gammaproteobacteria bacterium
GCCGGCACCGAGGTCTCGGCGCTGCTCGGGCGCATGCCCTCGGCGGTGGGCTACCAGCCGACGCTGGCCGAGGAGATGGGCGTGCTCCAGGAGCGCATCACCTCCACCCGCACCGGCTCGATCACCTCCTTCCAGGCCATCTACGTGCCGGCGGACGACCTCACCGACCCCTCGCCCGCCACCACCTTCGCGCACCTCGATGCGACGCTGGTGCTTTCGCGCAACATCGCCGAGCTCGGTATCTACCCCGCGGTGGATCCGCTCGACTCCACCAGCCGCCTGCTCGACCCGAACGTCATCGGCCAGGAGCACTACGACACCGCCCGCTCGGTGCAGGCCGTGCTCCAGCGCTACAAGGAACTCCAGGACATCATCGCCATCCTCGGCATGGACGAGCTCTCCGAGGACGACAAGCTCACCGTGCAGCGGGCGCGCAAGATCCAGCGCTTCCTCTCGCAGCCCTTCTTCGTGGCCTCGCAGTTCACCGGCCAGGACGGCAAGTACGTCTCGCTCAAGGACACCATCCGTGCCTTCAAGGGCATCGTCGCCGGCGAGTACGATACCCTGCCCGAGCAGGCGTTCTACATGGTCGGCACCATCGAGGAAGCCGTCGCCAAGGCCAAGACGCTGCAGTAAACAGATGTGGTGCCGGTGTTCACTTATTCACTTGTTGCAGCGAGCAGCCGCGATCTGTGAATGCCGGGTCATCCGCAACAAGTGAATAAGTGAACACCGGCACCAGGCATCCATGAACACCATCCACGTCGAAATCGTCAGCGCCGAAGGCCACATCTTTTCGGGTGATGCCAGCCTGGTCATCTGCCCGGCGAAGATGGGGGACGTCGGCATCGCGCCGCGCCATGCGCCGCTGATGACGACGCTGCGCCCGGGCGAGGTCCGCGTGCAGGCCGAGGGCAGGGACGAGGTGTTCCTGTACGTGACCGGCGGCATCCTCGAGGTGCAGCCGGGCCAGGTGACGATCCTGGCCGACACGGCGCTGCGCGAGGGCGAGCTCGACGAGGCAGCCGCCGAGGAGGCGCGCCGCAAGGCCGAGGAGGCGCTCAAGGGTGCCACGGCGAAGGAAGACCTGGTCCACGCCCAGCAGCAGCTGGTCGAGGCAGCCGCCCGCTACCGCGCGGTGCAGAAACTCAAGGGCAAGCGCAAGCAGCTCTAGGATTCCGACGATGGCGGTCGAGTCCCGGTCGGGGGCCTCGCCGTCGCTCCCCGATACCCGCTTTGGGCGAGACCCCCGGCCGGGACTCGGTCACGCTGCTGGGTGCATAATCGACTCATGGCCACCACCGTCGTGATCCTCGCCGCCGGACAGGGCAAGCGCATGCGCTCGGACCTGCCCAAGGTGCTCCACCCGCTGGCCGGACGTCCCCTGCTGGCGCATGTCCTGGCGGCCGCCGCCGCGCTCAGGCCCCGCGAGGTCCGCGTCGTGCATGGCCACGGTGGCGAGCGCGTCCGGGCGGCCTTCCCCGACCAGCGCATCAGCTGGGTCCACCAGGCCGAGCAGCAGGGCACCGGGCATGCCGTGCGCCTCGCCTTGCCGCGGATCCCCGCACGGGACGTGGTGCTGGTGCTCTACGGCGATGTCCCGCTGGTCCAGCCCGCCACGCTGCGCCGGCTGGTGGCCAGGGCGCGCGAGGGCAAGCTGGCGCTGCTCACGGCCGGGTTTGCCGACCCCACCGGCTACGGGCGCATCATCCGCGCTGCCGGCCGTCGTGGCGGCATCATCGGCATCGTCGAGGAGAAGGACGCCACGCCCGCACAGCGGGCCATCCGCGAGATCAATACGGGGCTCATGGCCTGCCCGGCCGGCGCGCTCGCCCGGATGGCCGCGCGCCTGCGTGCCAACAATGCCCAGCGGGAGTACTACCTGACCGATGTCGTCGGGCTGGCGGTGAAGGCGGGCATGGGCGTCGCCGCCGTGGCGGCGGGATCGGTCGATGAGGTCATGGGCATCAACGACAAGGCCCAGCTCGCCGCGGCCGGGTGCGTGCTGCGTCAGCGTACCGCCGCGACCCTGCTGCAGGCGGGCGTAACACTCGTCGATCCCGCGCGCATCGACGTCCACGGCAGCCTGCGCTGCGGCCGTGATGTCACCATCCACCCCGATGTCCTCTTCGAAGGCGATGTCAGCCTCGGTGACGGGGTGATCGTCGGGCCCTTCACCCGCATCCGTGATTCCCGTGTGGGCACGGGCAGCGTCATCCACAGCCACTGCGTCCTGGAGTCGGCCGATGTCGGTGAGCGCTGCGAGATCGGGCCGTTCGCGCGTGTGCGCCCCGGTGTCAAGCTCGTCGGCGACGGCAGGATCGGCAACTTCGTCGAGGTGAAGAAGAGCACCATCGGCCGCCACAGCAAGGTCAGCCACCTGACCTACATCGGTGATGCCACCATCGGCGAGCACGTCAACGTGGGCGCGGGCACCATCACCTGCAATTACGACGGTGCCAACAAGAACCGCACCGTCATCGGTGACCATGCCTTCATCGGCTCGGGGGTGGAACTGGTGGCACCGGTGGAGGTGGGCGCCGGGGCGACGATCGGGGCCGGGTCCACGATCAGCAAGGACGCCCCGCCCGGACAGCTCACGGTGGCCCGCAGCAGGCAGGTCACGATCGCCGGCTGGAAGCGGCCCGCCAGGGTGCGCAAATAGGCGCCAGCGCGGCCTTTGCGGCACCGAACTGCGACCTGGTCTCGGGCGACTCCCGGCCGGCTGCCGGATAATCCCCTTCATTCCCAGACCGCCGACAGGACATAATCACAATCATGTGCGGAATCGTCGGAGCCATCGCCGGGCGCAACGTGGTGCCCATCCTCATGCAGGGCCTGCGCCGCCTCGAATACCGCGGCTATGACTCCGCGGGCCTCGCGGTCCTGAAGAACGGCGCGTTGCGCCGCCAGCGCCGCCAGGGCAAGGTGGCCGAACTCCAGGCGGCACTCGATACCGAGCCCTTCGATGCGCCGGTCGGCATCGCCCACACCCGCTGGGCCACCCACGGGGTCCCGGCCGAGCGCAACGCCCACCCGCATGTCTCCCATGACGGCCTGGCCATCGTCCACAACGGCATCATCGAGAACCACGAGGACCTGCGCGAGGAGCTGAAAAAGCTCGGCTACGTGTTCACCTCCGACACGGATACCGAGTGCATCGCCCACCGCATCCATTACCACCTGAAGAAGGGGAGCCGCGACCTCTTCGAGGCGGTGCGCGCCACCGTGGCCGAGTTGCAGGGCGCCTATGCCCTGGTCGTGATGAGCCAGGCCAACCCCGACCTGCTCGTGCTGGCCCGCTGCGGCTGTCCCGTGGTGATCGGCATCGGCGAGGGTGAGCATTTCGTCGCCTCGGATGTCTCCGCGCTGCTGCCGGTGACGCGCCGCTTCGTTTTCCTGGAGGAGGGCGATGTCGCCGAGGTCCGCCGCACCGGCATCCGCGTCCTCGACAGGGACGGGCAGGCGGTCCACCGTCCCGTGAAGGAGAGCGAGCTGTCCGCGGACGCCGCGGAGAAGGGCCCCTATCCGCACTACATGCTCAAGGAGATCCACGAGCAGCCACGTGCCGTGGCCCAGACGCTGGAAGAGCGCGTGGCCAACGGCAGGCTGCTCGAGGCCGCCTTCGGCCCGGATGCCACCGACATCTTCCGCCGCACCCAGGCGGTGCATATCGTGGCCTGCGGCACGAGCTTTCACGCAGGCTCGGTGGCGCGCTACCTGATCGAGCAGGTCTGCCGCATCCCCTGCAACGTGGAGATCGCCAGCGAATTCCGCTACCGCAACCCGGTGGTGACGCCGAACACGCTGTTCGTGACGATCTCCCAGTCAGGTGAAACCGCGGACACCCTGGCAGCGCTGCGCCTGGCGAAGCAGGAGGGGTTCCTGTCCTCGCTTGCCATCTGCAATGTGCCGGAAAGCTCGCTGGTGCGCGAATCCGACCTGGTGATGCTGACCCGCGCAGGTCCGGAGATCGGCGTGGCGTCCACCAAGGCCTTCACCACGCAGATCGCGGCGCTGACCATGCTGGTGATCGCGCTGGCCAAGCATCGCGGCACCGATGGGGAACGCGAGCGGGGCCTGGTGTCGCGGCTGGTCGAGATCCCCGGGCTGATCGAGAAGACCCTCGTGCTCGACCCCGCGATGAAGAAGCTGGCCGAGCGTTTCGTGGACAAGCGCCACGCGCTGTTCCTCGGGCGGGGCATCCTGCACCCCATCGCCATGGAGGGTGCGCTCAAGCTCAAGGAAATCTCCTATATCCACGCCGAGGCGTACCCGGCCGGCGAGCTCAAGCACGGGCCGCTGGCGCTGGTGGATGCCGGCATGCCGGTGATCACCGTGGCGCCGAACAACGACCTGCTGGAGAAGCTGAAGTCCAACCTCATGGAGGTGCGGGCCCGGGGCGGTGAACTCTTCGTCTTCGCCGATCCGGACTCGGGCTTCGAGTCCAGCGAGGGCGTGAACGTCATCCAGATGCCCAGGCACGTGACCTACCTGCAGGCACCGGCCGTGTACACCGTGCCCCTGCAGCTGCTCGCCTACCACGCCGCCATCCTGCGCGGCACCGACGTGGACCAGCCGCGCAACCTCGCCAAGTCGGTGACGGTGGAGTAGGGCTGCCAGGCTGCCCGGTCCCGATTGTTGGGGTGGGTCTGCCCGTGTAGACTGAACAAAAGGGCCGCCACGGAAGAACAGGCCCGCTGCCACCACAGGGAGTGCGCTCATGGGTTCCCAGTCCCGCAGGTTTTCCGGCCCGTCCTGGCTGCTCGCCGGGGTCTTGTGCCTGTCCGCGCCCATGGCCAATGCCATCAGCTATTCGGATGACTTCGACAGCGGGGTCATCGATCCAGGATGGTGGACCGCCACTGCTGAGGGCGGCTCGACACTCGAGGCCGTGAACGGGCGCATCGAGATGACCCAGGGCAGCGGCGGTTTTGCCGCGATGGGCCTGGTGCCACCGGTCAGCGGGGACTTCACCGCCACGGTTGATTACACCCTGCTCGGCTGGCCGGCTGCCAACCTGGAACGGGTGGTGCTGAACGCCTTTTACAGCCCGACGGAGCAGCTGGCCATCGAGCGTATCAGCGACCCGCAGTACGACCCGACACGGGTCGGCGAGGTCTACCTCACGGATTTCACGGGCCAGGGCATCCTCGGCACCCCCACCACGGACCTCGCCGGCCGGCTGCGCCTGGAACGGATCGGGGATACCGTCCAGGGCGCCTACTGGAACGGTGCGGGCTGGAGCGTGATCGGCACGTTCAGCCAGGCGGGCGAGGGCGGTCGCGACCGCCTCATCGGCTTTGGCATCTTCTCCCCCTCCCCCGTGTCCGGGATCAAGGTCGCGTTCGACAACTTCGAGCTCAACCCGGTCCCCCTGCCGGGAACGCTGCCCCTGCTGCTGGCCGGGCTGGCTGCCGCCGGGCTGCGGCTGCGCAAGCGCGCGGGCCGGTCCGCGTAGCCCGCGGGCACCTTCCGGAGGTCTCCGGACGGCTGGCTGCTTTTCCTGCGCCGGACGCGGATTTTTCAGGGGGCGGGCTCTAAACTGAAGTGCAACACATTGACGAGGTTAATGTGTTGGCATGACCAAGAACTATCAGCATCTTTGTCTTGATGAACGAGCACACATCCGGTGGCTGCTGGAACGAGGGTTCACGC
>JADYZO010000138.1 GCA_020853135.1 Gammaproteobacteria bacterium
CGCACCGGGCCGTCGTCGGTCAGGACGGTCTTGCCGCTGGTCCCGTTCCGGTGGTTGCCCTGGCCGTCCGGCCGGCCCTCGCCGGGCGCGTAGCCCAGGTGCTGGTTCAGCTCCGCGCCCATGGCCCGCTCTATCACCGCCTTCTTCAGCGCCCGGCAGACCGCATTGACCTCACCAGCCGTCATCGGCCCCTGCACCACATGGTCCAGCAGCTCCGCCGGAATCCTGACCTCAGGCTCGCGACTCAGGCCCTTCGCTCTCTTGTGCTTGATCGGCATACTGACTCCTTCGTATTGTCATGATATGCCTCGCACACAAAAATCCTGATAGGTCCCTTCCCGATGGCTATAACGCCGTCTTGGCAGACTCGCTGAATCAGCCTGGCTGGGATATGCAGATCGTTGGCCCTGATGGAGCCACCGCAGATTACTTGCAACTCAAGGCGACACTGCCACTCGATCTCCTCGTCCTCGGCGCACTCGACGCTGAGCACGCAGGCCTGCAGGCGGGGGTTGCTGGGCGGGGGCGTGAGCACGACCCGGCGGGTTGCGTGGCGTGCCGGCGGATCACTCATGTATCGGACTCCTTGGCACCGATGCCCCGGGGAACGGGTCAGGCTGGGGAATCGAGGATGGCGAGCGCCTGGCGGGCGGTGCGGATGGGGATGCCCTGGAAGGCACCGAGGGCGAGCAGATCGTGATCGCCAGTGATGATCGAGTCGGCCTCGGCGGCCTGGGCGGCGGCGAGAATATGGTCATCGTCGGGGTCGCGGCAAACCGGCACCGATAACGGTGGGGCGTCGACGATAACGATCAGTTGACGCAGCTGCGCGAAGGCATGCTCGCGCGAGAGACTGGCGCGGGCGAGGATGGTGCTGAACTTCTTGCGCGCGAGCACTTCTTCCAGCTCAGCGATCAGGGTCGGGCTGCTGACCAGGGTGAGTGCGCCGCCGCGTGCGTGCTCCAGGAGCCGATGCGGCGGGCCACGCCACAGGACCGCGGCGATCAGCAGGTTCGTGTCAACGATCGCGCGCACGGGCTCGACGCTCGGCGCGCACGGCGTCGATTTCGGCCTGGATCTCCTCCTCGCTCATTGGCGGTATGCCGGCGGCCGCGACACGGTCGGCGATCGAGAGTAATCGGTCGGCGGCCTCGCGGCGCTTGAGCGCCTCGGTCAGGAGCCGATCAAGGGCCTGGGGGGTGAGGAGCCCTGCGGCGCGCGCGGCCTGCGCAGTGGCATCCGGAAGTTCGATCTGGATGGTGGTCATGGGCTGGCTTCCTGCGCGCTGACGCGCTGCTTGAGTTCCTCGCGCTCGATGAAGGTATCGAGGAGCTGGGTGATCTGGCGCTTGGCTTTAGGGTCGAGCTGTTCGATGCGTTGCAGGCGTCGATGCAGCTGGGTGTCGGGCTTGCGGCCTTTGCGCAGCGGCTTGATGCCGAGCAGCTCATCGGCGCTGACGGCGAGCGCTGCGGCCATTTTGGGCAGGAGCGCCGCGGGGGCTTTCTCGGCGCGGCTCTCGTAGTAGGCGATCATGCGCTGCGTGGTGCCGAGTTCGGCGGCGAGTTGTACTTGGGTGTAGCCGGCGGCCTTGCGCAGCTCGGTGAGGCGGCTGCCGAAGTCGCTGGTGCGTGCTTTGGTCTTGGGCATGACGTGCTCGGGACGGTGGAACGGGTGCTCAAAAGTGCAAGCCACGAGCTGCACGAGGCCGGTCCTGTGACTTGACCGGATATGCAACCAGTGTATATGTTTCTGCCGACCTGGAACAATGCACATTTTGTGCATAACTGCCTGTGGTGAAAAGCCGGCTTCGGTGGGTTACGGGCCGGCCAGCGTGTCAGCGGGCACGCAATAATCCCCAGTTGAGGGCAGCGGGTTGTCCCTACCCTCCCGAACCGAAAAAAAGCGGCCCGGGCTTGAAGCGACGGGCCGCAATGCGGAGGAAACGTGGCCGTGGGCGGCGCTAGTAGGCGCCCCCGCCGGCCGGCAGCGCCGGGGCGCTGTCATCGATGCCGTAGGTGCGTGCGCCCGGCGGTGGCGCCGCGTGCATGTCCGGATCGGCGGCTGCCGCGCGGCTGCTGCCCTGGCCGGGCATCGCCGGGGCAATGGCGGCCAGGGTGTCGATGAAGCGCCGGCCCGAGACGGGCGCCGGGATGCTGGTGTCGGTGAGGATCTTCGAGGCGCTCTTCTCGCCCTGGTAGTACTCGCCGTTGGCTTCGCGGTCCATGGACAGGACGCTGCCATCGAGCGCCACGCCGGCGAAGAAGCCGCGGGTACGGGCGTAGGAGTAGATCTCCGTCTGCATCTCCAGGTCCGTGGAGGCGCTAGCCTGGCGGCCGACCGGGCCGGCGGCGATGGAGGCATCGCCACCCAGGGTGATCTTGCCGTTGGAGAGGCCATCGAGCGCCCGCTGGGTCTTGAAGACCAGCACCAGGTCGGTGGATTGGACGCCGGCCTGGAAGCCGAGGCTGCCGCCCGCCAGCTGGATGAAGGCCGGGTTGCTCCACTGGCCGTCGGCACGCCGGGCGACGACGATGCCGCGCCCGAAGCTGCCGCCGAGGATGAACCCGCCCTTGATGACGCCGGGGATGACGGCTACCGCATACGCGCGGCTCAGCAGGGCCGGAGGCACGGCGTTTTCCGGGATGCGCTTGAGGTCTTGCAGGATCTGGGTGGCGGTGTCCACCCGGTAGTCGAGGTCGGAAGCCGTGGCGGCGCTGCTGGCGGTCGCGCAGGCCAGGGCAAGCAGGATGGCAGTCAGTCTCGTCATGGTCCTTTCCTCCTGTGAGGGACTGCCCGCGGACCTTCTTGACGAGACCTTCCGGGCGGGGGATTTAACTTACTACAAATCATGTCGTTGTAAAAGAGTCTTTGCAATTGAAATGAACCGGCGGGCAGCCAGGCCTCAGGCGGCTGGCAGGCCGAGCGACTGCCTGAGCTGTCGCGCGAGGGCCTCGACGGTGTGGCTCCCGGCGAAGGTCGCCAGTCCCGGCCCGAAGCGCCCGCCGGAGGTGGCGCAGGCTTCCCGCACGGCGCCGGCCAGCGCCGGCACGGACAGGTGCGCGTAGGTCAGCCCGAGCCCCAATTCGTGTACCCGGGCGCCCACGACGCCGTAGCCGGAGGTGATGACCGGCCTGCCGGCTGCCGCAGCGCCGGCGAGCAGGCCGGAGGAGCCCTCGTGCCGGCGGTAGGGCAGCAGGATCCAGTCGCTCGCGCAGAGGAAGGCATCCAGTTCCTCGTCGTCGAGGCGCCGGTCGACCAGCCGGGCCCGCCCGGCCTGCAGGAGCGGCTGGAGTGCCGTGCGGGCTGGTTCGTCCGTGATGCCGGCGCGGATCAGCATCGCCTGCGGCAGGTCTTCGAGCAGGCCCCAGGCGGCGATGGCATCCGGGAGTCCCTTGCGCGGATGGTCGGTCCCGGGGTGCAGGAACAGCGTCTGGTCGGCCGGCAGCCCCAGCCGCGCCCGCGCCCCGGCCTTCGACAGCCCTGGCTGCGACGGCCAGGGGTCCGGGAGGACATCGATCCGCTGCCCCGGCCGGGGCGAGATCCGCCCGGCCAGCGAGGAGTCGAGCACCCAGGCTCCGCTGAGCCAGCGCGGTGGCGCGCGCAGCAGCTGCTGTTCGCGCCGCTTCTTGCGGTAGCTGGCGCTCACGAGGAAGCGCGGGTTCCAGGCGGTTAGTTCCCGACGGGGCGCCGGCAGGAACCACAGGCCCCAGACGCGGGAGGCCAGCAAGCGGTCGAGCGGTTCGTCGGCCGCCTGCTGCACGAGCGTGTCGAGGAACATGAGGATGGTCAGGTCCGCCCCCAGGCTGCCTGCGCCCTGCACCATGCCGCGCCAGGCATCACGCCCGTCACGCCAGGGCAGCGCGCGCACCACCACCCGGCCGGCCGATGCCGCGGCGAGATCCATGAGCGGGGCGTAATCGGGCCGGTCGGGATGCGTGATGGTGATCCGCGGCACGCAGGGCAGGAACGCCTCGACCAGGTAGCGCAGCCAGAGCGGCCCGTGCCCGGTCCACTGGGGTTCGAGCAGATGGATGTGCGCGGGCGGCTGCATCGACTCATTATGTCTGTGGCAGAATCCGCCCGCCATGCATCCAGCGATTGCCAGGCGGTTCCAGGCGTGAGCGGACAGGCGCAGACACTGGCCGTGGATGCGGTGCTGTGCATCAGCCTGCGCGAGCGTGCCGACCGCCGCGAACAGCTGCTGCAGCAGTTCGCGCCACTGGGCCTGCCGGTGGAGTTCGTCCTGGTCGACCGCGACCGGGAGGATCCGGAGCGCGGCTGCTACCACTCGCACCAGCGCTGCGCGCAGATCGCCGTGGAGCGCGGGCTCCGGCGGGTCCTGATCCTGGAGGACGATGCGACGCTGCGGATGCCCGACGCCGCGCACCTCGCCCACATCAACCGCTTCCTGCGCTGGCGCGATCCCGGGCTGTTCTACCTCGGTGGCATCCTCGGGCGCATGTGGCGGATTCCCTATCCCGGCGTGGTGCGTTGCCGGCTCAGTGCGCTGCACGCCTACCTGCTCTCGGCAGCGGCCTGCCGGCGGGTGCTCGCGCTGCCCTTCCACGGCGAGCCGCTGGACTCGGTGGTGCCGCGGGAAATGCGGGGCTACGCCGCCTATCCGATGCTCTGCGAGCAGCAGCCGGAGTGCCGCGTCGCAAGCGACCTGCAGGCGCATCGCCACCAGCGCCTCGCGGGCGATGCGCAGGTGAAGGATGCCGACTTCTGGTGCCGCAATCGCGAGCGGCAGCACGACTCCGTCAGGCGCAACTGGGACCGCACGCTGCTGATGCGCTGGCTGTGAGCCCGCGGGGAGGGGCAGTGCAGCCAGCCGGGCAGGCGGCCCCGGCGGCGGTTCATATCCTGCCGTTGACGATCGGGTTGAAGGCGACCAGCGAGTCGCGCAGCGCCGGCGGGCCGAGGCCGTGCGTGGGGAACAGGGTGGTGAACTGGCCCTGCTCGCCGTGCAGCGCCATGTAGTTGAGCGCCACGGTCTCCACCAGCAGGTTGACGTTGTTGGCGGCGGGCGAGCCCGTCGTGTCCACCGAGCCGCTGGCCTGGAACCAGCCGAGCTGCTGGTGGCGTTCCGCCGGACGGCCGTCGCCGGTGTACAGGATGGCGCGGCCGCCGGGGTTGTAGACGAGGAAGAAGCTGGCGGCCGTGTTCTGGTCGTCGCCGGTCCACACGCCCTTGCCCCGGCCGTTGGCGGAGTTGTCGACCATGCCGTTGGAGTTGACCGAGCCGTCGCTGAACACGTAGAGCATGAGCGGCACGCCCACGCGCGCCGCGTATTCCAGGCAGGCGCCCATGCAGACACCGGCGCGGAAATCGCGCAGCTCGCCGGTGGAGCGGTCGCTGGTGTGGTAGTCGAAGCCGCCCATGGTGATGGTGCCCGCGCCCGCGTAGCCGTTGACCACCATCTTCATGACCGCGGCCGTCTTGCGGAATTCCGCATCGCCGTCGAACTCCGCCGGGCTGAAGATGCCGCTGCCGCCCCGGATGTGCGCGTCCAGGTCCGGGTTGAGCGCGGAGGGGTCGCCGTAGCGGTCGGTGATGGAGGCGGACTTGATGTAGCCGCAGCGCACGAGGTCCTTGATCACGGCGTCGGTGCTGACCTTCGTGTTCACCTTGTCGAGCTTGCTCTTGCTGATCCGGGCGATGGACTCCATCACCGCCACCGCGTCATCCTGGTTGAGCAGGCCCACCAGCTTGCCGGTGTCGACGAGGCCGGTGACGTCGCTGCTGCGGTCCACCTTGGTGGGGCGCACGGCGGGATCCATCATCGCCGGCGGGGCGATGGAGTTGCCGCCGGAGTCCGAGCTCTGCGAACCGATCAGCGTCAGCAGTTCGCCGTCCGCACCCGCGCGCCAGATGGCATACATGGGGTTGTGCGGGTTGTTGCCGGTGTCGTTCTCCGAGCGTGCGGGGATCACCGCGCCATTGACGGCGGCCATCGTGCCCGCCGAGAGCTTCGTCTTCATGCCGCGCAGGAAGGCGCTGTCGCTGTGGAAGGCGAGGCCGAGCGAGCTGTCGATGAAGTTGCTGGTGCCGGAGGCGGGCACCATGTCGCCCGGCAGGCCGAGCTTGCCGTAGCCCGCGGTCGTGAGGAAGTCCTGCTGCCCGCCCTGGCGCCCCACCAGCACGTTGGAACCGGCGATGTTGGCGCCACCGGCCAGGTCGAAGCAGATGAAGGGGATCTTGCCGGCGCCGAGGTTGGAGATGCCGCAGGGGCCGAGCAGCGCCTGGAGGTCGGGCGAGAGTGCCGCCCGCGCCGCCTGCGGGTTGGCGAACAGGCTGAAGATGCCCGAGCCGAGCACCACCGCGCCGCCCCGGGCGAAGCCCTGGGCGATGAACTGCCGGCGGGTGACCGGCCGGTGGTGGCCCGGGTGGCGCAACGGCTGGTCCAGGCCGAATCCATCGTGTCTGCGTGTCATGGGGTGTGCCTCGTCCGATCCTACTGGACCAGCATGCCCGCGCTGCCGAGGGCAGCCGCGCAGCTGGCCTTCGCCACCACGGCGGTGCGGTCCGCGGCGCAGCTGCCGCCGCAGGCCGTGAGCCGCGTGACCAGGTTGTCGAGCTCCGCCTTCATCTCCGCCGAGGGCTGGGTGGCGAGGTTGGTGTTCAGCACCCGCGCCACCAGCGGATCGAGCAGCAGGTCGCGCTCCGCCGGGGTGTCGAAGGCCTGGGCCGCGGGCTGGGCGAAGTTGAAGCCGGGGAAGAAGGCGCTGCGCAGCGGGACGCTGTCCACCAGCGCATTGCAGTACTCGATGGCCAGCTGCGCGACGCCCACCTGGTGCGCCGACAGGAAGCCCTCGATGTTCTCCACCGCGGGGAGCTGTTGCTTGACGCGGGCATAGGTCTGGCGCACGGCCGGCGTCTGCGCACTCACGCCGGTCACCTGCGCCATGGTCGCGTTGATGTCGTCGAAGATGCGCACGCCGATGTCCGGCCTGGGCGAGCCGTCCGGCGGTGGCGGCGGCACGACGACCGCCGGTTCGGTGCGCACGTCCGTGTGGCTGCCCAGCACCTCGAAGGTCAGGAAGAACTCATCGCCGTCGGGCCCGAGGTTGAGCGGGATCACCGTGCCGACGCTGCCCAGCGACTGGCCGGAGGCGCCGATCGTGGTGTCGAGGTTGACATAGGCCTGCCCCACCCGCGACTCCACGCCGTTGATGCCGATGCGCAGGCCCTTCACGCGGATGTTGAGCGGGGGCGGCGTGTCGGCCAGCACGATGAACACGGGCTTCTGGAACAGGTAGCTGTAGGTGTCGAAGCGCGCCACCTCGAACATGACATAGGCATCGGGTACGCCGACCTGGCTGGCCACGGAGAACAGCAGGAAGTACTTCTCGCCCACGCCCGCCGCCATGTTCTGCTGCACCTGGCCCAGGGTCAGCGCCCGGTTGTGGATGGCGACCATGCGCAGCACGCCCTTCCACTGGCGGTCCCCGGAGACTTCGTTGCCCAGCACGAAGGCGAAGGAATTGTCCCAGTCGGCGAGGTTGGCCCCGCCCAGAGTGTCCGGGTCGCCCGTGTACTCGCCGTTGACGTAGATGCGCCGGCCGTTGACCGGGTCATAGGTCACCACGACGTGCTGCAGGCTGGCCTGCAGCCGCCGTGCGGCATCCGCGGTCGACAGGCGCGGTTCGCCGTTGCCGGTGCTGCCCGCGTTGCGGTTGTAGAAGTCGTAGCTGAAGAGCGTCTGGCCGAGGGTGAAGTTCCGCGCCATGGTGCCGGCCGAGTAGCTGACGATGCGGGTGTTCTCCTGCGTGACGTTGGCCGGCGCGACCCAGGCCTCGATGGAATACTGGCCGGTGGCGCTGATCAGGCTGTGCAGCTTGCGGCTCGCCAGGGTGGAGCCCTGCGCCTTGCCCGACCTGATGTCGATGCCCCAGCCGCCGACCCAGCCGATGTCGCCGGTGAGCGTCAGGTTGATGGCCGGGTTCACGCCGCTGGTGTCGAACGCGGTGGTGCCCGCGCCCTCCTTGAACTCCCAGAGCGCGATCTGGCTGGCCTCGTAGCGGTTGCCGCCGCTCGCCACCGTGCCATCGGCGAGCCGCAGCGCCTTGCTCACCACAAGGTTGGCGGCGACGCCGCTGACCGGGACCTGGGCGGCGAAGGCCTCGATGGCCGCCTGCATCTCGGCGGAATTGGCGGCGCAGTCGCTCCAGCAGTTGTGGAAATCCTCGCGCAGGCGCACCACCAGGCGCGATTCCGCCGGGTGGTCCAGATCGATCTTCGGGCGGGCCGCGTCGTAGGCCCGCGCCACGTCCGCGTCCGCGAAGAACGGCTGCTCCGGCTTGGCGGCGCTGGAGCTGTGGCAGGCGGCGCAGTACTCGGTGAGGATCGGCTGGTGCAGCAGCGTGCGGAACAGCGTCGGGTCGGCCGGGAAGGCGCGGCTCTGGCCCACGTCCTTGAGCACCGGTGGCCTGATCTGGATCTGGCGCGCGCTGGCGACTCCCGTGGGATTCGCCCAGTTCTGGATCCACTGCGTGACGATGTCGGCGCAGGCGCCGAGGCTCCCGCTGTCGCTGCCGAGCCAGCAGTGGTGGCCGCCGGCCACCTTGCGCACCAGTTGCGAGGAGGGCGGGTCGGCGAGGTTCGCCACGGTGTTGGCGGCATCGTAGGCGCGATTGATGTCGTCCTCGCGGGCGAACAGCGGCGCCTGGCCGCCGCCGGTGGCGTGGCAGGCACCGCAATCGGCGGGGGTGCCCTTGCGGACATTGACCCACAGCGCCGACATGAAGGACTGGACGTCGGTGGTCTGCGGCGCCGGCCCGTGGTAGGCCGACACCCCGGAATTGCTGCCGGAGAGGTTCGGGTTGCCGGTCACGCCGGCGCCGCCGCCGCAGGCGGCGAGCAGCACGGCGGCAGTGCCGAGCAGCGCGTGGCGCAGGGTCTGGCACAGGGTCTGGCGCAGGGCCTGGGGCAGCTGCAGGGCGCTGCGCGGTGCGTCGTTGTGGTCCATGTTCAGTCCCCCCTGCAATAGACGGCGGCCTCGGCGAACACGCGCTTGAGCCGGTAACCGCTGGCCTTGAAGGAACTGATCATGCCGTTCACCTGGCCGCGGTCGGCGCCGTTCACCGGATCATGCAGGCAGACGTTGCGGAAGACCTTTTCCACCTGGCAGCGCGCGAAGGCGTCGCTGTTGGCCAGTTCCGCGCCGAGCGAGGCCGCGCCGTTGCCGGTGCCGCTGCTGCCCGGCCCGCTGGTGGCCCAGCCCAGCAGGCGGTTCTGGCCGCGGCGCCAGTAATTCACCCACTGGTCGTCGTGTGTGACGTAGCCGGTCCTGAAGTTGTCCGCGTTGATCAGGAACTTCGGCTGCACCTGCCCGGCGGTGTAGACCAGGCGCGCGGCGGCCTGGTCCCAGTTGTGGAAGGCAAAGGCCTGGGTCAGCGGGTCCAGGCCGGTATGGCAGCCGGAGCAGGCGTTGAGGTAGACGCGGCTGTCGCCACCGGGGGAGCGCGAGACGTCCTGCGGGATGCGGTCGACCGGCAGCGAGGAGTCCTTGATCGCCCCGAGGTTCCTGCAGAGCTGGTTCTGCATCGTGAAGTCGAGCATCGCGCGGTTGGTGCCGGCGATGAGGAAGGCTTCGGCCGCCGCCCGCGTGGTGAGCACGCCGGCGACGGCGGCGGGCGGCAGGTCGGTGACGGCAGTCTGGGTGGTCTGCACCAGTCCGCTCTTGAGGTCCACGCCCTGGTCGTCCATGGCCTGGTAGTGGGCGTTGCTCGTCATGGAGTAGGCCGGCAGGCCGAGCGCGGGTGCACCGACATAGAGGATGTTGGCCGACAGCAGCGTGTTGAACGGCACGTCATCGCGCACCATGCCGACCACGGTGGCGGTGTAATCGTTCAGCGGCACGAAGGCCGAGTGCGACTTGTTGGTCCAGGGCGCGACGAAGTTCTTCAGGGTGACGTTGTAGAACGACGGTGATTCCATGGCGGCGTAGGCCGCATCGAGCGCATTGCCGCCGGAGATGTCGGCGGCCATCGCATCGAGCGTCGCCGCCGTCGGCGGCACGCCGGCCAGCCGGTCGTGCATGCGCCTGGCCTGTTCGCGCGGCCCCGCTGCGGCGGTGAGGGCCACGGCCAGCAGCCCCGCGAGCAGGCAGGCACGGGCGAGCGCCGGGCCGCCGCCCCGCAGCCGCGGATCCGTGATGCAAGTCCCCAGGGAAGCCTGCAAGGGCTTCCGCAAATACCCGCCATGCATACAACACCCGTTCGCACAACGCGGCACCCCACGCGCCGCGGACGCAGTGTAGGCCCCGGGTCACCAACCCCTTCTGTGACCGCCTTAACAGTCCGGCGATTTCGGCATGGATTACGTTAGCTCCGCTGCGTCGGTCCATGCCCCGGGTTCAGGCTTCGTGCGGGTCTTGGATGGGTGCGGGTGTGTTGTATGGCGTATCTGGCGCGGGGCGACTGCGTGCGTGTTGATTTCATCAGGATGGGCTGGATGCTGGCCGCAGCCGCGCTGCTGGCCGCCTGCGGTGGCGGCAGCGGTGGTGGCGTGAGCATCGGGCGCGGCCAGGGGCCCGATCCCGTCGTGCTCGACATCCGCATCGCCTATGTCGCGCGGCCGCTGCCCGCCAACGCGCAGGGCCAGCTGCAGGCCGCGGATGCGCGCCGGCTGCGCACGTTCAACATCGGTGCCGACCTCTGGGTGCGCGACCGCGCGGCACCCAGCGCGGCCGCACGCAACGTCACCGGGGCCATGACCCGCGGGCAGTACGACATCCGCGATCCCGACCCCTCGTGGGACGGCGAGAAGCTGCTTTTCGCCATGCGCGGGCCGATCGTGCCCAACGCCGATGAGGAGGACCAGCCGACCTGGAACATCTGGGAGTACGACGTGGTCCACGACGTGCTCCACCGTGTCATCACCAGCGATGTGACCGCCGAGGCCGGCCACGACGTGTCACCGCACTACCTGCCCGATGGCCGCATCCTGTTTTCCTCCACGCGCCAGCGCCAGAACGGCGCCGTGCTGGTGGACGAGGGCAAGCCGCAGTACCCGGGCCTCGACGAGGACCGGCGCGAGCCCGCCTTCGTCCTGCACGTGATGAACGCCGATGGCAGCGACATCCACCAGGTGTCGTTCAACCAGAGCCACGACCTCGACCCGACGGTGCTCGCCACCGGCGAGATCGCCTTCACCCGCTGGGACAACGCCGGCAGCGTCGACCGGATGTCCCTCTACCGCATGAACCCCGATGGCACGAACCTGCAGCTGCTCTACGGCGCCAACAGCCACGCGACGGGCACCAATGGCGCGATCGTGCAGTTCCTCAAGCCGCGCGAGCTGGGGGACGGGCGCCTGCTGGTGATCCTGCGTCCCTATGTCGCGCGCAGCCAGGGGGGCAACCTGGTGGCGATCGACACCGCGGACTACGTGGACAACACGCAGCCGCTGGCGCCCGGCATCGGCATCCTCAACGGGCCGGCGCAGTCCGCGGCGACCGCCAATGACGCCCTCACCGACGACAGCATCTCCCCGCGCGGCTCCTATGCATCCGCCTGGCCGCTCCACGACGGCACGGGCCGGCTGCTGGTGAGCTGGAGCCAGTGCCGCGTGCTCGAGGCTGGCCGGCCGATGCCCTGCACCGCCGACCGGCTCGCGGCACCCGGTGCGCAGGCGGCAGCGCCCATCTACGGCCTCTGGGTCTACGACCCGCGCGCGGGCACCCAGCTGCCCGTGGTGGTGCCCGAGGAGGGCCTCATGTACACCGACGTCGTGGCGCTCGAGCCCCGCGCGCGGCCACCGGTGATCTTCGACAAGGAGGGCACGGGCGAACTCGATGCCGGCCTGCTGGCCGAGGGCGTGGGCCTGCTCAGGATCCGCAGCGTCTACGATATCGATGGCGTCGCCTCGCGCGACATCGCCACCACCGCCAACCCGGCACTCACCACGGCCGACCAGCGCCCGGCGCGCTTCCTGCGCCTGGAGAAGGCGGTCTCCATCCCCGACCGCACGGTGCGCGACTTCAACGCCGCGGCCTTCGGTGCCTCGGCCGGCCAGGGCATGCGCGAGATCCTCGGCTACACCATGGTGGAGCCCGACGGCTCGGTCGTGGTGAAGGTGCCCGCCAACGTGCCGGTGGCGCTCAGCGTGCTTGATCGCCAGGGGCGGCGCATCAGCGCGCGCCACCAGAACTGGCTGCAGTTGCGCCCCGGCGAGGTGCGCAGCTGCAACGGCTGCCACGACCGCAACTCCGGCCTCTCGCATGGCCGTGACGGGCTGTTCCGCAGCGCATGGCCGGGCGCGGCGCTCGACGGGCAGCCATTCCCCGGCGCCAGCCCGGCGCTGTTCGCCGACAGCGGCGAGACCATGGCCGAAGCGCGCGCCCGGATCTCCTGCGCCACCGGCTGCAGCGCCATCACGCCGGGCATGGACATCCGCTTCGACGATGCCTGGACCGATGCCGCGGCTTCGGGGCGTCCGCCGGACGCAAGTTTCGCCCTGCGCTATGCGGACCTCTCGACACCGGCACCGGCCAGCGCCGCCTGCCAGGCCAGCTGGGGCCCAGGCTGCCGCGCCACCATCAACTACGAGACGCACATCCACCCGCTCTGGTCGGTCAACCGTCAGGTGCGCGACGGCAACAACGTCGTGGTGGCCGATCACAGCTGCATCAGCTGCCACAACGTGGTGGACGGCAACGCGGCCGCCCAGGTCCCCGCGGCACAGCTGGATCTCAGCAGCGGCGCATCGGACATCCGCCCGGTGTACTTCAAGTCCTACGTGGAGCTCTTCTTCGGCGACAACGAGCAGGAGCTCAGCGGCGGGGTGCTGCGCGACGTCCTGGTGCAGGTCGGGATCGACCCGGACACCAACGATCCGGTCTTCGCGCCCGTGCCGGTGAATCCCGTGATGTCGACGGCGGGCGCACTGCAGTCGTCGCGCTTCTTCGACCGGTTTCTGCCGGGCGGCAGCCATGCCGGCTGGCTGAGCGGCGCCGAACTCCGGTTGCTGGCCGAGTGGGTCGACCTCGGCGGCCAGTACTACAACAACCCCTTCGACGCGCCCCTGAACTGAGGCCCCATGCCGACCAGGATGTTCATCGCCCTGCTGGCCACGCTCGTCCTGGTCGCTCCCGCTTATGCAAAGCACGACTTCCTGACGGTCGTGGTGGCCGAGCCCTACATCGAGATGCACACTGGTCCGGGGCGGGGTTACCCCGTGTTCCACGTGGTTGACCGGGGCGCGCGGATCGAGGTGCTGAAGCGGCGCACCGACTGGTTCCAGGTGCGCACGGACCGCGGCATCCGGGGCTGGGTGCGCGAGGACCAGCTCGCGAAGACGCTGCAGGAGGGCGGTGAACCGCTGGCCATCGTCAATGCCGGCTGGGATGACTTCGGCGGGCGGCGCTGGGAGGCGGGCGTGAGCTTCGGCGACTTCGCCGGCGCCAGCTCGATCTCCCTCATCGGTGGCTGGCGGATGTCGGCCAATTTCACCACCGAGCTGATGGCCACGCAGCTGACGGGCAACTACTCCGATGGCTGGATGGCCGGCGTGCGCCTGGTGCACACGCCGTTCCCCGAGTGGCGCGTCACGCCCTACCTGCTGCTCGGCACCGGCGTGCTGCACGTCAGCCCGCGCGCCAGCCTCGTCAGCACCGAGGACCGCACCGACCAGTACGCGCAGGCGGGCATCGGCGTGCGCGCCTGGCTGACCCGACGTTTCATGTTCCGCGCCGAGTACGCGGGCGACATCGTGTTCACGAGCCGGGACGACAACGAGGAAGTGGAAGAATGGAAAGCAGGATTCGCGTTTTTCTTCTGAGGACGGCCCTGGCGGGGCTGGTGCTGGCCGGGCTTGCCGGCTGCGCGGGCAGCACGCTCGACCGCGAGGCCGAGGCCGACCAGGTGCGCCCGGTGATCGACCCGCAGGTCCAGCGCCGCGACGTGCGGGCGCCGAAGATCGACACCGAGGACTTCGAGGCCGGCGGCTACGTCGGCTTCATGAGCGTCGAGGATTTCGGCAGCAACACGGTGTACGGCGCGCGGCTGGCCTACCACATCAGCGAGGGGCTGTTCGCCGAGGCCACCCTCGGCATGACGGACACCGGCAAGACGAGCTACGAGGTGCTCTCCGGCAGCAGCGCACCGCTGCTGGCGCCGAAGGACCGGGAGTTCCGCTACTACGACCTGTCACTGGGCTACAACCTGCTCCCGGGCGAGGTGTTCATCGGTGGCAGGCACGCCTTCAACAGCGCGCTCTACGTGCTGCTCGGCGCGGGCAACACCCGCTTCGCGGGGGATGACTACTTCACCTTCACCTACGGCGCCGGCTACCGCGTGCTCGCCACCGACTGGCTGGCCCTGCACGTCGACGTCCGCGACCACATGCTCGACATCGACATCACCGGCGAGGACAAGACCACCCACAACATCGAGTTCACCCTCGGTGCCACGGTGTTCTTCTGAGGAGGACCGACATGCTGGCAATGACGCACAGGGGATTGCTGCCCGTGGTACTGCTCGCGGCGCTGCTGGCACCGGCTGTTGCCGCCCCGGCGGCCGCTATCCCCGGGCCGGCCCCGGGCTTCAGCCTCCCGGCCCGCGCCGGCGGCGAGGTGGCCCTCGATGGGCTGAAGGGGCAGGTGGTGCTGGTCAACTTCTGGGCCACCTGGTGCGGGCCCTGCCGCAGGGAGATGCCGCTCCTCGAGCAGATCTACCAGCGCTACAAGGGCCTCGGCTTCACGCTGCTCGCCGTCAACGTCGAGGAGGACAGCGCCGGCGCCGAGCACTGGCTGAAGGACACCCCGGTCAGCTTTCCCGTGCTCTTCGACCGCGCCAACCAGGTCAGCAAGCTCTACCAGGTCACCGCCATGCCGAGCACCGTCATCATCGACCGCCGGGGGCAGGTCCGCTTCGTCCACTACGGCTACACGCCGGGTACCGAGGACGCCTACCAGGACCAGGTCCGCAGCCTCATCCGGGAGAAGCCATGAGCAGCCGCCCCGCGCTCCTGGTACTGCTCGCGCTGGCCGCCGGCGGCTGCGCCGTCCAGCCCTGGGTCAAGCCCTACGAGCGTGACCGCCTCGCCGATCCCATCATGAGCTGGGACCGCCACCCCGTGTCCAATGCCTACACCCACCACGTGCAGGAGTCCCGCGAGGCCGCGCGCGGTGCCACCGGCAGCAGCGGCGGCGGCTGCGGCTGCAACTAGCCATGTGGAGTCCAGACATGAATGCCAGCGCCGAGCGGACCGGAGGCCACATGCCCCGGAACCTCGAGGTGGAACGGGCCGGAGGCCGCAGCCCTCCGAACCAGGCGAGTATCGGGGAGCGACTTCGGAGGCCTGCGGCCGCAAGGCCCGCCGCGGCGTTCGCCATCCTGCTCTGCGCAAGCCTGGGCGTCCGCGCTGGCGTCCTCCCGGAGGACCGCGCCGACGTGCTCTACCACTACTACGACGGCGGCGGGGTGCAGATCGACGGCCCCTCCGTCCTCGTGCGCAAGAGCGTCGGCCAGGACGTCTCCCTCAACGCCAACTACTACGTCGACTCGGTCAGCAGCGCCTCCATCGATGTCATCACCCAGGCCAGCCGCTACAGCGAGGAGCGCAAGGAGAGCACGCTCGGGGTGGACTACCTGCACCGTGACACCACGCTGAGTCTCGCCTGGACGAAGAGCGACGAGAACGACTACCGGGCCACCACCTGGAACCTCGGCCTCAGCCAGGAGGTCTTCGGCGGGCTCACCACCCTCTCGATGGGCTACGGGCGCGGCAGCGACGACGTCGGCAAGCGGGGCACGGACTTCAGCGCGCCCGCCGACCACTGGCACTACCGCCTCGGCCTCTCGCAGGTCCTGACCCGCAACCTCATCGCCAGCCTCGACTTCGAGGCGGTGGCCGACGAGGGCTTCCTCAACAATCCCTACCGGCGCGTGCGTTACGCGGACGCCGGCAGCGCCACCGGCTACAGCTACCAGGCGGAGGTCTACCCGCGCACCCGCGACAGCAGCGCCGTGGCGCTGCGCGGCCGGTACTACCTGCCCTACCGCGCGGCACTGTCGGCCGGCTACCGCTACTACGACGACAGCTGGGGGATCAGCGCCTCCACGGTCGAGGTCGGCTACACCCAGCCCTGGCGGCGCTGGACGTTCGAACTCGGGTACCGCTACTACACCCAGAACGCGGCGGATTTCTACAGCGACCTGTTCCCCTATGCCGACGCCCAGAACTTCCTGGCGCGGGACAAGGAGCTCGCCAGCTTCAGCAGCCAGGCGCTGCGCCTGGCGGTGGGTTACGAGATGCCGATCGGCTTCACGCACCTGCTCGACAAGGGCGCCATCAACCTGGTGTACGACCACTTCACCTACGACTACGACAACTTCCGCGACCTGCGCGTCACCGGCACGGCCGCGGGCAGCGAGCCGCTCTACGGCTTCTCGGCCAACGTGCTGCAGCTGTTCTTCTCGGTCTGGTTCTGAGCCGGTTCCCTGGGGTACGCTGGCGGCCTCCGCAGGCTGCAGGCGTACCCGACATGAGGACATCGAGCCGACCGTTCCTGGCGCTCAGCGCCATCCTGTTCCTGGGCCTTGCTGCCCCGGCACACGCCGGGTGGTACAGCGACAGCCAGGTCAAGATGGGCACGCGCATCGACGTCGAGATCTGGCACGAGAGCGAACCCGAGGCGCGCCGGCTCATCGCCGCGGCGATGGCCGAGTTCGACCGCATCGAGGCGGAGATGAGCACCTTCCGTCCGGACTCGGAGATCTCCCGCGTCAACGACCGGGCGGCCACCGAACCGGTGCCGGTCAGCGCCGAGCTCTATGGGCTGGTGCAGCGCTCGCTGGAGATGTCGGTGCTCTCGCAGGGCGCCTTCGACATCACCTTCGACAGCGTCGGCCAGCTCTACGACTACCGCCGGCACGTCAAGCCGACGGATGCCGAGATCGCCGCGCGCCTGCCGGAGATCAACTACCGCCATGTGGTGCTCGATCCGGCCGACCACAGCATCCGCTTCACCATGCCCGGCACCCGCATCAACCTCGGCGGTATCGCCAAGGGTTACTCGGTCGAGCGGGTGATCGCGCAGCTGCGCGCCGCCGGGGTCACGCAGGCGCTGGCCACCGCCGGCGGGGACACGCGGCTGCTCGGCGACCACCACGGTGCGCCGTGGATCGTCGGCATCCGTGATCCGGACGATGCCGGCAAGCTGGTGACACGCCTGGCGCTGGTGGATGAGGCGATCTCGACCTCCGGCGACTACGAGCGCTACTTCATCGAGGGCGGCAAGCGCTACCACCACATCATCGACCCGCGCACCGGCAAGTCGGCCAGCGGGGTGCGCAGCGTGACCATCGTCGGGCCCGATGCGGTCATGACCGAGGGCCTCACCAAGACGGTGTTCATCAAGGGCCCGGACCAGGGTCTTGCCATCGTCGCCTCGGTGCCCGGCTACGAGGCGGTGGTGGTCGACGACCAGCGCCGGGTGCGTTTCTCGAAGGGGCTTGCCGCGGGTCGCTGACGTGCCTGCCCGGGGCATGGGCAGCCCGGCTGCGGCAGGCCGCGGCGCGGCCTCCCGCCGTTATGTGCAATTGCCTGCGCCTGCCACCACCACGGCGGGCGCGTCGCGGCGCGAAGGGTGATGGCCGTCACGGGAATGGCCTGTGCGCCCTGTCACCATGTCGCGCAGGATGCGTGCGCCGGCGCTCGGCGCCCGCCTCCCCACAGGACTTTCCAGGGCAAACCCGCCGCGAGGCGGGGACGCAAAGCCTCCGGTCCGTGAGCCCGCCTGGCCGGGCCCGCGGATAGCGGGGTTGCCGGCCTGCCGCCCGCCGACGGGTGTGCCTGCCGTCGCCGCGTCCCCCGTGTTCCGGTGCGTTGGCCTGCAGGCTGACCCGGGACGGCGCAGATGGCATGGACGCAGGACACTTCCGAGATCCTCAGCGCACGCGCGCGCAGCCGCCGCCTGGCGGCCGCCACGGTGGCGCTCTGCAGCATCGTGATGATCGGACTCGCTGCGCGGCTGGCGCGCGCCGATGAGCCGGCGGCACCCGACTTTGCGCTGAAGAGCAGCACCGGTGTCAACCTGCGCCTTTCCGAGTACCGCAGCGAGGTGGTGGCGCTGGCCTTCGTGGCGAGCTGGTGCGGCGCCTGCCGCGATGGCATGCCGCAATTGCGGCGCCTGCAGCAGGAACTCGCAGCGGACGGCCTGCGCGTGCTCGTCGTGGATTTCGACACGCGGCCCGAGGCGGCCGCCGAGGTCGCCGCCGCCGCCGCCGGCGCCTTCCCGGTGCTGCTCGACCCCGCGGGCGAGACCGGCCGGCTCTATGACATCGGCCGGCTGCCCACCCTCGTCCTGGTGGACCGCGGCGGCCAGCTGCGCGGCCAGTATCGCGACGGGCAGCTGGCTTCCCAGGCGGAGCTGACCCGTGGCCTCCGCGCGCTCCTCGCCGAGTAGCGCATCCCGGCTGACAACGACAGGCACGAAACCTATGAAGCACGCATGGCGCTGGATGATCCTGGTGTGGCTGGCGGGTGCGCCGGCCATGGCTGATGTGCCAGCCGCCGGTACACCAGCCGGCCAGGCGATGGATCAGCAGGTCCAGGAGCTGAAGGACGAGGTCCTCGACCTCAACCGCGAGCTCTTCATGCTGGAGGAGGAGCTGCTGTTCCCGGCCAACACCCAGGTGGCGGTATTCGTTTCCATGGACGTGGGCGAATACTTCACCCTCGACTCCGTCCAGCTGACGCTGGATGGCAAGCCGGTCAGCAAGTACCTCTACACCGGGCGCGAGGTCCAGGCCCTCAACCGCGGCGGCGTCCACCGCCTGTATCTCGGCAACCTGAAGTCCGGCAGCCACGAGCTGGTGGCGATCTTCACCGGCCAGGGCACCCACGAGCGCGACTACCGCCGCGGCGCGACGCTGAAGTTCGACAAGGGCATCGGCGCCAAGTATGTCGAGCTGGCCATCTCCGACCGTGCCAGCAAGATGCAGCCCGAGTTCATGGTCCGCGAGTGGGAATGACCGGTGCGTCGGGGTCCGCCGCGAATCAGTGACTGGCTGGGCTGGCTGCTGCTGGCCGGTGGCCTGGCCGTTGGCAGCGCACCCCGCGCGGCCGAGCCGGTGGCGGGCACCGTCGTGCGCGACCTCTACTACGGCGAGGCGCTGTTCCAGTTCTACCGCCAGGATGACTTCACCGCGCTGACCCACCTGCTGGCGGCCCGTGATGCAGGCCGCGTGCCGCATCATGAAGCCGAGGCGCAACTCCTGCTCGGCGGGCTCTACCTCTCCTACGGGCAGCACGCGCGGGCCGAGGCGATCTTCACCCGGCTGCTGGCCGATGGCGCGGACCCGGCCGTGCACGACCGCGCCTGGTTCTATCTCGGCAAGCTGCGCTACCAGCGCGACCTGTATCCGGAGGCGCTCGCCGCGTTTGGGCGCATCGGCGGGAAGTTGCCCGAGGCCCTCGCCGCCGAGCTGCCCATGCTCCTCGCCCAGTGCCACATGGCGGGCGGTGACTACGACGGCGCCCAGCGCGTGCTGGCCGCCTGGGATGCGCCGGACAGCTGGCTGGCCTATGCACGCTACAACCTCGGCGTGGCCCTGGTGCGCCTGCAGCGCACGGCGGAGGGCACCGCGCTGCTCGATCGCGTCGGCACCATGGGTGCCGCCACGGCCGAGCAGAAGAACCTGCGTGACAAGGCCAACCTGGCGCTCGGCTACGCGTACCTGCAGGCCAGCGACGCCGCACGCGCGCAGCCCGTGCTCGGGCGCGTGCGCCTGCACGGCCCGTTCGCCAGCAAGGCGCTGCTGGGCGAGGGCTGGGCACGCGCCATGGGCGCCGACTACCGCGGTGCGCTGGTGCCCTGGCTCGAGCTCATCGACCGCGACCTGATGGACAGCGCCGTGCAGGAGTCCTTCCTCGCCGTGCCCTATGCGCTCGGCCGACTGGAGGCGCACGGCTCCGCCGTGGAGAGCTACCAGCGGGCGCTGGCCGGCTTCGACACCGAGATCGCCCGGCTCGACCAGGCGATGGATCGCGCACGCAGCGGCGCGTTGCTGCCTGCGCTGCTGCGGGACGATGACCCGGACCTCGGCCGCTGGTACTGGCACATGGATACCGTGCCGGATGACGAGGACTCGCGCTACCTGTACCTCCTGATGGCCGACCACGCCTTCCAGGAGGGCTTCAAGAACTACCGTGACCTCGTGGCGCTCGGGCGCCACCTGGAAGACTGGCGCCAGCGCCTGGTGACCTATGCCGACATGGTGGAGGCACGCCGTACGGCCTTCGCCACCCGCGTGCCCGCGACCGAGGCGCGGCTCGCGACGGTGGATCCCGCGGCACTGCAGGCGCGGCGCGACCGGCTGGCCGATGAGCTCGCCCGCGCCGTGGCTGCACACGATGTCGCGGTGCTGGCCACCCCGGGTGAACAGGACCGCTGGGCGCGGCTGGCGGCGATCGCCGCCGATCCCGGCTTTGCCGGTGCGGACGCGCAGCTGCGCGTCCGGCACCGGCTGCTGCGGGGCGTGCTGCTGTGGGACCTCGACGGGCAGTTCAGGGAGCGGGCCTGGCGCCAGCGCCGGACGCTGCAGGACCTCGACCGGCAGATCGCCGCGGCGCGTACCCGCCTGGCGGCGATCGGGACGGTGCGCACCGGGGAGCCCGAGCGCTTCACGGCCTTTGCCGCGCGGATCGCCGGGCTCGTGCCGCGCATCGACGCCATGCAGGTCGCGCTGGCGGCGACGCTGCAGCGGCAGGAGGGCGTGCTGGTGGCCATGGCCGAGCGCGAGCTCGGTGCCCGGAAGGAACGCCTGGCGAGCTATCGCGTGCAGGGGCGTTTCGCGCTCGCCACCCTCTATGACCGCGCGGCGGCCACCCAGGCGGCCGTCACGCCGGCGCCAGGTGCAGCGCGATGAGCATGACGGCATTCAGCCTGGTCGTCGTCGCCGGGGGGCTCTGGCCCTTTTCCGGCGGCAGCGGCGGCGCGGATGCGACCATCGGCAGCCTGCGCCGCAAGGCGCCGGAGGCGGAGCTGCGCACCACGGTGCCCGATGGCGGCAACCGCGCGCGCGAGGAATACCAGCAATTCCTGGCGCTGCCCGGCACGCCGGGCGACATGCGCGCACAGTCCATGCGCCGGCTGGCGGACCTTTACCTGGCGGCGGGCGAGGAGGCCGATGCGGCGGCCGATGTGGCCGCCAGCGAGGCCGCCTTCCGCCGGGCCATCGACCTGTACGGGCAATACCTCGCGGAGTTCCCGGGCCGCAGCGGGGCCGACGGCGTGCTCTACTCGCTCTCCCGCGCCCGTGAGGGTGTGGGCGATGCCCCGGCCGCCCTGGCCGTGCTCGACCAGCTGGTGCGTGATTACCCGCAGAGCAGCGTTGCGCCCGAGGCGCAGTTCCGCCGCGGCGAGCGCCTGTTCCTGCTGCGCGACTATGCGGGCGCGGAGCGCGCCTATGCCGCCGTCATCGCCGCCGGCGAGACCGGGGCCTTCTACGAGCAGGCGCTCTACAAGAAGGGCTGGACGCTGTTCAAGCTCGGCGGCCACGAGGAGTGCCTCGATCCGTTCCTCGGCGTGCTCGCGCGCCGCCTCCAGGGCGTCAGTGACCGCAGCGATGCGCAGCCGCTGGAAGGCCTCGGCAGGGCCGAGCGCGAGCTGGTGGAGGACACGCTGCGGGCGATGAGCCTCGCGGTGTCGCAACTCGACGGCCTGGCGAGCATCGATGCGCTGCTCGACCGCCACCCGGGCGTGGCCTTTGCCGATGTCATCTACGGCGGGCTCGGTGACCTGTATCTCGCGCAGGAACGCTACGGCGATGCAGCCGACGCCTACCGCCGCTTCGTCACGCGGACTCCGGCGCATCCGCGCGCACCCTACCTGCAGGCGCGCGCCATCGCCGCCTATGGCGCGGGCAGGTTCCCGGGCAAGGTGCTCGAGGCCAAGGCCGGGTATGTCGAGCTCTACGGCCTCGACAGCGCCTACTGGGCCGGCACCGTGCCGGCCTCGCGCCCGGCGGTGGTGCAGGTGCTCAAGGAAAGCCTCGCCGACCTCGCCAGCCATGACCACCAGCAGGCGCAGAAGACCCGCGCCCCGGATGCCTACCAGAAGGCGGCCGGCTGGTACCGTCGCTACCTCTCCTACTTCCCTGATGACCCGGAGTCCGCGCAGCGCAACTTCCTGCTGGCCGAGCTGCTGTTCGAGGGTGGTGAGTTCGCCGCTGCGACCACCGAGTACCAGCGCACGGCCTATGGCTACGGCAGCCATCCGCAGGCCGCGGAGGCGGGTTACGCGGCGGTGCTTGCTGCGCGCGAGCGCGAGAAGTCACTCGACGGTGACGCCCGCGAGGAGTGGCACCGGGCGGCCATCGACGACAGCCTGAAATTCGCCACCGCCTTCCCCGGGCATCCCCAGGCCGCCGCGGTGCAGACCAGCGTGGCCGAGGACCTCTTCCGGCGGGGCGAGCTGGAGCGCGCGGTCGCGGTGGCCGGAGAGGTGGCCACGCGCACGCCGCCGGCCGGTCCCGCGCTCGAGCGCGTCGCCTGGACGGTGCTGGCGCACGGCCAGTTCGATCTTGCACAGTACGCCGCGGCCGAGCGCGCCTACCTGCACCTGCGCGACATCGGCGGTGGTGATGCGAGCGCGCGTGCACAGGTCGAGGAACGCATCGCCGCCTCGGTCTACAGGCAGGCCGAGGCAGCACGGGCCGGCGGCGACCATGCCGCCGCCGTGGCCGGCTTCCTGCGGGTGGCCGAGGTTGCCCCTGGCGCCTCCAGCCGGCCCAATGCGCTCTATGATGCCGCCGCGCTGCTGGTGGCCGACCAGCAGTGGCCGCAGGCGGTGGATGTCCTGCGGCGCTTCCGCAGCGAGTTCCCGGACCACCGCTTCAACGTCGACGTCACCCAGCAGCTGGCCGTGGCCCTCGAGGCCGCCGGCCGCGGCGAGGAAGCCGCCGGCGAGTTCGAGGCCATTGCCGCCACTGCCAGCCTTGGCGCCGACGTGCAGCGCGAGGCGCTGTGGCGTGCGGCCGGGCTCCACCGCCAGGCCGGCCAGCGGGCCGCCGAGCAGCGCGTGCTCGCGCAGGCCGTGGCGCGCTTCGCGCAGCCGCTGCCCGAGGCCCAGGAGGCCCGCCTGCGCCTGGCGGAGCTGGCGCGTGAGGCCGGGGATCCCGCTGCCCGCAGCCATTGGCTGGCGGAGATCGTCACTGCCGATGGCGCGGCCGGCGCGGCGCGCACGGACCGCAGCCGCTGGCTGGCGGCGCACGCCTCCCTGGAGCTGGCAGCCCCGCTGCGCGATGCCTTCCTCGAGGTGCGCCTGGCCGTGCCGCTCGCGAAGAGCCTCAAGGCGAAGAAGCAGCGCATGGAACTGGCGCTCGCGGCCTATGGCAGGGCGGCCGACTATGCAGTCGGCGAGATCACCACCGCGGCCACGTTCGAGACCGCGGAGCTCTATTACGCGCTCGGTCGCGCGGTACTCGACTCGGACAAGCCGGCCAACCTCGGTGCCGAGGAGCAGGCGGAGTACCAGCTGCTCCTCGAGGAGCAGGCCTTCCCCTTCGAGGAAAAGGCCATCGGGCTGCACACCCTGAACGCGGAGCGCGCCGCCGACGGGGTCTTCGATGAATGGGTGCGCCGCAGCTTCGCGCGCCTGGAGACGCTCAGCCCGGCACGTTTCGCGCGCCGCGAAAGGAGTGAGGCCTATGTGGCTGCGATGGACTGAGGGGAGGCTGCCACGCCTGTGGTTGCCGGTGCTGGCGGCCGGGCTGGCCGCCTGCGCGGCCCCGGCCACGCGGCCCGGGCCAGGGAGTGATGCGACAGCGGTGGCTCCCGATGCAGCGGGGCAGGCCCGCCATGCGGTGGCGCTCGCGGCCCTCGAGGCCGGTGACGATGCACAGGCGGAACCGCAGCTGCAGGCGCTGGTGGCGCAATACCCGGAGCACGCGGGGCCGATGGTCAACCTGGCGCTGCTCCAGGCACGGCGTGGTGAGCTGCCGGCCGCGCAGGCGATGCTCGAGCGCGCGGTGGCGGTGTGCAGCAGCTGCGCGGTTCCATGGAATGCCCTGGGCGTCATCCAGCGCCAGCAGGGCAGCTTTGCCGCGGCCGAGCAGTCGTACCGCAATGCCCTCGTCGCCGATCCCGGCTACGCCAACGCCGCGTTCAACCTCGGCGTGCTCTACGAGATCTACCTGCAGCGCCCCGATCTGGCGCTCGCCCAGTACGCGCGGTTCCGCGAGCTGGTGGTGGATGATCCGGCCGGCGCCGACATCGACAAGTGGATTGCCGAGCTCGAGCGGCGCGCGAGACCGGTGGAGCGTGCCGCGCGGCTGGCGGAGGGCAAGCCATGACGCGCGCGACCTGGATGCCGCTGCTGGCGCTCCTCGCCCTCCTGGCCCTGGCACAGGGCGCGGTCAGTGCCGCCCGTGCTGATGAGGCAGCGGCGCCTGCCGGCCAGCCGGCAGCACCCGCCGGCGCTGCGACCAGGGGGCCGCCCGAGCGCCTGGATCTCGATCCCACGGCGATCCGCGGCAACCAGGAACTGCCCAAGGTCCTCTACATCGTGCCCTGGAAGGAACCCGGGCCGGCGGATCTGGCCGGGCGGCCGCTGAACAGCCTCGTGGATGAGGCGCTGGCACCCGTGGACCGTGAAGTGTTTCGCCGACAGATGCGCTATTTCGATGAATTGTACGCGGCGCGGGCAGCGGGGACTGCCGCCGCGGGGCAGGCGCGCTAGCGGGCGCAGGCCGGGGTTGGTCCGGGCGCGGGAGCGCCCGCGTGTGTTTTCGATCAGGAGGCTGTGCACATGGAGATCTATTCATTCATCGTCGCTTTCTTCCGCGACGGCGGTTTCTTCCTCTACCCGATGGCGGCGGTGTTCGTCGCCGGCATCGCCATCGCCATCGAGCGCTGGGTCGTGCTGACGAAGGTCCGCATGGAGAACCGCCAGGCCTGGGAGCAGATCACGCCCAGCCTCAGGGCAGGCAACCTCACCGAAGCCATGAAGATCGCCGAGAAATCCGGCTCCGCACTCGGCACCGTGCTGTGCTACGGGCTGTCGCGGGCGCGGGCCACATCGCGCCGCGACGATGTCGAGAAGGCGATGGAGGAGAGCCTGCTGGAGATCATCCCGGGGCTGGACAAGCGCACGCACTTCCTCGCCTCGCTGGCCAACATCGGCATGCTCATGGGCCTGCTCGGCACCATCGTCGGCCTGATCTCGGCCTTCGGCGCCATCTCCACGGCCAACCCCGCCGACAAGGCGAGCCTGCTGGCGGCCAGTATCTCGGTGGCGATGAACAACACCGCCGGCGGCCTGATCGTCGCCATCACGCTGCTGATGAGCCACATGTTCCTGGAGGCGAAGACCACCGCGGTGATCGACAGCCTGGAGGTGGCGGCACTGAAGTTCCTCAACACCATCACCGAGCGTGGCCCGGGCCTGTCCCCGGCGACGGGTGCCGGTCCGGCCCAGTCCCCGGGGGTCGCGCGCAACCCGGCCGCGGCCCGCGGCACGGCCTGAGCCATGAAGGCCGCGAAGCACGTCAGACGCGCACGCCGGCGCCACCTGCGCCGGCGCGGGGCGGGCGACCTCAACATCGTGCCGATGATCGACATGATGGTGATCCTGGTGTTCTTCCTGATCTTCACCGCGGTGTTCTCGCGGATCAGCATCCTCGAGCTCAACCTGCCGGCCGCGAGCGCGAGCCTGCCGGACCTGCCGCAGGGCCTGCACCTGGAGGTTATCGTGCGTGATGCAGCCATCGATGTGTCGGACCGCGATGCCGGCGTGCTGAAGAGCCTGCCGAAGGCGGCCGGCGGCTATGACCTGGCGGGCCTGGCCGAGTACCTGAGGGCGGTGAAGACGCGATTTCCAGACCACCAGGACGCGACCATCCTGCTGGCGCCGGCGATTCCCTACGACGTGCTGGTGCAGGTGATGGATGCGGTGCGCGTCTACGAGGTGCCGGGCAGCCAGGGCTGGGCACGTGCCGAACTCTTCCCGAACATTGCCGTGGGGGATGCGCCGACATGATGCCCACCCGCCTCAAGCAGCACCGCCAGCGGCGGCACACCACCGAGGGGCACCTGGCGCTGGTGCCGTTCATCGACATGATGACCATCCTCGTGGTGTTCCTGCTGCTGCACACCTCGGACGTGGACATCCTGCCGAACACGAAGAACATCGCCATCCCGCAGTCGGTCTCCGACGTGAAGCCGCGCGAGACGGTGGTGGTCATGGTGACCCGCGACAGCATCTACGTGGCGGGCCGGCTGGTGGGCAGCCTCGCCGATCTCGCTGCCGGCGGGGAGCCGGTCATCGAGCCGCTGAAGGCGGCGCTGCTCGGCCAGGGCGCGCGCATCCCCGGCAGGCCCGATGCGGCGGGCAGCCGCGAGGTCACCATCATGGGTGATCGCACCGTGCCGTACAGCATCCTGAAGAAGGTCATGGCCACCTGCACCAGCGCCGATTTCGGCAAGGTGTCGCTGGCCGTGCTGGAACGCGAGCGGGCCCGGCCCCGCACCGCGGCCTGAGGGGGCGGGCTCCATGAGCGTCCACGTCCAATACCGGCTCTATGACCTGCCCTGGACCGCCGGGGCGGAGGTCGAGCAGCGCTTCCGGCGCATCCTGCGCAATGCCTTCATCGTCTACGCGCTGGTGGCGCTGCTGATGCCGTTCCTGCCGCTCGTCAAACCCGCGCACATCCAGGCACCGGAGATTCCCGAGCGCGTGGTGCAGCTCATCGTCGAGCAGCCGAAGCCGCCGCCTCCGCCGCCACCGGTGCCGGAGCAGCCCCGGCCCGAGCCGCAGGTGGCGAAAGTCGAGCCCAAGCCCGTGTTGCGCCAGCCGGTGCCCGTGGATCGTCGCGAGGAAGCGCGCAGGAAGGCACAGAGCTCCGGCCTGCTGGCCCTCCAGAAGGACCTCGCTGACCTGCGCGACACCGATGTCACGGCGAAGCTGTCCGCGACGCGGCAGCTCGGCGCGGTGGCCGGTGATGCCCCGCGGGTGGAGCGCTCGCTGATCACCGCCAGGGCGGGGCAGGGCAGCGGTGGCATCAACACCGCGGCGCTCAGCCGCAACACGGGCGGCGGGGCGCTCGCCGGGCGCGACACCACCCGGGTGACCAGCAACCTGGCCGGCATGGCGGCCGCCGCGGACACCGCACCGCGCGGCGCCAGCGGCAAGCCCTCGCGCAGCCGCGAGGAAATCGAGATGGTCTTCGACCAGAACAAGGGCGCGATCCATGCGCTCTACAGCCGCGCGCTGCGCCGTGACCCGTCACTGCAGGGCAAGCTGGTGCTGCGGCTGACCATCGAGCCCTCGGGCGCGGTGTCGGCCTGCGAGGTCGTTTCCTCGGAGATCGAAGACGCCGAGTTGCTGCAGAAGCTGGTGGCCCGGGTGAAAATGTTCCGCTTCCTGGACAAGGACGTGGCGACCGTCACCACCACCAAGCCCATCGACTTTTTCCCGGCCTGAGCTGCTGCGTCGTGCCGATCCGCGGTCGGGTAACCTGCTGAAAGACAAGGCATGCAGGCGGATCAGGCAGTCCGCGCGGTTGAATTTGCAAGTGGCTGACTGGCAAGGGAAACCACATCAACCTTGCGCAAACCGTCGCGGGCGGAACGACCGGGCACTACTGCAATGCGAAAAAAGCTGCGGTCCAGCGATGGAGAATCAAATACTTACCGAGCGCTGGCTTGACATAAATGGGGTGATCCACCGGATTGCCGACTGATCGGCCCGGCCCCGGTCTGGTCTGTATATACTGGCCCTGCCTTCCAACCGAGCCCCGGCCTGTCACAGGCTTCAGGTCACGCGCCCCGTGCGCTGCCTCCCGCGGGTTGGTTCGGCAGGCCCGCGCCCGAGCAGATTCCTGAATTTGCGTCCGGCGTCCCGGGAAGCAGTTCTGCCGAGGTCTCCTGTCGGGGTTGCACCATCGGTAGTATTTTCCGGGGCGCCGGGCCAACCCTGCTGTCCACCCATCGCCCTAGCGGCAGCCGAGCTTGCGCTGCTCCTCGAGTTTCTGCCGCTGCGCCAGCAGCTTGCGTCCACGCCTTGCGGTGTAGCCGGCGCGGCGTTCCGCGGCGATGTCCTCCAGGCGCTGCCTGATGCGCCGGCATTGCTGGTCATCGCGCTGCGCCGCCAGCGCCGGCGTCGCGAACAGCAACGCGGCGAGAAAATGCCGTCTGTCCATCGTGGATCCCCTGCGTGGTGTGGGAGGGGAATCCTGGCTGCGGGTGTTGCGGGCAGCCAGCCCGGAATCCGGCGCGAGGCGCCGGAAATCCGCGTCAGGGCGCCATGCGGGCCAGGACGAATTCCTCGACGACGCGTCCGCCGACGAGGTGCTCCTGGATGATGCGCTCGAGGACCTCCGGGGTGCAGCTGCGATACCAGACACCCTCGGGATAGACCACCGCCACAGGGCCCTGCATGCAGACCTGCAGGCAATTGGCCTTGCTGCGGTAGATGCCGCCGGCCCCGGTGAGGCGCAACTCCACCAGGCGTTTCTTCAGGTACTGCCAGGACTCCAGCCCTGCCTCGCGGCTGCAGCACTTGGGCTGCGACTGGTCGGCACACAGGAAGATGTGACGACGGATCGCAGGTATGCCGAGACGCCCGATGCGGTCGGCCAGGCTCTCGCCCGGTGTGGCATCACGCCCCATCAGCGCTGCTTCGCCGGGCCGTGCGGGCTGACGTAGCTGCCGACGGCCGTGCGGAAAGCAACGTTCATCCGGTTCCAGCCGTTGATCGCGATGATGGCCAGCGTGAGGTCAACCAGTGCCTTCTCGTCGAAGTGCGCCCGTACCTCGGCATACACGCTGTCTGAGACTTCCCCGGTGTCGATCCGGGTGACCGCCTCGGTCCAGGCGAGCGCCGCCCGCTCGCGGGCGCTGTAGCACGGGGCATCCCGCCACACCGGGAGCAGGTAGAGCCGCTGCTCGGTTTCCCCCCGCGCGCGGGCATCCTTGGTGTGCATGTCCAGGCACCAGGCGCAGCCATTGATCTGCGAGGCGCGGGACTTGACCAGTTCGAGCAGTGGTTCCTCGAGTCCGCAGGCGTGCACCTGCTGCTCGGTGTGCAGCATGGCCTTGAAGGCCGCGGGCGAGGCAAGCTTGTAGTCGAGACGTTGTTGCATGGCTTACTCCTGGGTGGTGCCGCCGGCCTTGGGGGCCAGGCGGTGCAGCAGCGCGTTGAAGCGGCTCCATATCCGCGGATCCGCCTGCCGGTAGAAGGCGCAGGCGCGCCCGGCCAGCCGGCAGGCCTCCTCGACCCCGCCTGCCGCGGCCAGCGCCCTGAGGCTGGCGAGCAGGAGCTCATCGGGTGGCGCAATGGCGGTGGAAGGCGGCTTCCCGGCGCTGGTGTGCCCGTCACTCATCACGTATCCGGAAATGTGCCTTGGCTTGCGCTGACATCATCCGGGGCACCCACGGTGGATTATAGGTGAGGATGATCTCGGCCTCGTCGATGCCCTCGATGGAGAAGGCCGCATCACGCGCGCCCATGCGCAGGTAATCGGTTGCCGGGCAGCCGCGGGTCGTCGTCGTCATCGTGATGATCGCCTCGCGGCCGTCCTTTACTGCGACATCATAGATCAGGCCGAGATCGACGATGTTGTAGCCGAGCTCCGGATCGATCACCAGCTTCAGCGCCTCCCGCACCTGGTCCACCGCGGCACTCCCGGGCACCTCGCTCATGCTGCGGCTCCGGGTGGTGGCGTACCGGCACGGATCAGCACCCGGTAGGTCGTCCCGTCGGGCTCGAAGCCGCCGCGCCAGCTGTGGCCACGCTTCTGCAGTTCCTGGAACAGGAAGACCGGCTCGCGGCAGAGCAGTGCCGCCAGCACCTGGCCGGGGGCCAGCACTTCGAGCGCGGCCAGCGTGCGCACCATGGGCTCGGGCGGATCGAGCTGCCGGTTGTCCAGTTCCCGGAGCGGCGCGGGCCAGTCTTCGCTGCCGGCCGGCGCCGCGCCGGCGGCCTTCGCGGCGGGAGCAGGCGGGGACACGGCCGGGGTGAAGTCGACCTGCCAGTCGCCGCCGGCCAGTTCCCGGGCCTCGTGCGTGAAACCCCTGGAACCCATGAGGCTCAGCAGGGGCGCCGGCTTGAAGGTGGCGAACAGGCGCAGGCCCTGGCCGGGCGCGAGGCCCTGCACCGCCTGCATGATCTGCGTGAACGGTTCACCGCCCGAGCGCAGGATGGGGCGCACATCGAGTTCCACGAAGCCTGTCATGGCAGTTTCCTCTCAGCTGGGGACAAAGGTGGACAGCAGGCGTGGCGGGCGGCTTCCGGCAGGCAGGCGCAATTCGCTCCCGACGTTGACCAGCCGGCGGGTGCGGGCCAGTTCGAACGCAATACCCGCGGTAGCTGCGCACATGGCGAATGCGGCAGCGCGAAACACCAGCGGCATCCCGGCCAGCAGAGCCAGCGTGGCGGCGTCCACGGCCGCGAAATACAGCCAGAACCACCGGGCAGCGCGCGGCTCGACGACGAGATCCTGGACGCGCGGTGTGGGCGTCTTGCCGAGCACGGGCCCGTAGCATTCCAGCCAGGTCACGAAGGCGACGATCTTGTAGAGCATGGCCAGCCCCAGTCCGGACAGCCAGCCAAAGCAGACCAGGAAGACCAGCGCTCCGGCGTGACGGGCGAGCAGGCCGGATGCCACGAGGACAATGAGCAGGACGGTCGCTCCGGCCAGATGCCCGAGCGCCACGCCGGCCATCCGGCTGTTGAGTTCGATCAGGGGGCGCAGGCGCTTGCGATAAAGCTGCACGGCGTCGCGTGCGTAAAGCGCGAGGCAGCCCAGTCCGGTAAGGCCGGCGACCAGCAGCACGAGGCCCGGATCATGCCCGGCAGAGGCAACGACCGCGCCTGCGCCGATGACGATGGCGAGCGCTGCGCAGCCGAGGCGGAGGGTCCAGCGGGTGGTCGGACCATCGAGTTCGGGCGAGAGCATGAACATGGCGAGCAGCCGGTGGCTGACACCGATGGCCGTGAAGGTCAGCCAGCCGGCGAGGCCGGCGATGATGTGGAGCGGCAGGCCGTGGGCCTGGAGGTTGGCCAGCGGCAGCGTGCGCGCATAGCCACCGAAGCCGAGCGTGAAGATGATGCCGAAGCTGACCGTCGCAGCCACGCTGGCAAGCCCGATGGTGACGAATTGTGCCGGCAGGTTCAGTGGCCGTGCGGCGTACAACGTGCGACCGAGGTTCCACAGCGCCAGGCCGAAACCGCCGCTGAGCAGGACGGTGGTGGCGAGGAATGTCGCGGGGATGAACGGCAGCCGGCCCGCGAGCTGCAGGAAGCCGGCAACGAGCGTCCCGAGACCCAGGAGGATGAGCACGAGCGTGGGCAGCGGCAGCTCGTTGCTGTGAATCGGGCCGGCGACCAGCACGGGCACGAACTGGAACAGCGCGCCCAGCATCAGCAGGCTGAGCCAGCCGAGCGTGACGCAGTGGACGAGGGCAAGGGTCTCCGGCGAGCGCAGTCCGGTGGCCGGATAACCGAAGCCTGCGACCATGAGCGCCTCGGCCAGCAGCAGGAACAGGACTGCGGCAGCGAAGTAGGCGGGTGTCCAGCGTGAGAGGGTTGCGCCCGGCATTGCCGGCATGGTCAGGCTCCCGGGCAGCCGGCGGATCTTGCCGTGGCAGCCGCCGGCTGCCGCCCGGTGACTCAGTGCTTCAGCCGGCCGATCCTGACCCGCCAGGCGACCGGCCCGGATTCCAGGTAGGTCCAGGAGAACTGCTTCGGGTGCTCGGCCTCGAGCTGGTAGTACAGGGGCTTTGGGTCGTGGTCGTTGATGAACACGAAAGCATCGCCGGGCTGAAGGTTGTCGACCATCTCGAAGATCGTGGCGTGCCGCTGCATCGGGATCAGGTGGCGGATGTCGATTTCCCGGGTGGCCGGGCCGTGGCTGTCTGACATGGTTGTCTTCCTCGGTGGCATGTTGGGATGAAGCGGGACCGCATTGCAGGGTCCGCCATGTCCTGCGAACCCACGGTACGGACGATGACAAGCTTCCTCCTGCAAAGAGGTATTGTCAATATGTGTTTGCGCCGGATGAGGGGTTGCAGGAAAATGCGGCCCCACGCCACGCATGAAGAGGAGACACGGTCATGGCACTGCAGGCTTTCTTCGCCGGGGCACCGCTCATCCACATGCACGATGCACTCGGCGAGTTTCTCGGTGCATCCGACGACGGTCTGGTCGACTTCGCCTACGCGGATGCCGTGCGTCTTGCCGGCCATTCCTGCCCCACCGTGGCCAGCGCCTTCCTCATGGCGCGTGCGGGACTGCGCGCGCTGTATCCCGCGGGACCGGCCGAGCGCGGCGGGGTCATGGTGACGATGAGCGGCGGGGAAGGCGAAGGCACCACCGGTGTCATCGCCCAGGTGTTCACGCTGGTGACCGGGGCGGCCGCGGACAATGGCTTCCACGGCATCGGCGGGCGTTTCGTCCGCCACGGCCTGCTTCGCTACGGTGGTGGAGATCCGGATTGCATCGCCGTTTTCCGCCGCCTGGACTCGGGCGATACGGTGTACCTGTCACTGGACCTCTCGACGGTGCCGGCGGCACCGGAGATGCGTGAGCTGATGGGGCGCGCCATGGCGCCGGATGCACGGCCCGAGGCGCGCAGGGCGTTTGGTGCGGTGTGGCAGGAGCGGGTGCGCCGCCTGCTGCTGGAGCATGCCGATGACGCCAGCGTGATCCGGGTCGAACGGCGCAACTGAATCGCGGAGGCACTACAATCAGCGGACCGGCGACGGGATCGGCGCGCATGCGGCTCGATTCCGGCGGCCGCCTGGACCACCGCATCGGAGCTTGCACATGTCCGTCCGTTACACCGGCCTGTCCGGCAGCATTCTCGATGCGATCGGTGATACGCCCCTGCTCGAGATCGATGGCATCTTCGCCAAGTGCGAGTTCCTGAACCCGTCGGGGTCGATCAAGGCGCGGATCGCGAAGTACATCATCGAGCGGGCGGAACAGACCGGGGCGATCAGGCCCGGCGATACCATCGTCGAAGCTACCAGCGGGAATACCGGCAACGCCTTTGCCATGGTGGCCGCGGTCAAGGGCTATCGCATGATCGTGGTCATGCCCGAGGGACTGTCGAGCGAGCGCGTCGCCATCTCGCGCGCCTTTGGTGCCGAGGTCCTGTTCTGCGGCACCTTCCACGTGAACGATGCGCTGGAACGCGCCCGCGAGCTGGGCCGCCAGCCGGGGTTCTTCTTCCCGGGACAGTTCGAGTCTGAGTGGAACGTGGATGAGAACCGGGAAATCCTCGGCCCGGAGATCCTGGCGCAACTGCCTGATGGCCGGCTGCCCGATGCCTTCGTGCATGGTGTCGGGACGGGTGGCACACTGATCGGCGTGGGCCAGGCCTTCCGCAGGGCGAATCCACGGGTGCGCCTGTTTGCGATGGAGCCTTCGGAATCGCGCACGCTGCTGTGTGGCGAAGTGGCCCTGCACCAGATCGAGGGCATTTCCGATGGTTTCGTGCCAGGCATCTTTGCCCGCCACCGCCAGCTCGTCAGCGATGTGCTCAGTGTGTCGAGCCTCGATGCCATCGCCGAGATGCGCAAGCTGGCGAGGACCCGCGGCCTGTTCTGCGGACCGAGCTCCGGAGCGCACATGATTGCAGCCCGGCGCATCCGCGAGCAGTTCCCGGAATTGCGGACGGTCGTGACGATCCTGGCCGACGAGGGCGAGAAATACCTGCACGACTTCTTCATGCAGCCGGCGGCGGGTGCCGATCGTCCCGTGCCGTTCCACTGACGCCGGGCACAGCCGCGCACGGCAGGATGCAGGAGACAGGTGAAGCCATGACGCCAACAAGACAACTGCACGAGCTTGGCCAGAGCCTCTGGCTGGACAACATCACGCGCACCATGCTCGACGATGGCACGCTGTCGCGCTTCATCGCGGATTGCGACGTGACCGGCCTGACCTCCAACCCCTCCATCTTCGACAAGGCCATGGCCGCGGGCAGCGCTTACGATGCGGCGATCGCCCGCTTCGTGGCGCAGGGACAGCAGGGCGAAGAGCTGTTTTTTTCGCTCGCCCTGCAGGATCTAACCCGTGCGGCCGACCTCTTCAGGCCAGCCTTCGATGCAAGCGGCGGCAATGACGGTTTCGTTTCACTGGAGGTCTCGCCGCTGCTGGCCGATGACACCCGGGCGACGGTCGAGTCGGCGGTCGCGCTGCACGCCCGGGCCGGGCGTGACAATCTGTTCATCAAGATTCCCGGCAATGCCGCGGGCATCCCGGCCATCGAAGAGGCGATCTTCCGGGGCGTGCCCGTCAACGTGACCCTGCTGTTTTCGCGCGAGCAGTACCTCGCGGCAGCCGCGGCCTGGATGCGCGGCGTGCAGCGCCGCATCGCCGCAGGCAGGGATCCGGATGTCGCCTCCGTTGCCTCGGTATTCATCAGCCGCTGGGATGTCGCGGTGGCCGGTGAGGTGCCGCCGAGCATGCACAACCGGCTCGGGATCGCCATCGGGCGGCGCACGTACCGTGCCTGCCGCGAGTTGCGCCAGGCCCCGGACTGGCAACGGCTCATCGGCGCCGGGGCCCGGCCGCAGAAGCTGCTGTGGGCGAGCACCGGCACCAAGGACCCCGGGGCACCGGACACGCTGTATGTCGAGGCGCTGGCGGCGCCAGACACCATCAACACCATTCCCGACAGCACCCTCCTGGCGTTTGCCGCACACGGGCGTCTGGCCGGAACGATGCCTGCCGATGGTGGCGACTGCGAGCAGGTCATTGCGCAGTTCAACGCGGCGGGCGTCGACGAAGTGGCGCTGGCCGCCAGGCTGCAGCGGGACGGTGCCGCGGCATTCGTCAAATCCTGGCAGCACCTGCTTGGCCAGCTGGCCGGGAAGGCGGCCGCTGTCGGGCGTGCAGGGGTGCACGCATGAGCGCCCCGGTGCACCTGCCGCCGCTTCGCGCGACCCCCGAGTGGGGCGCGCTGGCGGCGCACCAGCGCGCCCTGCGGGACGTCACGCTCCGGCAGCTGTTCGCGACGGACCCCGGGCGCGGCACGCGCCTGGTGGCCGAGGGGGCGGGGCTGTACCTCGACTATTCCAAGAACCTCGTCACCGACGAGACCCTGCGCCTGCTGCAGGAACTGGCTCGGGCGCGGGGCGTGCTGGCGCGCCGTGATGCGATGTTCCGCGGCGACAGGATCAACCGGACCGAGGACCGCGCGGTGCTGCATGTGGCACTGCGTGCCCCCCGGGGGACGCAGATTTCCGTCGATGGCAGGAACATCGTGCCTGAGGTGCACGAGGTGCTCGACCGCATGGCGGCCTTCGCGGACCGGGTGCGCTCCGGCACGTGGCGGGGACACTCGGGCAAGCCGCTCAGGAACATCGTCAGCATCGGCATCGGCGGCTCCGATCTCGGGCCGGTGATGGCGTACGAGGCCCTGCGGTTCTACAGCCGTCGCGACATGCGGTTCCGCTTCGTGTCGAACGTCGATCCGGCGGACTTCGTCGAGGCCACCCACGACCTCGATGCCGCCGAGACGCTGTTCATCGTCTGCTCGAAGACATTCACCACGCTGGAAACGCTGGCCAATGCCCATGCGGCGCGCGAGTGGTGCCTGGCCGCGCTGGGCGGTGATGCCGCCGCGGTGGCGAAGCACTTTGTCGCGATCTCGACCAATGCCGCGGAAGTGGCGCGCTTTGGCATCGACACCGCCAACATGTTCGGCTTCTGGGACTGGGTGGGTGGCCGGTATTCGATGGACTCGGCCATCGGCCTGTCGACGATGCTGGCCATCGGGCCGGACGGTTTCCGCGAGATGCTCGCGGGTTTCCATGCCATGGACGAGCATTTCCGCACGGCGCCGGCCGGAGGCAACCTGCCGCTGCTCATGGGCCTGCTGGCGGTCTGGTACAACAATTTCTTCGGTGCGCAGACCGTGGCCGTCCTGCCCTACTCGCGCTACCTGAAGCGCTTTCCGGCCTACCTGCAGCAGCTGACGATGGAGTCCAACGGCAAGCAGGCGACCCTGGCCAACGAAGCCGTGGATGTCCAGACCGGGCCGGTCTACTGGGGCGAGCCGGGCACCGACGGCCAGCACTCCTTCTACCAGCTGATCCACCAGGGGACGCGGCTGATTCCCTGCGACTTCATCGGCTTCGAGCAGGCATTGACCCCGCTCGGCGGGCAGCATGAGCTGCTGATGGCCAACCTGCTGGCACAGACCGAGGCGCTGGCATCGGGGAGGACGGCCGACCAGCTGCGTGCCGAGAACACGCCGGACTGGCTGGTGCCGCATCGGGTCTGTCCAGGCAACCGGCCGACGAACACGATCCTGGCGGGGCGGCTCACGCCCGGCACGCTCGGCGCGCTGGTGGCCCTGTATGAACACAGCGTGTTCACGCAGGGCGCGGTGTGGAACATCAATTCATTCGACCAGTGGGGCGTGGAGCTCGGCAAGCAGCTGGCGCGGAAGGTTACCGCCGAGCTGCAGGCGCGGGATGAGCCGGAACTGCACCATGACAGTTCCACCAATGCGCTGATCCGCCGCTATCGTGCCGCCCGACGCAGCGGCGGGTGAGCCTGCTGCGGACGGACCGGGCGCGGGCGGGTCATGCCGCCGGAGGAACGGCGATGCCGGGAAAAAGCAAGGATGGCCGCACGCCGGCTTTCAGGGTCGGTGACCACGTCCGCTGGAACTCCGAGGCGGGCCACGTCAGCGGCGTGATCATCCGCGTGCACACGGCCGACTTCATGTACAAGGGACACCGGCACCACGCATCGCCGGAAACGCCCCAGTACGAAATCAGGAGTGACAGGACCAGCCATGTCGCCGCGCACTACGGCGACGTGCTGACCAGGCTGGCGTGATGGCGTGCCGGCTGCAGCTTCGGGCCGCATGCCGCAGGATTCTGCCGACGGACTCAGTGACCGGTCAGGACCAGCAGGACCACCAGCGGGAAAAACAGCGCGACGCCGATCACCGCAATCTCGTGGAGCATCCGCCCGGTATTCACGATTTCCTTTGACACAACCCTTCTCCTTCGTCTTCCTGCTTCATTCTCCGATGTGGATGAAAGGTTAGCGTGCACCTGCCAGCACATCCTTTCGGATGCGTAACGGGCTGTAACACTTTGTAACGGCAGGAGCTGCCGTCCATCCTCGGACTACAATGAACCCCGGTGATGCCGGAGCCCGGGACAACGCAACGGCGCGTACCATACAGGCCGATACGCCGCAAAACTGTGAACCATGCCACGGATCCTCCTCATCGACGACGACGAGAAGCTGGGCGAGCTGCTGGGCGCGTATTTCCGGCGCTTCGACCTCGAGCTCATCGCGGCGAACCATCCGGCCGCGGGGCTGGAGCGGCTGCGCAGGGACCACCCGGACCTGGTGATCCTCGACGTCATGCTGCCCGACCAGGACGGCTTTCAGGTCTGCCGGGAGATCCGCCGCGAGAGCACGGTGCCCGTCATCATGCTCACCGCACGTGGTGACGTGACCGACCGCGTGGTGGGCCTCGAGCTCGGGGCCGACGACTACATGCCCAAGCCCTTCGAGCCCCGCGAGCTGGTGGCACGCGTGCAGAACGTGCTGCGCCGGTCGGCGCCGCGCGGGGAACCGGCACACGACGGCCGGCTGCGTTTCAGGGGCCTGGAGATCGACCAGGAGCGGCGCACCGTGGAGCTGGAGGGCGGTCCGCTGGAGCTGACCACCATGGAGTACCAGCTGCTGGTGCTGTTCGCGAGCCAGCCGGGGCGTACCTTCACCCGCGACGAGATCCTCAACGAGCTGCGCGGCATCGATGCGCAGCTGTTCTCCCGTTCGGTCGACATCCTGGTGAGCCGCCTGCGCCAGAAGCTGCGCGACACCACGCGCCAGCCGCGGTTCATCAAGACGGTGTGGGGCACCGGCTATGCCTTCGTGGGTGCGGAGCCCGGCCCGCCATGATCCGCCAGGTCGTGCACTCGCTTTCCGCGCGCCTGCTCGGCGTGTTCCTCATCACCTCCATTGTCTACGGGTTCGCCTCGCGCTACACCTTCGATTTCATGTGGGGCACCGGCTACCTGAGCGAGGTGGTGGGCGGGCACATGGCGCTGTACGTCGACTATGTGCTGGATGACATCGGCAGCCCGCCGCGCATCGAGCGCGCCGCGGCCATCGTGCGCAAGGTGCCGATGGACATCATGCTGCGGGGGCCGGGCTTCCAGTGGGCCTCGGCGCCGAACTTCCCGCCGCTCGACAGGATCCCCTTCCAGAAGAGCGAGGGCCTGCTGCGCGCAGGCGATGGCGACCGGCAGGGCTGGACCCGGCTGGTGCAGCTGACCGAGTTTGCGCGCTATCACCGTCGCGCCTTCGTCAAGGTGATCGATGGCGACTACGAGATCATCTTTGCCGCACCCAAGCTCTCCGAGACGCCGCATGCGGACCTCACGACGCCGGCCATCGGCGTGCTGGCCATCGTCGTGCTGGCAGGGTGCTATTTCTCGGTGCGCTGGCTGGTGCGGCCCATCCGCTGGATCAAGGAAGGCGCCGCCCGCATCGGGCAGGGCGACCTCAGCTACCGCATCCCCACGACGCGGCGGGATGACCTCGGCGAGCTGGCCGCCGACATCAACCGCATGGCCGACGACGTCGGCCAGATGCTCGAGGCCAAGCGCCAGCTGCTGCTGGCCATCAGCCATGAACTGCGCTCGCCGCTGACCCGCGCGAAGGTGGCGCTGGAGTTCCTCGATGACGAGAGCATCAAGGCGAACCTCATGCAGGACATCCGGGAGATGGAGCGGCTGATCGCCGACCTCCTGGAGAGCGAGCGGCTGAATACGCGCCACTCGAAGCTGCAGGTGGCGGGCCTCGACCTGGCGGAGCTCGTGGCCAGCGTCATCAGCGCCGATTTTGCCGAGCAGGCCGGGCGCATCAGGCTGGAGGCGCCGCCCGAGCCGCTGCCGATGGACGGCGATGCCACGCGGTTGCGCCTGCTGGTGCGCAACCTCGTCGAAAATGCGCTGCGCTATACGCCGGCGGATGGCCGGCCGGTGGAGGTCACGGTGGCGGCAATGGCAGCGGGAGCCGCATCGGTCGGCTGCGAGATCCGGGTCCGGGATTTCGGCCGCGGCATGAGTGCCCACGACCTGGCGCGCGTCACACAGCCGTTCTACCGCGCCGATCCGGCCCGCAGCCGGGCGACTGGCGGGCTCGGCCTCGGGCTCTACCTGTGCCGGCGCATCGCCGAAGCCCACGGCGGGACGCTGTCGCTGGCGAGCGAGCTCGGTGCCGGTACCGAGGTCACCGTCCACCTGCCGCGCCGGCCACCGGCCTGAGGGAGGGGTCATGACGGAAAACGGCCGCTATGTCGGCAGTGCGGGGATGTCCATCCTGGCTGCGGTGGAGAATGCCGAAGCCGATTTCCTCGCTGGGCGGCGCCACCAGGGTGCCGAGCTGGAGAGCGCGGTGCGCATCTTTCTGGAGATGCTGCGCGGCTTCGAATCCCTGACGTTCACGGGCTCCTGCGTGACGGTGTTCGGCTCGGCCCGCTTTGCCGAGGGCCACCCCTACTACGATACCGCGAGGCGGCTCGGCGCGGCGCTCGCGCGCGCGGGGTTTGCCGTGATGACCGGTGGTGGTCCCGGCATCATGGAGGCGGCCAACCGCGGTGCGCGCGAGGCGGGCGGCGTGAGCCTCGGCTGCAACATCCGCCTGCCGCGGGAGCAGAAGCCCAATCCGTACCTCGACCGTTTCGTCGAATTCGAGCACTTCTTCGTGCGCAAGGTGATGCTGGTGAAGTATTCCTGCGCCTTCGTCGTCATGCCTGGCGGCTTCGGCACGCTGGACGAGACCTTCGAGGTCATGACCCTGATCCAGACCCGCAAGCTGCGCAGCTTCCCGGTGGTGGCCATGGGCGGGCAGTACTGGCAGGCGCTGCGCAGCTTCCTGCTGGGCACCCTGGTGCCCGAGGGCACCATCGACGCCGCCGACCTCGACATGCTGAGCCTCGTCGAGGACGTCGACGAAGCGGTGGCGCTCATTCACCGTGCCGCCGCCTGCGGCAAAAAAGGTGTCTGACATATTTTCCGGTCCCGCGACGGACCTGCCGATCGGTTAGCATGATGCCCCCCGGGTGGCGCAGCGCGGCCCGTCCAGTGAGGAATCCGGCAATGGTCAGCAAGGACCCGGTGGCAACGCCATTCGACCAGGCGGCGATGGATGTCGTGGAGCTCGGCAACCGCTTGCTGGACGAGGACGGGAGCGCGGACCTGTGGGAGGTCGCCTCCGGCCTGCTCGCCGGGGCCATCCAGTTCTGGCTCTTCTCGCGCCAGCCCTGTGATGACCCGTTCTGCGAATCCTGTGCCGAGGTGAGCACTGCCGAGCGCCGGCTGCGCAAGCTCGTGGAGGAGGCCCGCCAGCTGGCCGAAGACAGTGACTACTACGCCTCCCCGCACGACATGAACGCCGGCTCGGCCTGAGCCGGCACACGATCCGCAGCGCTTCGGTTAACCCGCATGCGCCCCGCAGCGGGGCCTGTGCTATATTCCGCGCCTTTTGAAAATGCAGACATTTTCCGGGTGGAACATGGCGAAGATCAAGGTTACCGACCGCATGGGCAACAAGCTCGACCTCGAGGCAGTGGACGGGCGCACGCTGATGGAGCCGCTGCGCGACATCGCCAACGGCATGGAGGCGCTGTGCGGCGGCCTGTGCTCCTGCTCCACCTGCCAGGTGTTCATCGAGCCCGGCTGGGCGGCGAAGCTGCCGCCTCCCAAGGATGACGAGCAGGAATTGCTCGAGGGGTCGGAGGTCTACCGGCCCGGCCAGTCGCGCCTCGCCTGCCAGATCCGCGTCAGCTCCGCCCTGGAAGGGATCGAGCTGGAGATCGCCCCGGCCGAGTGAGGCGGCGCCTGCCGCGGGCGGGCCCGGCCGCATGCTTGGACTTGCCCCGGCACGGCGGGTAAACTGGCGCGCCCGTACGGGATGTGGGGCGGTAGCTCAGCTGGGAGAGCGTCGCGTTCGCAATGCGAAGGTCGGGAGTTCGATCCTCCTCCGCTCCACCACCATTCAGCTTCGACGCCCGGCCGGCAACGGTCGGGCGTTTTCCTCTCTGCTGCTGGCTACCGGTCTCACGGGCCGCGGATTGCGCGCGCGGCGCAGGCTACGCTGATTTCCCGTCAGGCGGGCTTGCGGCGGCGTCTCGTGGCCGAGGCGGCCGCCAGCATGCCCGTCACGAACAGCCAGGCAGCGGCGGGTGCCGGGACCACGACGTCGCCGGCGCGCACCGCCAGGGCGAAGGCGAAGCTGTTCTTGGTGTAGGCATCCTGATAGCCGGTCGAGACGTTCACGCGCCAGGCAAAAGGCGTGTAGTACGCGTACTCGGTGGACCAGTACGGCGTCGTCTGGATATTGGAGAACAGGCTGTAGTCGGCGTTGTGGACCTGTGCCAGCGTGTTGCCGACCACGCCGCCGAGCGCGAAGAAGAGCGCGCTCATCTCGCTCGTGCAGTTGTAGCCGTAACCGCCGCCGCCGGACTGGACGGTGCAGGAGGAATCCGGCTGCGGCGTCGCCGGCAGGCGCCAGTCGTTGTAGCCCAGGTAGTTGGCCTGGTTCATTCCCGCGATCCAGCTCTGCGCGGTGGCCCAGGTCATGGAGCCGTCGAGGTTGATGACGCCCGCGCCGAACGCGTTGGTCAGGCCGAGGTCGGCGTCAGCGATCCAGGTGATGTTGCGTACCGTGTCGTACACGGCAGCCCCGCCCAGTCGCGAGAGGAGTGCGGCATCGGCAGTGGCATGCAGCGACGAGGTGATCAGGATGATGAGCGTCAGTGTCTTGCGCATCTTGGACATCCCCGCAGTGTGCGGCCGCTCAGCCAGCCGACGATCGACAGTCCACGTCGATGACGGTGCCGCAGTTGCCCAGCTCCACACGGGCAAGCGGATACGGAGCTGCTGGCGCTCCGGGAGAGGTCAGGCCGAGGACTGCCACGATGAATGGCTGCATGATCGGACCCCTGTTCGATTTTCTTGCCGTTCGACCGGAATCTACGCTCCTGCCGGTGACGAATCAAACCCGCCGATGCCACTTGCCATAATCCGGTCACCGTCCACCGGCGGCCGCGCCCGGTGGACGGTCCCGCCGCCTGCCCTCAGCGCCTGACCAGGTCCAGCATCTTCTTCTGCTCCGTGGCGATCATGGCAGCGGAATCGGTGGCGAAACGATCCTTGTCCCTGAGCGTGGCGACCATCTCGAGCTTGCCGCCCGTCTGCAGGTCAAAGTAGCCGGCGAGGCCGGGTACGGCACGGTCGATCGTCAGCACGACATCGCCATCCCTGGGCAGCTGGTAGGGCTCGCCTTTGGCGGCCTTCTGCGATTTGCCGCCGGCCAGGCGGAAGGCGAGGCGGCTCTGGCCGCCGCGCAGACCGAGGGCGGCCGAGGCAGTGCCGCTCGTGGTCGTGGTCACGGTATTGGTGGATGTGTCGCGGCCGAGGGCATCCGTGCCCTTCTCGGCCCAGACGTAGTCGTGCGAGACGCTGAGGTCCACGCGCCCGAACGTGACGATGTAGTTGGCTTTCACGACGGCGGCGTTCAGTTCCTGCGCCATTTTGGCTTCGAGGTCGGGCCCCTTCCAGGCGCTGCTGGCCAGCGTGAATTTCGGGCCGCCATCGGTGCTGCTGCCGCCGCTCATCGGGATGTTGCGGATCCAGCCTGAGATGTAGGACTTGCGCTGGCCATTCTCGAAGAAGTCGCCCTGTTCGAGGGCATAGGGCATGTAGGGCTTGAGCGTGTCGGGCGCCGCCAGCAGCACGTCGCCGTCCATGTTGAAGTAGCGGGAGGGGTTCGTATAGCCGGCTTCCTTGAGCAGTGACTGGTAGCTGGCGTTGCCGAGCACATCGGCTTCGGGCACGACTTCGAAGCCGGCAGCGGCGAGATCGGCCTGCAGCCCGGCGTAGACCGCGCCGGCGATCTGTCTGGCGAGTGCGGGGTCGAGTTCGAGACGCATGAAGCCCGTTTCGCTGGTCCTGTCGTGGCGGAGCAGGGCGCCGAGGCCGTACTTGGCATAGTCGGCGGTGCGGGAGGCGGTGGACACGGTATCGCCCACCGAGGTCTGGAAGGAGACCAGCACCTGCGCAATGGCGACCCTCTATCACGCCGGCCAGCGCCACGGCGGTTGCCGTCATCGAAGGGCGGCGTGCTGCTTTTTCCGGGCGGTCTCGGCTAACCTTGCCGCCGGCAGACTGCAACCAACCGGGGACCGGCACCCGGACATGACAGACAGGGGAAGATCGTGACGGGACGAATGAAACCAGGGTGGCGCACCGGCTGGCGCCGGCCCGGTGTCGTGATGATGGCGATGCTCGGGCTGACCGGCTGCATGAGCTACGGCGCGGTGACGCTCGACCGCGACCGCCTGGACTTCACCCAGGCGATGGCGAACTCCTGGAAGCAGCAGATGCTGCTGAACATCGTGAAGATGCGCTACGGTGACACGCCGATCTTCGTCGACGTCGGGCAGATCGTCAGCAGCTACCAGGTCTCCAGCAGCGTGCAGGCCGGGGGCACCATCTACCCGGGCCTGCCGGCGGGCAGCACCGGTTCCAACCGGATCTTCAACCTCGGCGTCCAGGGGCAGTACACCGACCGGCCGACGATCACCTACACGCCGCTCACCGGTTCGCAGTTCGTGCGCACCCTGATGACGCCGATCCCGCCGATCCGGCTGTTCGAACTGATCGAAGCCGGCTGGCGGGCCGATCAGCTCCTCATGGCGGGCGTGCAGACCATCAACGGGCATTCCAACAGCCGGGGCGGGGCGCAGTTGCGCCTGGAGGACCCGGAGTTCGTCACGCTGATCAATGCGCTGCGGCGCATCCAGGCGGCAGGCGCCATGGGCTCGCGCTACCACGCAGACCGGGACCAGAACGGCGAAGGCCTCGTGGTGTACTTCGCCATGAAGAATGCGACGGCGGAGGTCCGGCAGGACATCGGGGAGGTCAAGCGCCTGCTCGGACTCAATCCTGCCAGGACCGAGTTCCCTGTCATGTACGGCGAGGTGCCGCCGGGACGCGATGATGTGATCGCGCTCCACACACGTTCGGGGTTCCAGATCCTCTATGAACTTGCGACCTTTGTGCAGGTTCCCGAGGCTCACGAGCGGGAGATGCGTGCGTACCCGCACCTGCCGCCCGCCCCCGGGGGCCAGGAAACCCTGCCGCCGCTGATCCGCATCCTCAGCGGCGAAGAGAAGCCGGCCGATGCCTTCGCCACGGTGCTCTATGACGGGCGCTGGTACTGGATCGAGAACCGGGACCTGCCCTCGAAGGGCCAGTTTTCCTTCCTGCTGATCATGCTGACCCTGGCCGAATCCGGGCCGGGCGCACCGTCGCCGTTCGTCACCATCCAGGCGAACTAGGCCGGCGGCCCGGGGTCCTGCCGCGGCCCGGCACAGCCAGCGCGCGGTTGATTGTCCCGCGCGCGGCGTCTCACGGCCATGCGTCGTGATCGCGGAAAGAGCCAGGAAAGACAGTCCGCCTAAGCTTCCAGGATGCGCATGAACCCGCTGATCCCCGTGCCCGCCTCCGGCTGGACCATCCTCTGCGACTTCGACGGCACCATCGCCGTCGAGGACGTGATCGACTCGCTGCTCGACCGCTACGGGCGCCCCGGCTGGGAGGTGCTCGAGCAGGACTGGCGCGCCGGGCGCATCGGCTCGCGCGAATGCATGAGCGGGCAGGTGGCCCTGCTCGAGATGAGCCGCGGGGAGCTCGATGCGCACCTGGACACGCTGTGGATCGACCACGCCTTCCCGCGCTTCGTGGCGCTTGCGCGCGGGCACGGCGTGCCGCTGCAGGTGGTCAGCGACGGGCTCGACCACGCCATCCACCGCCTGCTCGACCGCCACGGCCTCGGCGACCTGCCCGTGGTGGCCAACCACCTGGCGCCGGGCACGCCGCCGCAGCGCTGGCAGCTCACCTCGCCGCATGCGGCCGAGGGCTGCCGCAGCGGCACCTGCAAGTGCGCACGTGTGGGGCAGGCGCGTGGCGGCGGCGCCACCCGCACCCTGCTGATCGGCGATGGCGCCTCGGATTTCTGCGCGGCCGACCACGTGGACTTCGTCTTCGCCAAGCACCGCCTGATCGAGTACTGCCGCACGACCGGCATCCCCTACGTGCCGATCACCGGCTTCGAGGACGCGCTGGAATTCCTGCCGCGCCTGCTCGATGGCACCCTGCTTGCCGCCGACGCGCCGGCCGTGCCGGCGATGCCCTGATTCCCCTTGACCCGCGGGAGCCCCATGAGCCCCTTCGACATGAACGCCGGTCCGGTGATCGACGACGCGCAGCTGCTGGCCGATGAGGCGAAGTACAGCTCCTTTGGCGACACCGTCCACTACGTCGATCCACCGAAGATCTTCCGCAGCTGCGCCGGCAGCTACATGTACGACAGTGCCGGCGTGCCGTTCCTCGACCTGCAGATGTGGTATTCAGCCGTCAATTTCGGCTACGCCAACCCGCGGCTCAACAATGTGCTGAAGGCGCAGATCGACCTGCTGCCCCAGGTCGCCAGCCAGTACCTGCACCAGACCCGCATCGAACTCGCCAGGACCATCGCGCTCGATGCCAGGGCCAAGTTCGGCCTCGATGGCCGCGTGCACTTCAACGTGGGCGGCGCCCAGGCGATCGAGGATTCGCTCAAGCTGGTGCGCAACTACACGAAGGGCAAGAGCCTGATGTTCGCCTTCGAGGGCGGCTACCACGGGCGCACCCTTGCCGCCTCCGCGATCACCTCGAGCTACCGCTACCGGCGCCGCTACGGGCACTTCGGCGAGCGGGCCATGTTCATCCCCTTCCCGTATCCCTTCCGCCGCCCGCGGGGAATGACCCCGGAGGAGTACTCCGACCACTGCGTGCGCCAGTTCGCGCGCCTGTTCGAGACCGAGTACAACGGCGTCTGGGATCCGAAGGTCAACCAGGCCGAGTATGCCGCCTTCTACGTCGAGCCGATCCAGGGCACCGGCGGCTACGTGGTGCCGCCGCCGGGTTTCTTCCGCGACCTCAAGAAGGTGCTCGACCAGTACGGCATCCTGCTGGTGGTCGACGAGATCCAGATGGGCTTCTGGCGCACGGGGAAGCTCTGGTCGATCGAGCACTTCGGCGTGGTGCCGGACGTGCTCGTCTTCGGCAAGGCGCTGACCAACGGCCTCAACCCGCTGTCCGGGCTGTGGGCGCGCGAGGAGATGATCAACCCCGGCATCTTCCCGCCGGGTTCCACCCACTCAACCTTCAACTCCAACCCGCTCGGCACCGCGCTCGGCCTGGAGGTGCTGAAGATGGGTCATGAACTCGACTATGCTGCCAGCGTGCCCGTGAAGGGTGCGCACTTTCTCGAGGGCCTGCGCGACCTGCAGAAGCGGCACCGGGAGATCGGGGATGTCGATGGCCTGGGCCTCGCGCTGCGCGCCGAGATCTGCACCGCCGACGGCTTCACGCCCAACAAGGCGCTGCTCGACCGCATGGTCGACATCGGCCTGGCCGGCGACCTCGAACACAAGGGCCGCAAGATCGGGCTGGTGCTCGACGTGGGCGGCTGGTACAAGAACGTCATCACCCTGGCGCCCTCGCTGGAGATCAGCCACGAGGAGATCGACCTGGCCATCGCGTTGCTGGACCAGCTCATCACCAGGGCCAAGCGTTCCATGTAAGCAAGACCCGGGGAAGCCACGACCATGACCGCCACGCCGTCCGCCGACGAGATCCGCAGCCAGGTGTTCGACATCGTCGCGAAGCAGGCGAAGATCGACGTGGCGACGATCCGTGATGACTCCACGCTGACGGACCTCGGCCTCGCCTCGCTGGATGCCATCGAGGTCATCTTCGACATCGAGGAACGCTTCGACATCAGCTTTCCCGAGCAGGGCATCAACTTCGCCACCGGAACGGCCGGCGACCTGGTCGATGCCGTCGGGCGGGTACTGGCGGCAGGCGACCAGCAGTGACCGGCGCCGACGCACGCGCCATTGCCGTCACCGGCATGGGCGCGATCAGCGCCTTCGGGGAGGGCGCCGGCGTGCTGTGGCAGGGGCTGCGCGAGGGGCGCAGCGGCATCCGCCCGTTGCGCCACGAGCGGGCCGCGGACCTGCGGGTGCGCATTGCCGCCCAGGTTCCCGATGGCTTCGATCCGGCGGCGCACTTCCCCGAGCGACTGCTGTCGCTGCTCGACCGCACCGCGCAGTTCGCGCTGTTTGCCGCCAACGAGGCCGTCGCGCAGAGCGGCCTGGATTTCCGCGCTGGCGGGCTCACCGCGCGCAGTGGCGTGATCGTCGGCACCGGTGTGGGGGGCGAGACCACCCACGATGAGCAGAACCGGCGGCTGTATGGCGAGAAGGCCAGCCGCGTGCACCCGCTGACCATCATCCGCGTGATGGCCAATGCGCCGGCCAGCATGATCAGCATGGCGCACGGCCTGCGGGGGCCGGCCTTCGCGGTGTCGAGCGCCTGCGCCTCGACCAACCACGCGATCGCGCAGGCCATGCTGCTGATCCGGGCCGGCGTGGCCGACGTGATGCTGGCCGGCGGCGCCGAGGCCTGCCTGTCCTTCGGCGTGCTGCGCGCCTGGGAGGCGATGCGGGTGCTGGCGGATGACAGCTGCCGACCCTTCAGCGCCAACCGCCGCGGCCTGGTGCTGGGCGAGGGCGCGGGCATGTTCGTGCTCGAGTCGCTCGCCCACGCGCGCGCGCGTGGCGCCGGCATCCTCGGCCTGCTGGCCGGCGCCGGCATGAGCGCGGATGCCGGCGACATCGTGCTGCCCGACGTCGCCGGTGGCACGGCCGCCATGTCCCTGGCGCTGGCCGATGCCGGGCTGGCGCCTGCGGACATCGACTACATCAACGCCCACGGCACCGGGACGCCCGCCAACGACCCGACCGAGACGCGCGCCATCCACCAGGTGTTTGGTGCGCATGCGCAACGGCTCGCGGTGTCGTCCACCAAGTCGATGCACGGCCACGCGCTGGGCGCCTCCGGTGCGCTGGAGCTGGTCGCCGTGCTGGGGGCGATGCGCGAGGGCGTGGTGCCGCCGACGATCAATCTCGACCAGCCCGATCCGGCCTGTGACCTCGACTACGTGCCCAACCAGGCGCGCGATCTGCGCGTGCGCGCAGCGCTGAGCAACTCCTTCGCCTTCGGCGGCCTGAACGCGGTGCTGGCCGTGCGCGCCGCCTGACCGGGTCGCCGGGGCGGGCTGTCGGCGGCGCCATGCCGTATCACGCACAACTGGAACCGGAGAGCCTGCTGCGGCATTTCCTCGCCCATCCCCCGGCGGGGTTTGCGGTGGGCACCACGCCGGCGGGCATGCCGACCTTCGTGGCACCGTTCGACCTGCTGACCACCGCCGATGCGGCGCTGCGCCGGCGGGTGACCGCGCTGCCCGGCTACCGGCACTGGGGCCGGCTGCTGCGCTGGCGGACACGGTTCATCGGTTGCACGGCCACCGAGTTCGCGCCGCTGCCGGTGGCGGCCGACCCCGCGGCGCTCGCGCGCGAACTGGTGTCCGGCTACGGGCATGACTGCGCGCTGCTGGTGGTCAAGGACCTCGCGCGGGAGTCGCCGCTGCTGCCGGCTGCCGACAACCTGTACGCCGCAGCGCTGGCCAGTGCGCTCGAGGCACAGGGCTGCGTGCTGCTGGAGGGCATGGCGCTTGCCTGGGTGCCGATCGACTTCGACAGCGAGGAGGACTACCTCGCGCGCCTCTCGCGCAGCCGGCGCCGGGAGCTGCGGCGCAAGCTGCGCTCGCGCGCGGCCCTGCGCATCGAGGCCTGGCCCACGGGTGATCCGCGGCTCGCCGATGCGGCGGTGCTGGCCCGCTGCCTCGCCCTCTACGAGAACGTGTACGCGCAGAGCGAGATCCAGTTCGACCGCCTGTCCCGGGACTACCTGCACGCCCTGCTCGGCGATGGCGCCAGCGGCGGGGTGGTGTTCACCTATTTCGCCGGTGCCGAGCTGATCGGCTGGAACCTCTGTTACGAGTACGACGGCAAGCTCGTGGACAAGTACATCGGCCTGGCCTATCCGCAGGCGCGCGAGCACAACCTGTACTTCGTCAGCTGGATGGAGAACCTTGCCCATGCCCGGCGGCGCGGGCTGAGCCACTACGTGGCCGGCTGGACGGACACGGCGGTGAAGCGCCAGCTCGGCGCGCGCTTCTGCATCACGCGCCACGCGGTGTATCCGCGCAACAGGCTGGTCAGGGCATTCCTGCGCCGCATGGCCCGCCACTTCGAGGGCGAGCCGGTGCATGGCGCCGGTGCGACGGGCGGCACGTGAATCCGCCCGTCATCCTCGACCTCGACCACTCGGTCGGCCCGCTGCCGGAGCAGCACGTGGTCGCACTCGGCCAGTGGCAGGAAGCGCTGCGCTTTGGTTGCCGGCTCCGGGTCATCGAACGCTTCCGGCGGGTGCTCGACGAGGCGCTGCCGGAGGCGTACGCGACGGTGATGCTCGGCAGCGGCGACTTCCACCACCTGACCTGGCCGCTGGTCGAGCGCATCCGGGCAGCTGTGCCGTTCCAGGTGGTGGTGCTCGACAACCATCCGGACAACATGCGCTTTCCCTTCGGCGTCCACTGCGGCTCCTGGGTGCGCCGGGTGGCGATGTTGCCGGCGGTGAGCCACGTGCACGTGGTCGGCATCACCTCCACCGACATTGGCGCGCGCCACGCCTGGGAGAACCACCGCCGGCCGCTGCGCGAGGGCCGGCTGAGCTACTGGAGCGTGGGCGTGGACGTGGGCTGGGCGCGGCGCGCGGGGCTCGGCGCGGCCTTCCATGCCTTCGCCGATGCGGACAGCCTCGTGCAGGCCTTCGCCGAAGCCCGGCGGCGCGAACCCCAGCCGGGCTACCTGTCGATCGACAAGGACGTGTTCGCCCCGGAGGTGGCCCGCAGCAACTGGGACCAGGGCTGCTTCGGGCTGCCGCACGCGCTGGCGGTGATCGACAGCCTGGGCGCCGGCGGGCTGGTCGGCAGTGACATCACCGGGGAGGTGTCCCTCTACCGCTACCGCAGCTGGTGGAAGCGCCGGCTGTCTGCGCTCGATGCGCAGCCGGCGGTGGATGCGCGGGCACTGGCGGGCTGGCAGGCGCAGCAGCATGCGCTCAACGCCAGGCTGCTGGCGGCCATCGGGCAGGTTACAGGCGCGCCAGGACGGCGATGATGCGCTCGAAGGCCGCGTCGTCCAGCCAGGCGCTGTTGCTGATGGTGAGCGCGCGGGCGGCGAAATCCGCCGCCTGCGGCATCGGCGTGCGCGGCACGCGATCGGCGAGGTAGGCGTAGCCGGGCAGCGCGTGCGCGAACAGCCGGCTGACGCCGAGGCCGGCGGTCCACAACCGCGCGAGTGCGGCATCCGCACGCCGCGCATCGGGCATCAGCAGCAGCAGGAACGGCCAGCTGGCGGTGGTGCCGGGCCGCTCCCCGAACACGGTGACGCCGGGCAGTTCGCGCAGGCGGGGAAGGCGCGCCAGCGCGCGCTGGCGGTTGGCTGCCAGGAAGGCAGGCAGGCGCAGGGCGGCACGGCTGCCCACGCCGCGTCGCCAGCGGCCGACCCGGTGGACCGGAATGCGGGCCGGGAAGTCATCGCCCACCGCGGCAACCGGATCACCCCGGCGCAGCGCCCGGCGCAACGCCATCCCGTAGGCCAGGCCCAGCCCGCGTGGTCGGTAGAGCGCGGCCAGCGCGAGCAGCTCGAGGCTGCGTCGCCACTCCCAGCCGGGATGGGTCGGCACCTCGCTGGCGCTGGTGGCCAGGAATGCCTCGCGCAGGGCCGCATCCCGCGTGACCAGCAGGCCGCCCTCGTAGATCGACAGCCCCTTGCCGGCGGCCAGGCTGAAGAATCCCGCATCGCCGCTCAGGCCGACGCTGCGCCCGTCCTCGCGGGCACCGAGCGCCTGCGCGGCGTCCTCGACGACGAATGCCCCGCAGTCCCGCGCCAGGGCCAGCGGCGCGCCGAGGTCGGCCACCAGTCCGGCCAGGTGGGTCGGGAGGATCGCCAGCGTGCGTTGATCGCAGAGCTGCGCGAGATGGTGCGCATCCATGTCCCAGTGGCCGGGCCGGGTGTCGCACAGGCGCAGGCGCAGGCCGAGGCAATGCACGGCGATGGCCACCAGCGGGCAGGTATAGGCCGGGGCCACCACCACGTCGCGCCCGGGTGCCCGGGCGCGCAGCGTCATCAGCGCGAGCAGCAGCGCAGCGGTGCCTGAGCACTCGAGCTGCAACTGCGGCGTGCCGAGCTGCGCGGCGAGCCCCGCGGCGAGCTGATCCGGGTGAGGGAGGAGGTCCGCGGCCTCCAGCGGCAGGCCGGCGGTGGGCGGGATTTCGCGCAGCCGGCGCAGCATGGCGGTCAGGTGGCGCCGGCGGTGGTGTCGCGCTCAGCCATCCCGAGGCAGAGGATGCCGGCGAGGATCGCCGTTGCGCCGACCAGCTTGGTGGCGGTGAGCGGTTCGTCGAACAGCCAGACCGAGAGCAGCATCACGCTCACCACCTCCAGGTGGGAGGCGGCAAACGCCGGTCCGACCGGGGCATGGCGCAGCAGGCTCATCCAGGTGAAGAAGGCGCCGAGGTAACCGAGGATCGCCCCGTACACCCAGGGCTCGCCGGCGAGGCGCAGCAGCCAGGCCGGGCTTGCCTCCACCGGCAGCGCGTGCGTGCCGGCCATCTTGAAGGAGATCTGCGCGAAGCTGTCGAAGGCCATCAGCAGCGCGAAGCCGAAGACGTAGAAGCGCCTCACGCCCCGGCCCCCACCACCGCCACGCCCGCGGTCACCAGCAGGATGCCGGCCACGCGCAGCGGGGTGAGGCGTTCGCCAAACAGGATGCGCCCGGCGACCATGATCGCCACGATGTTGATCGAGCCGAGCAGCACGCCCTCGGAGAGCGGCACCAGCGACAGGAAGGCGATCCACACCAGGAACTCGCAGACGTAGCAGCCCACGCCGACCCACAGCCAGGGGCGCGCGGCCATGTGCTTCCAGCGGGCGAGGCCGTCCCCGGCGCCGGGATCGCCGGCAGCGGCCTTGAAGGCAAGCTGGCCGGCGGTGTCCACCACCACGTTGGCCAGCCAGAGCGCGAAGACCAGCAAGGGTGCGGTGGGCCTCAGGCGGCGGCGCGCAGCACGGCGCCGCCGGCGGCGATGCCATCGAAAAAGCGTGCGGAGCGCTCGATCAGCGTGCGCCGTTCCCGGTCGATCGTGATCATGTGGTAGCTGTCCTTCAGCAGCAGGAGTTCGGACGAGCCACCCACCCCGCGCAGCACCAGTTGCGCGTTGCGCACGCTGGCCACGTCATCCTCGCTGGCGTGGGCCACCAGGCAGGGGGCGGTCACCCTCGGCAGCAGGCGGCGCACGTGCGTGGAGAGCTGGTAGAGGTCCGCCAGGGAGTGCCAGGGATTGCCGAGCAGCCCGGCGACGGTGCTGTCGCCCGAGCGCATGGCCGCCTCGACCTGGGCGCGCAGGCGCTCGTCGCGCAGGCCGAAGGGATGCTGCTCCTCGAACACGCGGCCACGGCCGATGCCGAGCTTCCTCACCAGCGGCAGCAGGAAGGACAGGCGCGCCGTCCAGGGGATGCTCCAGCCGTCGTAGCGGAAGGTGGCACCGTACACGCCGACCCCGGCGACCTGTTGCGGCCGCTCGGCGGCGAGCTTGAGCGAGAGCAGCGCCCCCATCGACAGGCCGCCCACGAACAGGTGGTCCACCCGCTCCAGCAGCCGGTCGGCCGCCGCCTCGACGCTGGCATACCAGTCGCGCCAGCCGGTGGCGAGCAGGTCCTCGACGCTGCCGCAGTGGCCGGCTAGCTGCATGCCATGGACGGTGAAGCCGGCGTTGTTCAGGCCCTTGGCGAGCAGGCGCATCTCCAGTGGCGTGCCGGTCAGGCCGTGCACCAGCAGCACCCCGCGGCGGTCACCCTCGAGGAGGAAATCGGTCTTCCGGATCATCGGATCATCCTGCAGACGCCCATGCAACCACGGGTGCATTGTGGTCCCGCGCCCTTTTCAGGGGGCTTTCGCCCCGCCTGCCGGTGCACCAAAGCGCACCAGCACGCGCTGGCCCACCCGCAGGTCTGCCGGCGGCTGGTCGAAGGCCAGCACGCAGTTCACGGTGCGCAGGTTGGTGCGCTGCTGCGCGTCGTCAGTGAGCGTGGCCGGGCCGACGATCCGGCCGATGCGCAGCACGCGCGCCGGCCAGCGCCGCTCCGTGCCGCCGCCATCCGTGCTGACCAGCGCGGGCATGCCGACGGTCACGGCGTCGATGTAGGACTCGCTGACCTCGGCGCGCACGACCGGCGCGGTGAGCGGCAGCAGCGTGAACAGCGATCCGGCGGCAGGTGCGACGCCCATGCCCGGCTGTGCGGCCACGCGCACCACCTCGGCGGCCAGCGGGGCGTGCAGGGTGTGCAGGTCGAGCTCGTAGCGGGCGCCGTCGCGCTTCTGCGTGGCCATGGCCACGCCAGCCTGTGCGGCGGCATGCTCGGCCAGCAGCGATTGCAGGGCGATGGCAGCCGCATCGGCGCCCTGGCCGTCAGGCGCGCCCGCGGCGGCCGCCTCGGCCAGCCGCTGCACCTGCAGCCGGGCGGCCTCGATCCGGCCGGCGAGCAGCTTGCGCTGGGCGGTGGCCTGCGCCAGCGCTGCGCTGGCGGCTGCCAGTTGCAGCCGGGCGGGTTCGGGGTCCAGGGTGGCCAGCACCTGGCCCTTCTCCACGCGGTCCCCTTCGCGCACGGCGACTGCGGTGAGCCGGCCCTCGCGCGGGGCCTCAATCTGCAGCAGGCCGCCTTCCACGTCGATGCGGCCACGGGCCACGGCGGCGTAGGCGGGTGTGACGCCCTCGGCGGGCGGCGGTGCCCCGGAGGGGCAACCGGCCAGCAGCAGGCAGGCGAGCAGCGGCACGGCGACCAGCGGTTTCATGCAGTGGCTCCCCGGGACAGCAGCGCGGGCGGCGCGGGCCGCCGGTCGCTGAGGATCCGGCCATCCTCCATCGACAGCACGCGGTCGGCGTGGTGGACGAGGCGCGGATCATGGCTCACGCACAGGACGGTGGTGCCGTGGCCACGGGCGATCCGGTGCAGGATGTCGATGATGACCTGCCCGTTGGCGGCATCGAGCGCGCTGGTCGGTTCGTCGGCAAACAGCAGGTCCGGGTGCTTGGCCAGTGCGCGGGCGATCGCCACGCGCTGCTTCTCGCCGCCGGACAGCTCGCCGGGCCGCAGGTGCATCCGCGGGGTCATGCCCACCTCATCAAGTGACTGCGTGGCGCGCTCGCGTGCCTGCCGCCTGGACAGGCCGAGGTAATGCAGGGGCAGTTCCACCTGCTCGAGGGCATCGAGTGCCGGGAACAGGTTGAAGCCCTGGAAGACGAAGCCGGTGTGCAGGAGGCGGAAGCGCTCCAGTGCCTGGTCGTCCAGTGTGCCGAGGTCGCAGCCGAGTGCCGTGACGCAGCCGCTGTCGACCGGCTGCAGGCCACTGAGGATGGCGAGCAGGGTGCTCTTGCCGCAACCCGATGGGCCGGAGATCAGCGTCAGCTCGCCGGTGTCGATCGACAGCGACAGGCCGTCGAGCACCTGGGTGCGCAGCTTCCCGGAGGTGAAGCCCTTGCTGATGGCCTCGGCGCACAGGGCGGGGCCTGTCCCCCGCGGGGCAGCCAGTGGTGCCGGTGCGCTCATCGCAGCAGGCTGGCCGGGTCGGCGCGCCGCAGGCCGCGCATGGCGGCCAGCCCGGAGATCGCGGCCAGCGCCATGGCCACCGCCACGCAGAGCAGCGTCACCGGGAGGTTCAGCACCACCGGCACGTCCTGGCTGCGGGCGAAGGCCAGCAGCAGCAGGCCGAACAGGGTGGCGCCGAGCAGGCCGACCGCGCCCACCCAGAACGCCTGTTCCAGCACGACCCGGCGCAGGTTGCGCATGCCCACGCCGAGTGCATTGAGCGTGGCGTACTCGCGTACCGAGCCCGCGACGGCGGCCATCAGCGTCTGGCTGGTGATCACCGCCCCGGCGAGAAAGACGATACCCGCCAGGAACACCACGCCGGCCCCGGCTCCCGTGTCGAGCATCCAGTACATGATCGACCGGCGGGAAAAGGCGCTTGCTGTCCACACGTCATAGGGTCCGAAGGCATGGTCGTTGCGCAGGCGCGTGGCCACCTGCCCGGCCTGTGAGGGGTCGGAGAGCGCCGCCAGCAGGAACGTGGGACGGCCGAAGCTCGCCGGATCAGTCTCCAGGCGGCGCGCCGTGTCCAGCGAGGCGACGATGTTGACGCCGCCGAGCGCCCGCAGCCCATGGCCCACCCCGACCACCCGCACGCGCTGGCCGTTGATCACGGCAACGTCGCCGACGCCGACGCCCAGCTTGTCGGTGTCGGCGCGATCGACGATGACCGCATCGGGCTCGGCCAGGCGCGCCCGCAGGGCGGGGGAGAGCACGCGCGAGAGCAGCAGGCCACCGGGGCGGGGGTCGAGGCCGATGACGTACACCGACTGGCCGCCGGTGTCGCGCGCGCCCCGCCAGTCCGCATCGACCCAGTCGAAGGGTTCCACCGCCGCCACCGCCGGGTCCATGCGCAGGCGCATCTCCAGGTCCGGATCGATGGGGCGCCCGAGGCTCACGCTCTGCGTGCCGGGAAAGCCCACCCACAGGTCGGCATCCGAGCCGGTGATGTACAGGCCGGCGCTGCTGAAGATGCCGAGGACCAGCGCCGCCTGCAGCAGCTGCAGCAGCCCGGCGAAGCCGACCGCGACGACCGCCGGCAGGAAGCGGCGCCACTCGAAGATCAGGGTCTTGCGGGCGAGCGCCACCATCAGGGTTGCCCTGCGGCCAGTGTCACCGGCTCGGGGAGGGGCGCACCGCCGAGTGCCTTGTACAGGCTGACCAGCGCCTGGCCACGCGCTGCGGTGGCCTCGTTGAGTGCCAGCGAGGCTTCGACCAGCGCCAGCTGCGCCCCGCCGTGCTCGGCGGGGCTGGCCAGGTGCAGGCGCGCCCGGGTGGTGGCGGCCTTTTCGGCGCGCGCCAGCGCCTGGTGCGCCTGTTCGCCCGCGGCCTGCCGCTCGCGCTGGTGCTCCAGCTGGGCGAGCGCGGTCTCCACCTCCGCCACGCCCTGGAGGACGGCCTGGCGATAGGCGTACACGCTGGCCTGCAGGTCGTGCCGGCTGGCGCGCAGCCGGGCCTGGCGGGCGCCCCAGTCGAACAGCGGGATGTCGATCAGCGGGCCCACCGAGACCAGCGCGTGGTCGCTCGTCCGCCGGTGGGTGGTGAGGTTGGTGGACCAGACGATCGAGCCACCGATGGCCACCCGCGGCAACAGGTCGGCACGCGCGATGCCGGCATCGCCCACGGCGCGCAGGACCTCGGCTTCCGCCTGTGCGATCTCCGGGCGGGTGCGCAGCAGGTCGGCCGGCGTCTGCACGATGTGCAATGCGCCGAGGCTGGGGACGGGAGCGGGCTCCAGCCAGGCGGGATCCGGCCGCTCGCGGCCGAGCAGCAGCGCCAGCTGCTGCGCCAGTGCATCGATGTCGCCCCGGTGCCCGGCCCGCTCGGCCTGTGCCTGCGCGAGATCGGCTTCGGCGCGGGCGAGGGCCTGTGGGGTCGCAAGGCGCAGTCCGGCGTGGATGCGGGTCTGGTCGAGCTGGCGCTGGTAGAGCCCGCACGCGGCCTCCAGGAGCAGGTCGCGCTGCTGGGCCGCCCGCAGCGACAGCCAGTCGCGCACCACCTCGCCCACGAGGCTCACGCGCAGCTGCTGCAGGCTGGCGGCGCCGGCATCGACCTCGCCGCGCACCTGGCGTTGCGTGGCGGTGGCGCGGCCGAAGAGGCCGAGTTCCCAGCTCGCATCGAAGCCGGCGACGAAGAACGAGGCGCTGGCGTCCGGATCGATGGCATCGATGGTCTTGGCGCGCAGCTGTGGCCGGTACTCCACCTGCGCGCTGCGCAGGCGCTCGCGCGAGGCGAGCAGGCGCTCGGCGGCCTGGGCAGCCTGCAGGTTGTCGCGCAGCGTGCTGTCGACCAGGCCATCGAGGACCGGGTCCTGGAACGCGTGCCACCAGCCGCGCAGGTCCACCGGCTGCGCCGGTTCCTGGGACAGCGCGTGCTGCCAGCTGGTCGCCGCGGGGGCGGCGGGCGCCGGCACGGCGATGCCGCCCGCACAACCGGCCGCAAGGCCGCCTGCTGCAGTCACGAGGGCGCACGCGGTGCGGGAAAGGCGGCCCATGTCAGTTACGGCTCGGCCCCGGGTGCAACGACGAGGGACTCCATGATCGGCGGCATCATCCACCATTGGCAGGGCCAGGGAAGCGCAGGGCGACCTGCAGGCCGCCACCAGCGGCCGCGGCGAAGCTGCAGTGGGCGCCGTGCTGTCCGGCAATTTCCTGCACGATCGCCAGGCCGAGCCCGGTGCCCGGGGGCTGCGTGCCCGGCACCCGGAAGAAGCGCTCGCCCAGGCGTCCAAGTGCATCCGCCGGCACGCCGGGGCCGGAATCCTCCACCTCCAGCAGCACGCCACCCTCCGGCGGCAGGGCCACGCTCACGGTGGCGCGTGCATCCTGTCCCGCATAGCGTAGGACGTTGTCGATCAGGTTGTCGAGCAGTTCCTGCAGGGCCGCGGCATCGCCCTGCACGATGGCCGTTCCGTCCGGTCCGTGGTAGCCGAGGTCGATGCCCGCCCGCAGCGCCTCGGGTATGCGCCGCTCCACCACCAGCGGCACCAGCCGGGCCAGGTCCACCGCGGTGGCGGGGACATGCTCCTTCTTGTGGCCCTGGGCGCGCGTCAGCGCGAGCAGCTGCGTGGAGGTGCGCGCCGCGCGCTCGGTCAGCCGGTCGATGTGGCCCAGCGCGTCGCGCACCACGGCCGGGTCGTCGCTGGCGAGCGCGCGGTCCACGTGCAGTCGCAGCCCGGCGAGCGGCGTGCGCAGCTGGTGGGCGGCATCGGCGACGAAGCGTTCCTGCAGCGAGAGCACTGCGCGCAGGCGTGCGAACAGCGCATCGATGGTCCGCGTCAGCGGCAGGACCTCCACGGGGACGTCGGGTCCGCTGATCGGTTCCAGCTCGTGCTCGCGCAACGCCAGGCGCCGGGTCAGCGGGTCGAGGATGCGCAGGCCGCGGGTCACGCCGAGCCAGACCAGTGACAGGGCCGTGATGATCAGCACGGTCTGCAGGGGGATGATGAGCATGAGGATCTGCCAGGCGCGGTACTCCCGCCCGCGCAGGGTCTCGGCGATGCTCAGCGTGAGGATATCCGCGGGGTTGGCCGGCGAGTGCAGGCTGAGCGTGGCCACCCGCAGCTGCCTGCCGGCCAGTTGCAGGTCCGTGAGGACGGGCGCTGCGTCCGGGGCCGGCGGCGCCTGGTCGAAGCCCTGGTGGCCGCCCAGCAGGCCGCGCTGGCTGCTGCTGATGCTGTAGTAGCTGTGGCCGCTGCTGTCGTGCTCGAGCAGGAGGCGGGCCTCCTGGGGCAGGTCACCGGCCACCTTGCCCGAGCGCAACATCTGCGCGAGCGTGCGCAGGTCATCGGTCAGGTCCGCATCGTGCACGCGGTTGGCGTAGTTGAGTGCCACGCCGTAGGTCACCGCGGTGTCGATGACGAGCAGCGACAGCATGGGCAGCAGCAGGGTCAGCAGCAGCCGCCGGCGCAGGTGGGGATGGCGGCCGCCGGTCACCTCAGCCACCAGCCGACTCCTCGAGCAGGTAGCCGAGGCCGCGCACCGTGCGCACGTTGGCCCCACTGCCCTGCAGCTTGCGGCGCAGGCGGTGGATGGCGATGTCCAGGCCGTTGTAGGTGAGCTCCTGGTCCCAGCCGCAGAGCGCCTCGACCAGTTGATCACGGTGGGTGATGCGATCCGGGCGGCTGGCCAGCGCCTCGATCACGCCGAATTCCCGGGCGGTCAGCTCCAGCGGCTCCCCGCCGATCCACGCGCGCCGCCCGGGCAGGTCCAGCCGCAGCCGGCCGATGCACACCTCGCTGGTGCCTTTGCCGGTGGCGCGCCGCTGCAGGGCGCGCAACCGCGCCTCGAACTCGGCCAGGGCGAAGGGCTTGACCAGGTAGTCGTCGGCGCCGAGGTCGAGCACCCGGACGCGCTCGTGCAGGTCTTCGCGCGCGGTGATGACCAGCACCGGCAGGCCCGAGCCGCGCTGGCGCAGCCGCTGCAGCACCTCGCTGCCATCGAGGGCGGGCAGGCCGAGATCGAGCACCAGCAGGTCGTGGGCGCCATCGCTCAGCGCTGCATCGGCCTGTGCGCCGCTGGCCACATGGTCGACCGCGTGCCCGCCCCGGCGCAGCGCATCGCTGATCGCGGCGGCAATGGCAGGGTCGTCTTCGGCGATGAGGATGCGCATGGACCTCGGGCAGGCGGGGCTTGCAGGGGTGGGACGGCCGCGCTGGTGGCCGCCTGTCGGGGATATTATGTGCCGGGCCGGGCTGGCCGGGCTTTTCCCGGACTACGTGAGCGGTTTCACATCACCGCAACCCCGGGCGGCGTACTCTGCCGCTCGCCAACCTCCGTTATGTCTGGTGCCGCCTATGGGCTGGGTCAATTGGTTGAAAGGGTTCTCCGCCAGGGAGCTGCCGGAGCAGGCCGCTGCGGTGCGCCCGCGTGCGGCCGGTGCCCCGCGCCAGGGGCGCCGCCCGGGGGACGCCTTCGCGAAGGAGTGGGTCAAGGTCCTCGAGGACAGCGATCCCGCCCGCGAGGCCGCCAGCACCTACGCCTGGGAACTGCAGCCGGACGCGGACACCGGCAGCCACCGCCGTGCAGCGCAGCCCACTCCGCAGGCCGCCGCCCGCGGGCGGGGTGACCCGCGCTCCGGGCAGGCCGATCCCTTCGACACCTATACCTGGGAACTCCACGAGACCGACTCGGCGGATGACCCCTGGGGCCTGAAGAAGGATGCGCCCAGGCCCCCGCCGACGCCCCGCGACGGGATCAACCCCTACGACACCGGCGTCTTCGACGCCAGCTGGACCGGCAAGTTCGACAACCGCTGACGCGGGCCGCGCCGGCTACAGCCGCAGCGCCCCGTCGATTTCGAAGACGCGCCCCGACACGTAGTCGTTCTGCAGGATGAATTCCACCGTGTGGGCGATCTCGTCGGGTTCGCCCATGCGCCGGAGCGGAATGCCCGCGACCAGCTTCTCGCGGGCCTCGGGCTTCATGCCGGCCACCATCTCGGTGTTGATGAAACCCGGTGCCACGGCCGCGGCGCGGATCCCGTAGCGCGCCAGCTCCTTCGCCCAGGCCACCGCCATGGCCGTCACGCCGGCCTTGGCGGCCGAGTAGTTCGTCTGGCCCATGTTGCCGGCGCGCGAGATGCTCGAGATGTTGATGATGCAGCCCTTGCGGCCGCCCTCGACCATGCGCTGCGCCGCCTCGCGCCCGCAGAGGAAGACGCCGGTCAGGTTGACGTCGATCACCGACTGCCACTGCTCGAGGCTCATCTTCCCGGCGAGCCTGCCGTCGCTGAACTTCAGCAGCAGCGCGTCGCGGGTGATGCCGGCATTGTTGACCAGCGCATCGACGCCGCCGGTGTCGCGCACGATGTCGTCGAAGAGCCGCACCACGTCGGCTTCCTTCGCCACGTTGGCGCCGTAGGCGCGCGCCTCGGCCCCGGCCGCCTTGCAGGCGGCGACCACCTCGCTGCAGCTCGCGGCGTCCATGTCCACCAGCGCCAGCTTCGGCCCG
>JADYZO010000139.1 GCA_020853135.1 Gammaproteobacteria bacterium
AGATCCCGTACAGGATCGCCAGGATGCCGGCGCCGATGGCCAGCCAGAGAGCCAGTTCAGTGGACATTCGGTATCACTCCCCAAAAATGCGGGTTTCCGCTTCTGCGAGCGGTTGCGGCGCGGCCGCAAAAAGGCCCGGCATGATAGCACTAGTGTCCCGTCACGCCAAAAGCCGGGCTGGACGGGGGCGGTCTCAGCCCCGGGGTGGCAGTCTCTTCGGCACCGGGACGTTGCGCAGCGTGACGTAGTCGGGCAGGCCATCGCGGTAGGGGGGGTAGGCCTCGCCCTGCACCAGCGGGGTGAGGTAGCGGCGCGCCGCCGCGGTGATGCCAAAGCCGTCCGCCGTGATGAAGCTCCGCGGCATCATCTTTTCCCGGTTGGCCACCCGGGCCAGCGGGGCCGTGCCGATGGTCCAGCGGTAGGGTTTGTCCGACTTGCGCACGATGGTGGGCATGACCGCGTTCTCGCCCCGGAGCGCCAGCTCGACGGCCGCCTTGCCGACGGCATAGGCCTGCTCCACGTCCACCTGTGAAGCGATGTGCCGGGCCGAGCGTTGCAGGTAATCGGCGATGGCGTAGTGGTACTTGAGCTTGAGCTCGCTGCGCACCAGTTCGGCCACCACCGCGGCCACCCCGCCGAGCTGCTTGTGCCCGAAGGCATCCGTGGTGCCGGCATCGGCGAGGAACTGTCCGTCCGGGTTGCGCGCGCCTTCGCTGACGACGATGACGCAGTACTCGTGGCGCTTCACGCACGCCTGCACGCGGGCGAGGAAAGCCGCGCGGTCGAAGGGGATCTCCGGGAACAGGATGATGTGCGGAGGCTCGCCCGCACGCTGGCCGGCCAGCCCCGCGGCTGCCGCGATCCAGCCCGCATGCCGGCCCATGACCTCGAGGATGAAGACCCTGGTGGAGGTGCGGGCCATGGAGGCCACATCGAGCGCCGCCTCCCGCGTGGACACTGCCACGTACTTGGCCACCGAGCCGAAGCCCGGGCAGGTATCGGTGATGGGCAGGTCGTTGTCCACGGTCTTGGGCACGTGGATCGCCGTGATCGGGTAGCCCATCGTCGCGCCGAGCTGCGACACCTTCAGGCAGGTGTCCGCCGAGTCGCCCCCGCCGTTGTAGAAGAAGTAGCCGATGTCATGGGCGCGGAACACGGCGATCAGGCGCTCGTATTCGGCGCGGTTCTGCTCCAGGCTCTTCAGCTTGTAGCGCGCCGAGCCGAAGGCGCCGCCCGGCGTGTGCCGCAGGGCTGCGATGGCGCGGGTGCTCTCCCGGCCGGTGTCGATCAGTTCCTCGTCGAGTGCGCCAAGGATGCCGTTGCGCCCGGCGTAGACCCGCCCGATGCGCGCCTTGTGCCGGCGGGCGGTCTCGATGACCCCGCAGGCGCTGGCGTTGATGACGGCGGTGACCCCGCCGGACTGGGCGTAGAAGGCGTTTTTCTTCGGCATTGTCCCGGTGCCCGTGCTGCCCGTGTGACGGGGCCGAACCTTAGCACAGTCGCCGCCCGGTTTGACCCGGCTGGGGCGTGGCGTTACGGTTGCGCCGCCAGAGTGGCGGGTTTTCGCGGACGGGGACATATGCGCATCGTATTTCTCGGGCCTCCTGGTGCCGGCAAGGGCACGCAGGCGCAGCGGCTGATGGCCGAGCATGGCATGGTGCAGGTGTCCACCGGTGACCTGCTGCGTGATGCAGTCAGGCGCGGCACGCCCGCGGGCCTCCGGGCCAAGGCCAGGATGGACGCCGGCGCGCTGGTGTCCGATGACATCGTGCTGGAATTGATCCGCGACCGCCTGGACGCACCCGACACCCGCCGCGGCTTCATCCTCGATGGCTTCCCGCGCAACGTCGCGCAGGCCGAGGCGCTCGGGCCGGAGCTCGCCGGCATCGGTCAGGCGCTCGATGCGGTGATCCTGCTCGATGTCGATCTCGACATCCTCATGAAACGCATCACGGGCCGGCGGACCTGCTCGCTGACGGGCAAGCTGCTCAACATCCATTTCTCGCCCCGCGCCGAGCTCGACGCCTGCACCCGCGCGGGCGGCACGCTGATCCAGCGCGCCGACGACAACGAGGCCACCATCGCCAACCGCCTCAAGGTGTACCGCGAGCAGACCGAGCAGCTCGTACCCCATTACGAGCGTCTCGGGCTGTTGCGTCGGGTGGATGGCGAGGGCAGCGTGGAGGAGGTCTACGCGCGGCTGCTCGATGCCCTCGGGCTCGTCGGCTGAATCAGGGCAGCGCGGCCAGCAGGGTCTCGCCGATGACCGCGCGGCGCCAGCCGCGCAGGGGTCGCAGGTCGCGCGCGCCGCGCAGGAGCGCGGCCAGGTCGCCACGGGTGGCGAGGACCTCCGGCGCGATGCCGAGTTCGCCTGCCACCTTCTGCACCACCGCTCCCAGCCGCTTCACCTGGCCGTTGTCCGTCGCCGTCGGCCGCGCCTGCTGCACTGCTGCCGGCAGCCGGCCTGCGCCAAGGTCCTCGTCGGCGCGGGCCAGTTCGGCGAGGAGGGCGGCCCCGGAGTGGCGCACCAGGCCGGCAGGCAGCCCCAGTGCCTCGAGGCCGGCGGCATCGCGCGGGCGGGTGGTGGCGAGCGCCAGCAGCAGCGGGTCGGCCAGGATCCACTGGCGCGGGCGGTTGCTGCTGTCGGCACGCTGTTCGCGCCAGGCCGCCAGCCGGCGTGCGCGGGCCTGCACGGCCGGCGGCTGGAACTCCAGGCCGCCGAGGCGCTCCCAGGCGCGCTCCGGTTGCAGGCCATAGAGGGCGGGATCGAGCAGCGCGGCGCTGTCTTCCAGCGCCCAGGCCTCGCGGCCCGCGCTGATGAGCCGCCCGCGCAGGCGCCCGGCCAGTTCCGGCAGCCAGGCGACGTCGTTGCCGGCGTAGTCGATCTGTGCGGCGGAAAGCGGGCGGCGCGACCAGTCCGTGCGTGTCTGTCCCTTGTCGAGCCGGACGCCGATCTCGGCTTCCACCAGGCTGGCGTAGCCCGCCTGCGGCGGATGGCCGAGCAGGGCCGCGGCGACCTGCGTGTCGAACAGCGGTGCCGGCACCGTGCCGAAGCACAGCAGCAGCACCTCGATGTCCTGCTTGGCCGCGTGCAGGACCTTTTCGCGGCCCGGTGCGGCGATGAGTTGCCAGAGCGCGGCCAGGTCGAGTCCGGCCAGCGTGTCGATGCAGAAGAGGCCGGCCGGCGTGCCAGCCTGGATCAGGCACAGACGCGGGCGGAAGGTGTCGGTACGGGCGAACTCGGTGTCCAGCGGCAGGCTCGTGACCTGCGCGATCGCGGCGCAGGCCTCCTCGAGCCCGGACCGGCTGTCGATGAGCCGCACGGGTACTGCAGGGGTTGGCATGGGCGGGAGTGTAGAGGATCATGTCGGGCATTCACCATGTGTTGTCCCTGACCCATGCTCGCGCTGCTCGATGCCTTCATCCAGATCGTGATGCGCCGTCTCGGGCCTGAAGACCTTCCGGATTCCTCCTTCCTGCTCGGCCTCGCGCTGGCAGCCTATGCACTGGCGCAGCTGCCCACCGCCGGGGTCGTCTTCGGGCTGACGCCCACGGCGGCGCTGGCCATCGCGGTGGACTGCGCGCTGCTGGCCGGGGTCTTCTGGCTGCTGCTGCGGTTCACGGGCCACGCGCCGCGATTTCGCCAGACGCTGACCGCGCTGGCCGGCACGGGTGCGCTGCTGGCGCTGGTCCAGGCGCCGCTGGTGTACCTCACCAAGCTGGCCGGCGCTGGCGGGCAATCCTCCGCCGGCCCGACCCTGGGACTGCTGGCGTTGCTGCTCTGGTCGGTCATCGTGCAGGCGCACATCGCCTCGCGGGCGCTGTCGGGCGGCTACGGGGTCGGTCTGGCGGTGGCGCTCGGTTACTTCATCCTGAGCTATGGGATATCGGGGATCTTTTCCCCCCAGGCCGGCTGATGCACATCCACATCCTCGGCATCTGTGGCACGTTCATGGCGGGAGTCGCCGCCATTGCCCGTGAAGCCGGCCACCGGGTCACCGGCGCGGACCGTGGCGTCTACCCGCCGATGAGCGACCAGCTGGCCGCGCTCGACATCCGCGTGACCGAGGGTTATGACGCGGGCCAGCTCGATCCGCGACCCGACGTGGTGGTGGTCGGCAACGTGATGACGCGCGGCATGCCGGTGGTGGAGGAACTGCTCGACAGCGGGATCGCCTACTGCTCGGGTCCGGAATGGCTGGCACGCGAGGTGCTGCGTTCACGCCACGTCATCGCCATCTCGGGCACCCATGGCAAGACGACGACCACCAGCCTGCTCGCCTGGATCCTCGACCAGACGGGACAGGAGCCCGGCTTCCTGATCGGCGGCGTGAGCCCCGACCTCGGCGTCTCGGCGCGCCTTGGCCGCGGCCCGGCCTTCGTCATCGAGGCCGACGAATACGATACGGCCTTCTTCGACAAGGGCGCCAAGTTCCTGCATTACCGGCCGCGCACGCTGGTGATCAACAACCTCGAGCACGACCACGCCGACATCTACCCGGACCTCGCCGCCATCCAGCGGCAGTTCCACCAGCTGGTGCGCACGGTGCCGGGACACGGCATGATCATCCACCGGGCGGCGGATGCGAACGTGCTCGAGGTGCTCGCCCGCGGCTGCTGGACGCCGACCGAGACGTTCACCAGTGATCCGGGCACCGCTGCCGGCTGGACCGGGCTGGCGGCGCCGGAGGGCTTCAGGCTGCTCCGGCACGGTGCGCCGGCCGGCGCCACGGCCTGGCAGCTGGCCGGTGCGCACAACGCGGAGAACGCCACGGCGGCGGTGCTCGCAGCCCGCGCGGTGGGCGTGGCTCCGGCCGATGCGCTCGCGGCCGTGGGCCGCTTCCGCGGCGTGAAGCGCCGCCTCGAACTCCTCGGCAGCTGGGGAGGCGTGAGCCTCTATGATGACTTCGCGCACCACCCGACCGCGATCACGCGCACGCTGGCCGCGGTGCGCTCCGGGCTGCGGCCACGGCGCGTGCTGGTGGTGACCGAGCCGCGCTCGAACACCATGAGGCTCGGGGCGCAGCGCGAGGCGCTGGCGCCCGCGCTTGCCGGCGCCGATCGCAGCTGGGTGCTGGAACCCGGGGGGCTCGGCTGGGACCTGGCCGCAGCCCTGGCGCCGGCGGCCACGGCCGGGGTGTTTCGCGACACGGCAGGCATCATCGCGGGCGTCGTGGCCGAGGCGCGCGCCGGAGATGCCATCGTGATCATGAGCAATGGAGGCTTCCAGAACCTGCGCGCCGACCTGGCCGCCGCGCTGGCGGCGCGCTTCGCCACGGCCTGAACACGGGCGAGGGCGGCCGACCGGTCATGCACCCGATGCCTGGGGAGACGATGCCATGAACAGCGCCGGACCGCCTGGCAAGCGCCAGTGGATGTGCCTCACCTGCGGCTATGTCTATGACGAAGCCGTGGGGGACCCCGCCACGGGGACGCCACCGGGGACCTGCTTCGAGGACCTGCCCTCCTCCTGGCGCTGCCCCGAGTGCGGCGCCGGCAAGGGTGAGTTCGACCTGGTGGTGGACTGAGGCGCGCCGCCTTCAGTGCGGCATCCCGGCCGTGGTCCGCGCGCCAGTGCCCGTCACCTGGCGGGGCGCGTGGCCGGCACGCGCGAGCATGGTGATGAGGCTGTCGGGACCCACCAGGTGCAGGGCGCCGACCACGACCAGGTAATCCTGGCGGTCGCGCAGCAGCACCTCGAGCTTGCGTGCCCAGTCAAGGTTGCGATTCACCACGATGCGCCGGTACAGGTCGGGCTGGCTCTTCAGCCCGTCGAGGAATTCGGTCTCCAGCGCGCGGGTGTCGCCCTGCTTCCAGGCGGCGACGATCCTGTCCACCTGCCCGGGCAGCGTGGCCGCCTCGTCCAGTGACTCGAGCAGGAAGGCGCTCTGGGTGGCCGCCGGCAGCCTGTCCATGATGGAGAGCTGCTGCTCGATGGTCTCCAGTCCGCGGACTTCCTTCCGGTCGCGCCGGGCCAGGTCGAGCAGCTGGCGCTCGATGCCCGAGTTGGCGTCGTAGCCCAGCCTGGCGAGTTCCATCTGGCTCACGGTGATGGCGGCGAGCCAGGGTTCCAGGCCATCGAGCAGGCCGAGGTCGATGCCGATTTCCCTGGCCCTGGCGCTGGCGCGCGCATGGTCGCCGGGCCCGAGGAGCTGCTCGAGCGTGCGGCCGCGCGGGTCGATACCCAGCCGCTGCAGCGTGGACTGGGCGAGGAGCGGGTCCAGGTCGTCGAGGTCGATTTCCATCACGACGACGTCGGCCCTGCGGTAGGCCTCGACCACGGCTGGCGGCAGGGCATCGCGCCCGGGCTTGAGGAAGTGGATCGAGCCGAGGAGGACCACGTGGTTGGTGGTGCCGGCGACTTCCCACATGGGCGGCGCATCGGCACGCGCGGTGCCTGCACCCAGGAACAGCAGCGCCAGGGCTGCCACCACGCTGGCGCGGCATTGCAGTGCAAAACTCATCGCGGGAACACCTCGGGCCGGTTGCGCACCGGGGCAGCCTACACCAGGCGCAGGCCGGGAGCAGCGGGACCCGGACGGCCCTACTGCGGGGGCGGGATCCAGGCGACCTCGGTGGAGATGCGCCCGTCCGCATGCAATTGCAGCCAGCGGTAGCCCGGCGGACGGGTGTCCACGGCGAAGTGTTCCGCCTGTGGCAGGAACTGGAAGCAGGTGGAGGGCGTGGTGAGGAAGCGCACCCCGCGGCGGTCGATGTCGGAGGCCTGGTGCACGTGGCCGGCGACCACGGCACGCACCTGGGGGGCGCGGTCCACCACGGCGAGGAAGTCCGCGGCGTTGTAGAGCCCGAGCTCATCCAGCCAGCGGCTGCCGAGCGGCAGCGCGTGGTGGTGCAGGGCGATCAGCACATGGCGCTGGCGCTGCTCCTCGAGCGCGGCGGCGAGCCAGGCCAGTTGCGCAGGCGGGAGGCGGCCGCCGTGGTCGCCGGGCAGGGTGCTGTCGAGCAGCAGCAATGCCCAGTTGCCCAGGCTGATGCTGCCGCCCGTCTGGAACGGCGGACCCGCGAGTTCACTGTCGAGCAGGGCCGGCGCATCGTGGTTGCCCGGCAGGCACCAGACCGGCACCCCGGGCGCGGTCAGCAATCCGCGGAACCGGCGGTACGAGCCGGCGCTTTCGTCCTGGCTCAGGTCGCCGGTGGCGAGCACGGCGTCCGGAGCGCCGGTGGCGAGGGCGGCCTTCAGCACGGCGGCCAGGCTGCGATGCGTGTCCACGCCGCGCAGGCGCCCGTCCGTCGCCGCGAACAGGTGCGTGTCGGTGATGTGCAGGAGCCTGGGAGCCGGTTCGGCCACGATGCTGTCGCTGGGCCGTCCGGGTCGGCGGCCTTCTCGTTGTTGCGTTGCCCGGCACTATAGCCGCGGGCGTGCTCCGGGTCTGGCCGCAGTTCTCAGCCCGGAGATGCCGGGCGCCGGCGGCACCGGGTGGCGTGCAACTTAATGCAGCGCCGCCCGGCGGCAGTCTCAATAGCGGTAGTGGTCGGGCTTGTAGGGGCCGCCGACCGGCACGCCGATGTAGTCGGCCTGCGCCGGCGTGAGCGTGGTGAGATCGGCGCCGATCTTCTTCAGGTGCAGCCGCGCGACCTTCTCGTCGAGGTGCTTGGGCAGCACGTAGACCCTGCGCTCGTACTTCGCGGCGTTGTTCCAGAGGTCGATCTGCGCCAGCACCTGGTTGGTGAAGGAATTCGACTTCACGAAGGAGGGGTGGCCGGTGGCGCAACCGAGGTTCACGAGCCGCCCTTCGGCCAGCAGGATGAGGCGCCGCCCGTCCGGCAAGATGATGTGGTCGACCTGCGGCTTGATGTTCTCCCACTTGTACTTGCGCAGGCTCGCGACGTCGATCTCGCTGTCGAAGTGGCCGATGTTGCACACGATGGCCTGGTCCTTCATGGTCCTCAGGTGCTCGTGCGTGATGACGTGGAAGTTGCCGGTGGCGGTGACGAAGATGTCGGCCTTGCCGGCGGCGTGGTCCATGGTGACCACGCGGTAGCCTTCCATCGCGGCCTGCAGGGCGTTGATGGGATCGATCTCGGTGATCCACACCGTGGCGCCCAGCCCGCGCAACGACTGCGCACAGCCCTTGCCCACGTCGCCGTAACCGGCGATCACGGCGATCTTGCCGGCGATCATCACGTCGGTGGCGCGCTTGATGCCGTCCACCAGCGACTCGCGGCAGCCGTAGAGGTTGTCGAACTTGCTCTTGGTGACGGAGTCGTTGACGTTGATGGCGGGGCAGGCCAGCGTGCCGGCCTTCGCCATGTCATAGAGCCGCTTCACGCCCGTGGTGGTTTCCTCGGAGATGCCGCGGATGTCCTTCATGAGGTCGGGATACTTGTCGTGCATGATGGCGGTGAGGTCGCCGCCGTCATCGAGGATCATGTTCGGGCGCCAGCCATCGGGACCGCGGATGGTCTGCTCGACGCACCACCAGTACTCCTCCTCGGTCTCCCCCTTCCAGGCGAACACGGGGATGCCGGCGGCGGCGATGGCCGAGGCGGCATGGTCCTGGGTGGAGAAGATGTTGCAGGAGGACCAGCGCAGCTCGGCGCCGAGCGCCGCCAGCGTCTCGATCAGCACGGCGGTCTGGATGGTCATGTGCAGGCAGCCGGCGATGCGCGCGCCCTTGAGCGGCTGGCTGGTGCGGTACTCCTCGCGCACGGCCATCAGGCCCGGCATCTCCGTCTCGGCGATGCGGATTTCCTTGCGGCCCCAGTCGGCGAGGCCGATGTCGGCGACCTTGTAGTCGGCCGGGGTGGCGATGGCGGGTTTGCTGCTCATGGGTCGTTGTCCTTGTGCGTCGCGCGGCTCGTATCGGGTGGGGGCGCTGCCCTGGCAGGATGGCGTCCCCGGCGTCCTCAGCGGCGGATGCCCGCCGCCTCGCGCAGCGCGGCGGCCTTGTCGGTGCGCTCCCAGGGGAACTTCGTGTCCTCGCGGCCGAAGTGGCCGTAGGCCGCCGTCGCGCGGTAGATGGGCCGGTGCAGGTCGAGCATCTCGCGGATGCCGTACGGCGTGAGGTTGAAGTGCTTGCGCACCAGCGCCGTCACCTTCTCGGCGGGGATCCGGCTGGTGCCGAAGGTTTCCACTGCCACCGAGGTGGGCTCGGCCACGCCGATGGCATAGGACACCTGCACCTCGCAGCGTGCGGCGATACCCGCGGCAACGATGTTCTTGGCCACGTAGCGGGCCGCGTAGGCCGCGGAGCGGTCCACCTTGGTCGGGTCCTTGCCCGAGAAGGCACCGCCGCCGTGCCGCGCCATGCCGCCATAGGTGTCGACGATGATCTTGCGGCCGGTCAGGCCGCAGTCGCCCATGGGTCCGCCGATGACGAACCGGCCCGTCGGGTTGATGTGGAACTTCGTGCCCTTGTGCACCAGCTTCTTCGGCAGCACGGGCTTGATGACCAGCTCCATGACTGCTTCCTTGAGGGTCTTCTGGCTCACGTCCGGCGCGTGCTGCGTGGACAGCACGACGGCGTCGATGGCCACCGGCTTGTCGCCCTCGTAGACCATGGTCACCTGGCTCTTGGCGTCGGGCCGCAGCCAGCCGACCTTGCCCTTCCTGCGCACCTCGGACTGCTTCTTCACCAGGCGGTGCGCCAGGGTGATCGGCGCCGGCATCAGCACGTCGGTCTCGTCGCTGGCGTAGCCGAACATCATGCCCTGGTCGCCCGCGCCCTGCTTGCGGGGGTTCTTGCGCACCACGCCCTGGGCGATGTCGCTCGACTGCTTGCCGATGGCATTGAGCACCGCGCAGGCGTGGCCGTCGAAGCCGAGATCGGAGTGGTTGTAGCCGATGTCGCAGACCACCTCGCGCACCAGCGGCTCCAGGTCCACCCAGGCCGAGGTGGTGATCTCGCCCGCCACCAGCACGAAGCCCGTCTTGACCAGCGTCTCGCAGGCGACCCGGGCCGCCGGGTCCTTCCTGAGGATGGCGTCGAGCACGGCATCGGAGATCTGGTCTGCCATCTTGTCCGGATGGCCCTCGGACACGGACTCCGAGGTGAAGAGGCTTCTGCTGGACATGGACGCATCCGCTGTGGCGAAGGAAGGCCGGCATTATAGGGTGCCGGATCGCAGGGTCGAAGTTTTTCGGGGCGGCGGCGGCCCGGACTGGGAGGCAGATCAAGTGAGGGTGCGGGAAGGCGCCAGCCTGTCCCCCTGTTTGCGCATGAACCCGCCGGAAACCCGGCTGGCGGCTGCCCCCGCCGGCCCAGGATGCCCCTGCACCTCCGCTCGATGCCGATCGTTGGCTCGGGACTGTTGTTCGCCGTGCTGAAACTCACCTGAGCGACCCCGGCTGCAGCCCCTCGGGCGGTGGTCTGCCTCCCCGGCGCTTCGAAACTCCGGCCCGGCACGCTACAATCCGCGGCTCGCCGCCCGATCCGGGAAGCCGATGAGCACCACGAACACCAAGACCGGCGCCCCCGGGCGCCGTGACCTCGCCAACGCCATCCGGGCGCTCGCCATGGATGCCGTGCAACAGGCCAATTCGGGCCATCCGGGCATGCCGATGGGCATGGCGGACATCGCCGAGGTGCTCTGGAACGACTTCCTGCGCCATAACCCCGGCAACCCCGGCTGGGCCAACCGCGACCGCTTCGTGCTCTCCAACGGCCACGGCTCGATGCTGCTGTATGCCGTCCTGCATCTGACGGGCTACCCGCTGTCGATGGACGACCTGCGCCACTTCCGCCAGCTCGGCTCGCCGACCGCCGGCCACCCCGAGCGCAACCTGGCGCACGGCATCGAGACCACCACCGGCCCGCTGGGGCAGGGCCTGGCCAACGCGGTCGGCATGGCGCTCGCCGAGAAGGTGCTCGCCGCGCACTTCAACCAGCCCGGCTTCCCGGTGGTCGACCACCACACCTACGTGTTCCTCGGCGACGGCTGCCTGATGGAGGGCATCTCGCACGAGGCCTGTTCGCTCGCCGGCACGCTCAAGCTAGGCAAGCTGGTCTGCTTCTACGACCACAACGGCATCTCCATCGACGGTCACGTCGATGGCTGGTTCGCCGACGACACCGCGGAGCGCTTCCGTGCCTACGGCTGGCAGGTCATCCCCGATGTCGACGGTCACGACCCGCAGGCCATCCGCGCCGCGGTGATCGCCGCACGGCAGAACACCGAGGCACCGACCCTGATCTGCTGTCGCACGATCATCGGCTTCGGCGCACCCAACCTGCAGGGCACCGAGGCCACCCACGGCAGCCCGCTGGGCGCGGCCGAGGTGGCCGCCGCCCGCCAGCAGCTCGGCTGGACCTCACCTCCCTTCGTCATCCCCGAGCCCATCCGCGCCGCCTGGGATGCGCGTGGCCGCGGCGGGCGGCAGGAAGGCGAGTGGCGCGCACTGTTCGCCCGCTATGCGGCCGAACACCCGGAACTCGCCCGCGAGTTCGAGCGGCGCATGCGCGGCGAGCTGCCCGCCGGCTGGGCGCAGGCCGCGGCGGATGCGGTGGCGAAGGCGGCGGCCGACACGACAGCCAAGGCCACCCGCAAGGCCTCGCTCGAGGTGCTCGACATGATCGGCCCGGCGTTGCCGGAACTCATCGGCGGCTCGGCGGATCTCACCGGCTCGAACCTGACCTTCCACAAGGCGTCGGTGCCGATCACCGCAGCCAACGCGGCGGGCAACTATATCCACTACGGCGTGCGCGAGTTCGGCATGAGCGCCATGCTCAACGGGCTGAACCTGCATGGCGGCTTCGTGGCCTACGGCGGCACCTTCCTCGTCTTCTCCGACTACGCACGCAATGCGCTGCGCATGGCGGCGCTGATGAAGGTCGGCAGCATCTTCGTGCTGACCCATGATTCCATCGGCCTCGGCGAGGACGGCCCGACCCACCAGCCGGTGGAACATGTCGCCAGCCTGCAGCTGATACCGAACATGCGCGTATGGCGTCCCTGCGATACCGCCGAGACGGCGGTGGCCTGGCGCG
>JADYZO010000140.1 GCA_020853135.1 Gammaproteobacteria bacterium
ACCCGTCGAATGCAGCATCTGGAGCCGGAAACCGGCTCGGTTGGCGTACAACCGGGCCACTTCATGACCGCGGGAGTCGATCCTGTACCGCCCATCAGTTTCATGGCTGGTAAATCAGACCTTCCCTTAGCCAAAACTCCGCAACTTCGACCCGGCACCCTCGTGCTGTCAGCGCCCCATGCCGAGGCGCAAGCCGACATAGCCGGCCATGCCCGGGGTGTTGAAGCCGTAGACATCCTCGTAGCTCTCGTCCAGGGCATTCTCCACACGGCCGTAGAGACTCAGCGTGCGGGTGATGTCGTAGTGCGCCGCGAGGGTGACCAGCGTGTAGCTGGCGAGACTGACGCGGACCGGCGTGAAGCTGGCATCGTAATAGTTGTCCAGCCGGCGGCCCGTGTACGCGATGCCGGCGTTGAGACCCAGGCGGCCCGACCACCACTTGCCGTCGAGGTTCAGCGCCGCGGTGTGCCAGGGCCGGCGCAGTTCGTGCCGCCGGCTGCCGCCGGGTGCTGGCTCGCGGGCGTCGGTGTAGGTGTAGGCGGCATTCAGGGTCCAGGTGTCGGAAGCCCGGGCGCTGGCCGAGAACTCCACGCCGCGGCGCCGGCTGTCTTCGGGCCGGTTGACGGCGGTGTAGAGCCCGTGGGTGCAGCAGTAGGTGCCGTCGATCTCGTGCTCCAGGTCGGCATGGAAGTAGGTGAGGTCCGCGACCACCTGTCCGTCGGCGAAGCGCCGCTCGATGCCGGCATCCCAGCCGGTGGACTGCTCCGGCCGCAGGGCGGGATTGCCGACGAATTGCGCGGGGTAGTAGCCGAAGCGCTCCGTGAAGGTCGGCGTCTTGACCCCCGTGCCGAGGCTCGCATGCGCGCGGACCGGTCCTCCCGCGGGCCGCCAGCTGACCGTGCCGCGCCAGGTGTCCGCATTCTCGAAGGCCGAGTACCGGTCGTGCCGTGCGCTGGCGGTTGCCGTGAAGTGGGGGCCGATCCTGGCGAGATACTCGGCGACGTAACCCGTCCGGTTCATCGACGGGTCCTGGTTGGGGTCGAAGACGAGGTCCGGTATTCCGTCGCTGTCGAAATCGTAGCTCGTGACCCTGCCGTGCTGGCGGAAGGCTTCACGCTGGTGGTCCACGGCCAGGGTCAGCACGTCGGCAGGGTTGCCGTGCGCATCGGTCCGCGTGAGGATCGAGGTCTGGTAATACAGGCCGGTCTTGTGGCCGGCCTGCCGGGTGTGATCGATGATGCCGGGCGAGTACAGGTCCTCGGTCCGGGTGCGCGTACTCGTGTCGGTGAGCCCGTAGCGCAGCTGGTGCGTCCAGCGGCCATCGAGCGGGTCCCAGCTGGCCCCCACCCGCAGGTAGTCCTGGCGCACGTCGCTGTGGAATACATCGACCCGGCCATCGCCGTTGGCATCGTCGGCTGGCAGGCCGGTGAAGATCGACTCGCCATCGTAGTCCTTGCCGGCACTGGTGTGGCGATAGCTGGCATCCAGCGCCAGGGCCGGGGTGGCTTCGAACCCTGCGGTGAGCGAGACCATGCTGTTGTCATAACCATCGTTCTCGGTGCCGCTGCGCGCGGCATTGGTGCCGCCGGTATCGAATCGCGAAGCCGAAGCGCTGGCATGGCCGCGGCCGGTGCGGCCGCCGACCCAGGCCCCGCCGTTGGTGGTGCCGAAGGAGCCGCCTTCGAGGAAGGCCTCCGTATGCAGGCCCGTGGCCGGCTGCCGGGTCACGATATTGATGACACCCGCCAGCGCATCGCTGCCCCAGAGCGCGCTCTGGGGGCCGCGCACCACCTCGATGCGCTCGATGTCGAAGGTATTCATGTGTTCGAAGGCGAATTCATCGGCACCGGCCAGGTCATTGGCCGCGACGCCATCGATCAGGACCAGGACCTGATTGGCTTCGGCACCGCGCATGCGCACCTGGGTCTGCGCGCCGACGGGCCCGCTGCGCGCGACGGCAATGCCTGGCAGCTCGCGCAGGATGTCGCCGACGGTCGTGGCCTGGCGGTCGATGATCTCCCCGCGGGTCACCAGGCTGATCGAGCTGCCCACCTGGTCGGCAGGCTGGGGCAGCCGCGCCGCGGTGACGATGATGGCATCGGCCAGCATGTCGGCAGGAGGCGCTCCGGCGGCCGTGGCGGGGAGGCTGAGGGCGGACAGGAGCAGCCCTGTCCAGACGGATGGCATACGCATTGTTTCCTCGCAGGGCTCACACCCGAGCCCGTCAATGCGCGCCGGATTCCGGCAGGCAGCAGCGCGAAGCCGCCGGCCCCCGTCGTCGGGAGGCCGTGCAGCACGGCGCCATCAGGACGGCATGCAGCCGTCTGCCTGGATGAGAGGATGAGCGATGGCCTTGCGAGCCGTCACGCTGTCTCCCGCCGAGACCTGACGCGGTACAAACGCTGCAGGCCGGTATACGGACTCGCGAGGGGAGCACCAGCGGTGCTCCGGGGTGATCGCCTTCCCATGCGTTGCCGCACAGTGGCCAGCGTGACCACCCTTTCCTTCGCCTACCGTTGCGGGGGCAGTGACGGCGTTGCCGGAATCACCGGCGCACCGTCTTCCCGTTTAACCCGATGGCCGTGAATGGCTGTCGGGCACCTGCAGGACCGGCGCGAACATTAGCGTGGCGTGGCTGGATGGGTCAAGCATCGGCCAGATGCCGGGACATGGCCGCTGGCTGACTTGCGGCCGGGAGCATGACCGCACCGTCCGCACCCTGGTAGGTCTCGAAGTTGACGCCGTAGAGATCGGCGAGCGTGCCCGCGTTGAGCAGCGAAGCGACAGGGCCGAATTGCCAGCGACCATCGCCATGGAGGAGCAGCACGCTCTGGAAATGGCGTGCCGCCAGGACGGGATCATGGAGGCTCGCCAGCACGGCCCGGCCTTGCGCGGCGGCCCGGTCGAGGGTCGCGAGCACTGCGAACTGGTGGCGCGGGTCGAGATGGTTGAGTGGCTCGTCGAGGAGCCATATCTCCGGCGCCTGCACCAGCAGCGTGGCGATCCCGAGACGGCGGCGCTCGCCGCCCGAGAGGGTTGCGCAGGGGCGGTCTTCCATTCCGTCGAGGTCCATGGCCGCCAGTGCCGCACGCGCCAGGGCATGATCCTCGGCGGTTTCCCACTGCCAGAGGCCGAGATGCGCGTGCCGGCCCATCAGTGCGGTCTCCAGCGCGGTGGTCGGGAACGGATCGTCCTGTTCCTGCAGCAGCAGGCCCAGTCGCCGGGCGCGTTGGCGGTGGCCGAGCTCCCGGAGGTCGGTGCCGCCGATGCGCACCGTGCCGCGGTCGGCCGGGCGCAACCCGGCCAGGGTATGCAGCGTCAGGGTCTTGCCCACGCCGTTCTGGCCCAGCACGGCGACGGTGGCGCCGGGGTGCAGGGCCAGGGCGAGCCGGTGGACGAGCCTGCGGCCTGCGACGGCGACATCGAGGTCAACGGTCTCGAGGAGGGCAGGCATAGGCCGGGAATTGTGGCAGGTCGTGCCCGCGCGCAGACGAAAAAAAACCCCGCTGGGTGGCGGGGTTCTTACACGGGTTATTGTTGTTGTCGCGAATCCGGTTTCTGTCTCAGCGGCGCCGTGGTGGTTCTTGTTGTTTTTCTTGTCGTGCGCTGCTTCTACTTCTGCTCGTTGTTCTTCTTCTTGTGTGCGTCTTCTGGCTTCGATGTCTGGTTTCAGATGTCGAACACTGCTACCGCTGGTAGAAACCTTTTTTGTGCGCAGCAAAATCAAGCAAGACCTGTGCCATAAGCACGAAACGGCATGAAAACCAGCAGGTTGAATCCGGCTGCTGATCTGCTGCGGGCAGAGGTTGCGCGAAGATGTAAGAAATGCCGACGCCGCTGCTGTTCCGCAGGTTCTGGGCCCGGCGGGGCGCGTGACGCAAGAGCCTGATTGGACGCGGGAATCGCCAGCCCGCTGCCCAGGGTCCTGCTGCCCTCCCGGGCGAGGTGGCGGCAAGTCCGACGTTTATCGGCGCTGGTTACCCCGTTTTGGCTTCGTTGCTGGTTGCGCAGGTGTAAATTTTTCCAACGCTGACGGGCTTGCCTGCTCTGGAGCCAGCAGTGACATCGGGCGGCGCGCCCCATCGATCATGACCATCTCGATCCGCAGCAACTGGTCCAGGCTGGCGAGGGGATCGCCATCGATCACCAGCAGGTCGGCCCGCCGCCCCGGTGCCAGGGTGCCGATGTCCTCCTGCAGGCCCAGGGATCGTGCCGCTTCGGCAGTGGCGGCCCGCAGGACGGTGCCCCGGGGCAGGCCGGCTGCCACCGCCAGCCGCAGCTCGGCGTGCAAGCCGAGCCCGTAGGGCACAGCCGGTGCCCCGCTGGCGGCTGCCAGGTGGCCGCCCCCGGCGGCGTAGCGGGCGAGCAGCCGCTGCGTGTCACGCAGCCACGCGCGTCGCGATACGCCCTCGCTGGCCATGACCGAGCGCCAGGACCCGGCTGCGGCCTGCCGCTCTTCGGTGTCGACCAGTGCCAGGTATTGCGGGGCCGCGAGCAGCGCGGGCTGGTCCTCCACCAGCACCGGCAGGCCGCGGGCGGCCAGGCTGGGGATCAGGGTCGTGCCGGACCCGAGCATGATGTCCATCGCGTCCTGGTAGGGGCTTGGCGCCACCAGCAGCCCCTCGTCGGCCGGTCGGCCGGCAGCGGGGCGCAGCGGGCTCACGGCAGTGAGGAGACCGGAGCCGGCCGCCAGCCAGTGCGCCGACCACAGCGGCAGGCCGGCAGGCCACGCCGGGGGTGAGGTGGCCGGCTGGGTCGCCACCACCGGGCACAGGCGCAGTGCACCCACCATGACGCCGGCGGTATCGGGTTCCGGCTGCGGGTCGTTGCACCACTCCGGGCTGGCCAGCAGCCGCGGACCCGCGGCGTGGGACTGCCAGCGTTCAGCCACTTCCCGGAGCCGCGCATCGGTGGCCGACAACACCTGCGCCGTGGTGATGCCGAAGGCCAGCAGCAGCCGCCCGATGCGTTCTCCGGCGGCATCGGGCAGCTGCAGCCCAAGGTCGATGAGACCCGGGATGACCGTCCGTCGGCGGGCATCGATGAGCGTGGCGCCATCCGCCGCCGTGTCGGACCAGGGGCCGACGGCGACGATGCGGTTGCCTTCGACGACGACCTGCTGGTCGTGGAGGTAGCTGTCGCTGTTGCCGTCGAAGAGCCGTCCCGCACGGATGACGGTGCGCCCCTGGCCCTGGGCCGGCTGCCAGTCCAGCGCAATCGGGATGCGGTGTACGGTGCGGTCAGTGCCGACCCGCGCCAGGCCGTCACCGTCGGTGAACAGCAGGCCAGCAGCGCCGGGGGTCCAGCGGGCCAGTTGCACCGGATCGTCATGGCGGGATTGCCAGTCGGCACCGGCCAGGCCATCGGCCAGCATGGGCAGCACGCGGATGCCCGCAGCCGAGGCGATCGCCAGCGCCTGGCCATCCGGTGACCAGGCGGCCTCATTGCGGCCCGGGGCGGCTGCTGGTCCGGGCAGAGTGACCCGGCGCGGGCCGCCGTCGGCCGCCGGCGTGAACAGCAGCAACCGGCGGCTGCCGCCATCGTCCTGCACCAGTGCGAGCCGCGTGCCATCGGGCGACCAGGCCGGCGTGCCGGGCAGGATGAGGTTCTCGGCAAGTTCCCGGCTCCGGCCGTCGGCGAGCGCCAGCACCCTCAGTCGTTGCCCGGCCTCGCCCGGACTCTGGAGGAGATAGGCCAGCTGCGCTGCGCCCGGATCGAGCGCCGGGCGGGCGGCCGTGCCGGGCTCCGCAGTGAGCTGGCGGGTCGTGCCGCTCGCCAGATCCATCAGCCAGACCTGCTGGTTGCCGCTGCGGTCGGAGATGTAGGCCAGCCAGCGGCCATCGGCGCTGGTTGCGGGGTCGCGATCGGCGAAGGCGTCGGGCGTCAGGTTGCGGATCAGCCGGCCCTCGCCGTCGATTTCCCGGAGGTCGCCGAGCGCGGAGACGATCAGGTGGCCATCGGGCAACGGTGCGAGGCCAGCCAGGCCGCGCACGGGCCGGCTCGCGCCTGCCTCGGCCAGGTGCCGGGGCGCGGGCTCGGGCGCGTGGCGGATATCCACGACGGCCCGGAAGGGCAGTGGCACCGCCGGTCCTGGGGCACCCAATTCGCGCTGGCGCAACTGGCCGTCGGCCGCGTACAGGAAGCGGTTGCGGTCGAGCCAGGCCGCGCGCCCGGTGAAGGCGTTTTCGCCACGCACCAGCGGCTTCACGACCGGTGGCGAGGAGAGGATCACCATGTTGAGCCGCCCGCCCTGCGGCCCGATGCCGACGAAGCTGATGACGCCGCCACCAGGCCGCCAGGCCGGGCCCCGCAGCCGGTCGGTGCCGTCCACCAGCACCTGGCGTGGCCGGGTCGGCGTGCGCAGGACGAGCGCACTGCGGCCGGCGGCCTCGCTGACATAGGCCAGGCCGTCCCCGGCGGGATCCCAGACGGGATCGAGTTCGTCACCGCGCTCGAAGCTGAGCTGGGTGAGCGCCCCGCTGTCACGCTGGAGGAGCCAGATGCCAAAGTCGCCGCTGCGGTCTGAGGCCATCGCCAGCCGCTGTCCGTCCGCTGACCAGGCGGGTGCCAGGTGATGCCAGGGGCCGCTGGTGAGTTGCCGCGGATGGCCGCCATCGGCGTCGGCGATGACCAGATGGAAGTGCCCGTCACGCAGCGCCTCCCAGGCGAGCGTGCCGCCATCAGGCGAAAAGGCGGGGCGTCGCGCGTACTCCCCGGCGGGCGTGATGGCCGTGGCATCGCCACCGTCGGCCGGCAGGCTCCAGAGCCGGCCGGCCAGGCCGATGACGCGTGCGCCGCCGGGCGCCACCGTCACGCTGATGTCGGTGCCCTGGCGCAGTTCCAGCGCCTGGGTTGCAGGCGCGCCTGCCGGCATCGCGGGTGGCGCGAGTGCCAGCAGGCCCAGTGCCATGCGCGTCCAGGTCCGGATCATCACCGCTGCCGTCATGCCCTGCGTCCGCCTGCCATTGCTTCCGTCATGATCCTGCCAGCGGGCCGGGATTGTAGTGACCGTTGTCGCAGGCGACCAGCGCTGGCTTGCGCCCGCCGGCGCCGGCCGGTAAAACACCGCCACCAGCCTCGCACGCGGTCATCATGGAACTCGAACAGCTTCGCGCGCGCCTCGGCGCCATCGATCGGCAGATCATCGAGCTTGTCGCCGAGCGGCAGGCCCTGAGCCGCGAGATCGGCGCGGTGAAGCGCAGCGAGGGCCGCGCCACCCGCGATTTCCGCCGCGAGAAGCAGGTCATCGATGCCGTGTGCTCGCACGCAGTCGACGTCGGGGTCGCACCGGGCGTGGCCGGGGAACTCATCGGCCTGTTGATCCGCTCTTCGCTCACCACGCAGGAGCAGGCCCGGGTGCGCGCCGAGGGCACCGGCCAGGGCCAGCGGGCGCTGGTCATCGGCGGCCGCGGCAAGATGGGCCTCTGGTTTGCGGAGTTTCTCGACTCGCAGGGGTTCGATGTCACCATCGCCGACCCGGCCGGGCCGGCGCCAGGCTACAAGCACGTCGCGGACTGGCGGGCCCTGCCCGATGATTTCGCGGTGACCGTCGTGGCCACCCCGCTCGGTGCCACCGCCGGCATCCTCGATGCCCTGGCCGACCGGGGGCACCACGGGCTGATCTTCGACATCGGCTCGCTCAAGGCGCCGCTGGCGCCAGCGCTGCGCCGGCTGGCCGCGCGCGGCTGCCGGGCGGCCTCGGTACACCCGATGTTCGGCCCGGACACGGCGCTGCTGTCCGGGCGCCACGTGCTCTTCATGGATGCCGGGCAGGCGGAGGCGGTGCGCGATGCCCGCCAGCTCTTTGCCTCCACCATGGCCCAGCAGATCGAGATGCCGCTCGATGAGCACGACCGGCTGATCGCCTATGTCCTCGGCCTGTCCCATGCACTGAACATCGCGTTCTTCACGGCGCTGGCCGAGAGCGGGGAGACCGCCCCGCGGCTGGCCACGCTCTCGAGCACCACCTTCGATGCGCAACTCGACGTGGCCGCGCGCGTCGCGCGCGAGAACCCGCACCTGTACTTCGAGATCCAGCACCTGAACCCGCAGGGGATCCACGCCATCGAGGACCTGCTCGGGGCCGTCCGGCGCCTGGCCGATATCGTGCGCGCCGGCGACGAGGCGGCCTTCGTGGCCCTGATGGAGCAGGGGCGGCGGTATCTGGCCCAGCGGGGCTGACCCGCTGGCGGGCGGCCCGGGCTAGCTGCTGCCGTGCTGGCTGCGTCCGAGCAGGAAGAGGAAGAGCGGCACGCCCACCAGCGCGGTGATGGCACCGACCGGGAGCTGCCGCGGTGCCAGCGCGGTGCGCGCCACGGTGTCTGCCAGGACCAGCAAGGTGCCGCCGGCCAATGCGGCCCCCGGTACCACGGCGCGGTGGTCGGCGCCGGCCAGCAGCCGCACCAGGTGCGGCACCACCAGGCCGGCGAAGCCCACGGTGCCGGCCGTGACCACGGCCGTGGCGGTGAGCAGGGCGGTGAGGAAATAGATGCCGATGCGCATGGCGCGCACGGGCAGCCCGAGCAGTGCGGCCTGCTGGTCGCCGGCGGCCAGCACGTTCAGCGAACGGCCAAGCGCAAAACAGGCGGCGGTTCCGCTGGCGGCGATGAGCAGGCAGGCAGTCGGGTTGCCGGCAAAGGCAAAGTCGCCCATGAGCCAGAACAGTGCGCCGCGCAGGTTGCGCTCGGGGGTGATGGCGAGGAGGAGGCTGACGAGCGCGCTCCATCCTGCCGCCACCACCACGCCGGTGAGCAGCAGGCGCGTCGGGGCCCAGCGGCCACGGTGGGCCAGCGCGAACACGAGCAGGGTGCTCGCCAGCGCACCGGCCAGGGCGCTGGCCCCGACGGCGAAGCCGGTGGTGCCGAGCAGCATGGCGGTGAGGGTGAATGCCGCGGCACCACCCGAGGTGCCGAGGATGTAGGGGTCGGCCAGGGGGTTGCGCAGCAGGACCTGCATCAGCGCACCGGCGAGCGCCAGGGCCGCGCCCGTGCCGAAGGCGGCCAGCGCGCGGGGCAGGCGCAGTTCGACCACGACCTGGTATGCCGTCGGGTCGGCACCGCCGGCCAGCAGCGCTGCGACTTGCCGCGGACCGACCGAGCCACTGCCGAAGCCCACGGCGACCAGCAGGCCGAGCACGGCCAGGCAGCCGAGGACGGCGATCAGGATCGGCGGGCGCATGCGCATGGTCGGTATCGGTCCCTGGCTTGCCGGGCGGGCGCCCGCGGCGGCAGTTTACCGAATCGTGCTGCGCCATCCCGGCCGGTGCGCGGCTTTTGCAGGGACTTGTCTTTGTGGAACAATGGCCCGGTCCGGACAGAGGGGCTGGGCTGCACTTGGACCGGATCGATTCGCAGGGCTTCAGGGCCAACGTGGGCATCATCCTCAGCGATGAGTCCGGCCTGGTCCTGCTCGGCGGCCGGGTTGGCCAGCCCGGCTGGCAGTTTCCCCAGGGCGGCATCCGCTGGCGGGAATCCCCCGTGCAGGCGATGTACCGGGAACTCGGCGAGGAGACCGGCCTCGGCGCGCGTGATGTCGAGGTCATGGGCACGACCCGCGGCTGGCTTCACTACCGCCTGCCCGAACGCTACATCCGTCGCGATACCCAGCCGCTGTGCATCGGCCAGAAGCAGCGCTGGTTCCTGCTGCGGCTGCGCAGCGACAAGGCCCGCCTGCGGGCGGATGCGAGCTCGCGGCCGGAGTTCGACCGCTGGCGCTGGGTGTCGTGGTGGCAGCCGGTCGAGGAAGTCATCCACTTCAAGCGGCGCGTCTATCTCAGTGCCCTGATGGAACTGGCGCCGCTGCTGTCGCCGGTCCAGGTCCCGCCGCCGCCGGCATGGCCGGCGGTCCGGGATCTGGCAGATCGCGTGTGAGCGGATCGCTGCGGGAATTCCTTGCGCCGCCCGGCCGCCGGCGCCGCCTTCTGCAGGCCGCTGCCGGGCTCGTGGCGGCGGCAACCGTGGCGGGTGCCTTCCACCTCGGCCAGGTGCGCGCCGGGCACAACATCCTCGAGGCCCGGCTGCGCGAGCAGGGCCTGCAGGAGCAGCTGGCCGCGCTCCAGGCCGAGGGTCGCGAGGCCCGCCAGGCCCAGGCGCGCCAGGAGACCAATGCCCTGGTGGACCGCGAGGCCTGCACGCAGATCGAGGCGCAGTTGCCCGAACTGCAGGACAAGATCCTCGCGCAGCAGGAGGAGCTGGCCTTCTACCGCGGCATCGTCGGTGGGCCGGGCCAGGGTGGCCTGCGGGTGCAGGAATTCGCGCAGGTGGCGCTCGCCGGTGGCGGCACGCGGATCCGCTTCATCCTGACGAGGATCGAGCATGCAGAGCGCCAGGTGCGTGGGCAGCTGCAACTGCGCGTCGAGGGCAAGCGGGCCGGGCGGTTCACCAGCCTCGATCTGGCCAGCCTCGCCATGGCTCCCGGCTCGACCCCAAGGGACTTCGACTTCCGCTATTTTCAGGAAATCAGCACCGGGATCCGCCTGCCGGCGGATTTCTCGCCCGAGCGCATCGTGATCCGCGTCATGCCCGTCACCGCCGGCGTGCGGGCGAGTGTCGAGTCGTTTCCCTGGGCAGCCGGTGCGGGGGCGCAGCCGTGAGACAGCGAGCGGCGCGCGCCCGCGGGGACAGCGAGGTCCTCGGGGCAGTCGATCTGGGCTCCAACAGCTTCCACATGGTGATCGGCCGCTTCTCGCATGGCCAGCTCGTGGTGATGGACCGGCTGCGGGAAAGCGTGCGCCTGGCCTCCGGCCTGGACCGCCACAACCGGCTCGATGCCGCCAGCCAGCGCCGGGCGCTGGACTGCCTGGCCCGTTTCGGCGAGCGGTTGCGCAACGTGCATGCACGGCGCGTACGCGTGGTGGGTACGAACACCCTGCGCCGGGCCCGCGGCCGCGGTACGGAAGGGTTCCGGGACAAGGCACGCAAGGTGCTCGGCCATCCGGTGGAGGTCATATCGGGCATGGAGGAGGCCCGGCTCATCTACCTCGGTGTCAGCCACAGCCTGCCGAACGTGCGCGGGCTGCAGATGGCCATCGACATCGGCGGGGGCAGCACCGAGATCATCCAGGGGCGCGGCTTCCAGCCGGTGACGCTGGAGAGCCTGTACATCGGCTGCGTGGGTCTCAGCGAGGCGGCTTTCCCCGGTGGCAGGCTCACCGCCCGCAATTTTCGTCATGCCCGCCAGGCAGTGCGCCTCGAACTGGAGCCGGTGAAGGCCCGCTTCCTGCAGCGCCTGCCGGTGCGGGTGGCGGGCAGCTCCGGCACCATCCGTGCTGTCCACGATGTGCTGCTGTCACTGGGTCGTGCCCGCAAGGGCATCACGGTCAAGGACCTCGAGTATCTCGTGGAACGCATGACGGCAGCCGGTCACGTGCGGCGGCTCGACATGCCAGTGCTGTCCGCCGACAGGGTGCAGGTGTTGCCGGGCGGCATCGCCATACTGGTGGAGGTGATGCGGTCCCTGAAGGTGCGCCGCATGGTGGTGGCCGAGGGCGCGCTGCGCGAGGGCATCCTGTACGACATGGTCGGCCGCCTCACCGACGAGGACGCCCGCCTGCGCACCGTGCACGCCATGCAACGCCGCTTCCGCGTGGACCTCGCCCAGGGCCGGCGGGTGTCGGACACGGCCCTGAAGCTGCTGCGACAGGTGGCCGGGAGCTGGGACCTGACCCGGGACGCGGACCGCAACCTGCTGGCCTGGGCAGCTGCGCTGCACGAGCTGGGGCTCGACATCGCGCACGCGCACTACCACCGCCACGGGGCCTACCTGCTGGAGAACGCCGACATGCCCGGTTTCGCGCGCGACGAGCAGCGCGTGCTGGCCTGCCTCGTGCGTTGCCACCGTCGCAAGCCCGGCCCGGAGCCCCTGGACGCGCTGCCCGGGGAATGGCGGCGGCGTGCCCTCAGGTTGACGGTACTGCTGCGCCTGGCGGTGTTGCTCAACCGCGGGCGGACGTCGCGGGCAGCGGCGATGCCGGTGCTCAGGTTCTGCGATGCCACGCTGTCGCTGGCCCTGCCGGCGCGCTGGTTGCGGGCCAATCCGCTGACCGAGGCCGACCTCGTGCAGGAGTGCCGGCACCTCGCTGCACTGGGGCTGGCTATGCGGGTCGTGCGGACGCAGGGCTGAAGTCGCCGACGAGCTGGCGCAGCAGCTCCGCCTGGCAGGCCCGTGGCGCATCGTGGCCTTCCGGCTGCACGAGTTCGTAGTGCCCGTCCGGGGCCAGCTCCCAGGCCTGGCAGTTGTCGCTGAGGCAGAGATCGAGGTCGGCGAGGAGCCGTGCCCGCAGGTCCTCGTGCTCGATGCTGAAGCAGATCTCGACGCGCCGGAAGAAGTTGCGGTCCATCCAGTCGGCGCTGGAGAGAAACACCTTCTCGGCGCCATCGGCGTGGAAATAGTAGACCCGCGAATGCTCGAGGAACCGGCCGACGATGGAACGTACGCGGATGTTGTCGGAGACGCCCGGGATGCCGGGGCGCAGGCAGCACAGGCCCCGCACCACGAGATCGATCACCACGCCGGCGCCCGAGGCACGGTAAAGGGCCCGGATCACCTCGGGTTCCACCAGTGCGTTGAGCCTGGCGATGATGTGGCCGTTGCCCCCTGCCGCGACGTTGGCGATCTCCTGCTCGATCAGCGCCAGGATGTCCCGGTGCAGCGTGAAGGGTGCCTGGTGCAGCCGCCGCAGCGGCGGCGTGCGCATCAGGCTCGTGAGCTGCAGGAACACCTGGTGCACGTCCTCGGCGAGGGCCGGGTCGGCGCTGAACAGCCCGTAATCGGTGTACAGCCGTGCCGTGCCGGGGTGGTAGTTGCCGGTGCCGAGGTGCACGTAGCGCTGGAGGCGCCCGCCCTCCCGTCGCACCACCAGCGCCATCTTGCAGTGGGTCTTGTAGCCCACCACGCCGTAAATGACATGGGCGCCCGCCTCCTGCAGGCGGTTCGCCAGGTTGATGTTCTCGGCCTCGTCGAAGCGTGCCCTGAGCTCGACGATGACCGTGACTTCCTTGCCGGCCTGCGCGGCCATCACCAGGCTGTCGACGATGGGCGACTGGTGTCCCGTGCGGTACAGGGTCAGCTTGATGGACAGGACGTCGGGGTCCTGGCCGCTGCGACTGATGAAGTCCAGCACGGGCGCAAAGGATTCGTACGGGTGGTGGAGCAGGATGTCCCTGCGGCGGATGGCCGCGAAGATGTCGTCCGCGTCGCTGATCTCCTGCGGTACCCGTGGCGTGAATGGCGGGAACTTCAGGTGCTGCCGCCCGGGCAGGTCGTAGATGGCCATGAGGCGGTTGAGGTTGACGGGGCCAGCGACGCGGTAGGCGTCTTCTTCGTCCAGGCTGAACATCTCCAGCAGGTAATCCACGAGTTCCGCCGGGCAGTCGTGGGCGATCTCCAGGCGCACGGCCGCGCCGTAGCGGCTGGCGATCAATTCGCCCTCGAGTGCGCGCAACAGGTCGTCCACCTCTTCTTCGTCGACGTAGAGGTCGCTGTTGCGGGTCAGGCGGAACTGGTAGCAGCCGCTGATTGCCATGCCGACGAACAGCTCATCGACAAAGGCATGAATGACCGAGGAGAGGAACACGAAGTCCGCGGGGCCGGTGCCCGGCAGGCCCGGATCGATGCGGATCAGCCGCGGCAGCGAGCGCGGCGCCTGGATGATCGCCCGCTGCACCGGCCGGCCGAAGGCGTGGGTGCCTTCCAGGCCAACGATGAAGTTGAGGCTCTTGTTCAGGATCCGCGGGAACGGCCGTGCGGAGTCCAGCGAGACCGGGCTGAGGATGGGCTCGATCTCGCGGACGAAGTACTCGCGCAGCCATTCCCGCTGGCCTGCAGACCATCCCTCGCGATGTATGAAGCGGATGCCCTCGGCCTCCAGGGCGGGCAGCAGCTGCTCGTTGAGGAGCTGGTACTGACCGGCCACCAGTTCATGGGCACGCAGGCTGATCTCGTGGAGCAGTTCGCGCGGTGCCAGCATGTCGGGGCCGGCCCCGGGGCTGGCGAGTTCGGCACGCTGCATGAGTCCGCTCACGCGGATCTCGAAAAACTCGTCGAGGTTGGCCGAGACGATGCACAGGAACTTCAGCCGTTCCAGCAGCGGCGTGGCCGGATCGGCGGCCTGGTGCAGGACGCGCCGGCTGAACTCCAGGGCGCTCAGCTCACGGTTGATGTAGTAGTCGGGAAGCTTGAGGTTGACGATGTCCACAGGAGGCCCCGGCCCGGACGGGTCCTCATGGGGCCGCCGACCCGACCCCGGTGTGCACCGTCCACAGGCTGGCAACTATAGCAGCCGGTTCCTGCGGCAATGCCGAAGCGGTCACAGTTGCCATAATCCATCGCAGGCTGCCGGCGGGGAAAGTGGCCGGCAACGGGCAGCCGACAGCGTCGATCAGGTGCTCTGGTCGGTGGCCCGGCCGCCGGCCTTGCCATTTGCCAGCATGCCGCCGCTGCCATCGAGACGCTCGATGAGCGGTGCCGTCATCCTGTTGAAGCGCTGGCGCTCGCTGGCATCGACGGGGGTCGAGCCCTCGGGCAGCTTGACGGTCCGCGGGTTCATGTACTTGCCGTTGATGCGGTATTCGTAGTGCAGGTGCGGGCCGGTGGCGAGGCCGGTGGCGCCGACGAACCCGATGACATCCCCCTGGCTGACCCGGCGGCCGGCTGCCATGCCCCTGGCAAAGCCGGACAGGTGGCCGTACAGCGTGGTGATGCCGTTGCCGTGCTCGAGGATGATGGCATTGCCGTAACCGCCCTTGCGGCCGCTGAAGGCCACCTTGCCGTCGCCGGGGGCGCGCACGGGCGTGCCGGTGGGCGCGGCGTAGTCGACGCCGGTGTGGGCGCGGATGGTGTTCAGGATGGGATGCGCGCGGCGGAGATTGAAGTCCGAGCTGACCCGCGAGATGGCGAGCGGGACGCGGACGAAGGCCTTGCGCAGGCTGCGACCGTCCGGCGTGTAGTAGCTCACGCGCCCGTCGGCTCCCTGGTAGCGTACGGCGCGGTGGGCCTTGCCCTGGTTGATGAACTCCGCCGCCAGGATGTTGCCTTCGTCCAGCTTGTCACTGTCGCGCCACATTTCGTCGTACACGACGGTAAAGACGTCACCCTCGCGCAGGTCAAGGACGAAGTCGATCTCGGAGGCAAAGATGGCCGCCAGCTTCATGATGGTCGCGTCGGAAACCCCGGCGCGGGCCGCTGCTTCGAACAATGAACTGCGGATTTCCCCGCTGGCACGGGCCTGGCGGGTCTCGAACTCCAGTTCCGTAACCCTGGCCGCGAAGCCTTCGCCGTCGCGGGTGACCTCCAGGGTATGGAAGGCATCCATCTTGCGGTTGATGCCGAGCAGGGTGGGGCCATCGTGGCGCACGTAGATCTCGTCGTCCGGCCGCAGGACGCGCAGCCCGTCACGGGCCGGGGCCAGTGCCATGAGCACGTTGATCTGCGCGGTGTCGAGGTTCTCGCGGCGGAAGATGCGCTCGAGCGTGTCGCCACGGCGCACCTTCACGGTGACGGCCCGGTTGCCGTCCGCGGTGATGTCCGGGTTGCCGAACTCGCCGGCCTTGACCAGGTCCGAGGAATTGAACAGCAGGGGCAGCGTGAAGACCGGCGTCAGTTCGCTGAGGGCCAGGTCGAGTCGCAGGGCATCGTGGTAGCTGGCACCGCCGTTTGGCGCCAGCAGCCCCAGGGAGAAGAGGGGCAGCCCGAGGCCGGTGGCGAACCACGGCAGGCGCCGGGGGCGGCCGTTGCTGGTGATGGCGATGGCCGCAGCCTTGCGCAGGAATTCGCGTGGTTTGAACACATTGCCTCCGCTATTGCCTGGCCGGCCTGCAAATCCCGCAGCCCGTACCCCGACCCCGCGCCCGGTCCCGTGTGGTGGACGCTCCAACCCAGCGCATCCGGCCCGGCCGCGGCTGGTCTGTTCTTGGGCGGCGATTATCAACGCCGCTGCGCGACCTGGTCAACAAAAGTTGCCATTTTGTGAGTTGCTCCACGTAATCCGGTGTTAAAAGGCCCGCGGATGACCCTGCATGGCGATTTCGCTATGCTCTGCGCCCCGCTTCCATTGCCCGTGCCTGTGCCCGTGCCGGACCACCCGATGTTGTCCCCTGAAGAGCAGCTGACCGAGATTCGCCGTGGCACCCAGGACATCCTGATCGAGGAGGACCTCCTCGCCAGGCTGCGCGAGGGGCGCCCGTTGCGGGTCAAGGCAGGCTTTGACCCGACGGCACCGGACCTGCACCTGGGCCATACGGTGCTCCTCAACAAGATGCGCCAGTTCCAGGAGCTGGGCCACGAGGTCATCTTCCTGATCGGGGACTTCACCGGGATGATCGGCGATCCCACCGGCCGCAACGCCACCCGGCCACCGCTGACCGCCGAGGACGTGCAGCGCAATGCCGAGACCTATGCCAGCCAGGTTTTCAGGATCCTGGACCGGGATCGCACCCGGATCGAATTCAACTCCCGGTGGATGGGCAGGATGTCGGCTGCCGACCTGATCGGCCTGGCCGCCCGGCATACCGTGGCCCGCATGCTGGAGCGCGACGATTTCCACAAGCGCTACAAGGCCGGCAAGGCCATTGCGGTGCATGAGTTCCTCTATCCGCTGGTGCAGGGCTACGACTCCGTAGCGCTGCAGGCGGACGTCGAGCTTGGCGGCACGGACCAGAAGTTCAACCTGCTGGTCGGCCGGCAGTTGCAGCAGTCTTTCGGCCAGCCACCCCAGGTGGTCCTGACCGTGCCGCTGCTCGAGGGGCTGGACGGGATCAACAAGATGTCCAAGTCCCTCAACAATTACGTCGGGATCACCGATGCGCCCGAGGAGATGTTCGGCAAGATCATGTCGGTTTCCGACGAGCTGATGTGGCGGTACTACGAACTGCTCAGCTTCGAGTCGGCGGCCGCGATCGGGCGCCTGCAGCAGGCGGCTGCCGAGGGCGCCAACCCCCGGGATTTCAAGATCCGCCTTGGGATGGAGCTGGTGGCCCGCTTCCACGGTGCTGATGCCGCGCAGCAGGCGCGGGACGGGTTCCTGCGCCGCTTTGCCAGTGGGGAATTGCCGGAGAACCTTGCGGAAGTGACCGTACACGCCCGGGACGGGCGTCTTGGCGTGGCCTACGTGCTGCGCGAGGCCCAATTGGTGACCAGTACTTCCGAGGCGCTGCGGATGATCCGGCAGGGCGCCGTACGCATCGACGGTGAGCGCCTGGCCGATGGCCGCCGCGAGATTCCTGCGGGCGCAAGCCACGTTTTCCAGGTCGGCAAGCGTCGCGCAGCCCGCATCACCGTGCTGGCCTGACCGGGCTTCTGGAAAAAATTTTCATCTGCCTGTTGACCGGGGCAGCGCACTCGCTATAATTCCGCTTCTGCCCGCGGTCCTCGCGGGTTTGTGTTCTCTAACAACTGGGAAACAGGTAATTTGTGCGGGCGCTCGCGTCGCAAGCTCCTTTGATGAGCCTGACGTGAGTGACCAAACCGGATGCGCTCCGGCGTGTCCGGCGAGGGATCTCTCATCAATTTCTCGAGACCTTAAATTGAAGAGTTTGATCCTGGCTCAGATTGAACGCTGGCGGCATGCTTAACACATGCAAGTCGAACGGTAACGCGGGGGCAACCCTGGCGACGAGTGGCGGACGGGTGAGTAATGCTTGGG
>JADYZO010000141.1 GCA_020853135.1 Gammaproteobacteria bacterium
TCCCACCGGGTCATGCCGTTGATGCTGGCCAGGGTGAACAAGTGGATGTTGCCCTGGCTGGCTTCGGCCCGTGACAACAGGTTGATGTCCTGTGCCTGGTATTGCTCCAGAAATGTCGCTCCAGTGGGGCTTACCGTGGGAGTGCCTGAAGAGCCCGGGGAATTGAAATCCTGCCACACCGACCCGGTCGCGGAATAAGCCGCCGCCAAAGCTGGCGCAGGAGGAAGCGCTGCCGCAAGGATCAGACCGAGAAGCGGCACGACCACGTGTGCGACGACACCGGGCCCGGTCGATGACCGGCGATCACCCCCTGCATCCTGAAAGACGCCCTCGACCCGGCCGATGACAGTCGGCATTCGAGCTGTGTTCTCTGCTCCACCGATCACGGTGTTCATGTTCTTGTTCTCCCCCCCGCTCTTTGATGGGGTGCTGCGCCGTGTTTTCCCGGCACTTGCTCGATGATCGCGCCCGGACGTACGAACGTCAACGTCCTGACACCGGCATCGGCGACACGCCTTCAACCGCCGGGGAGATTATGTCAGCAGCGCCTCGATGCCATTGCCAGTCACACGCCAGCCGGTGCCGGTCCTTCGGCTTCGGAAGTCCGGCCGCCCGGCCCCGGCTGCCACCGCCCTGGCTTGCCCTCCGGTGGGAGCGGGTCCAGAATCCCCCGGGCAGGGGCGGGAACGGTGGCGCTGTCTGCCGCCGCGGGGCCCGGGCAATGGGGGTGGGCCATGGTTGCAGTTGCATCGATGTGGCGGGGCCTCTGCGCAGGTGCCGTACTGGCACTCGTCATTCCGGGAACCGGTTCCACCGCAGAGCCGGCAACGGCGTCCGGCCCGGAGCTGCCGGTACGGCGGATCCCGAACATCCGCGCCGGTGGCGAAGCCTACTACGCGCCCGACAGCCGGCATCTCATCGCCCAGCTCGAGGACCCGCTGGCACAGAAGGGCCAGGGTGTCGGTGGCGGAGGCTCGCTCACCTACATCTTCACGGATGATGGCACGTACAGCCGCCGCATCAGCGACCGCGGACAGGACGCCTGTTCGTTTTTCTTCCCGGACATGAAGCACGTGGTGTGGACGTCCACCCGCGACAACATGAATATCCCGCTCGGCAACTGGTTCGATGATGCCGATTACCCGCGCGGGGCGGAGCTCTACATCTCCGATCTCGAGGGCAAGCATCTCAGGCGCCTGACCCACAACCAGTGGTACGACGCGGAAGTCTCCGTGTCGCCGGATGGCAAGTGGGTGGTGTTCGGCCGCGAGACCGACGGCAGGATGGACATCTGGCGCATCCGGCCGGATGGCTCCGGCGAGCAGCAGATCACCCATACGGAGGACTGGCAGGAGGGGGCGCCCTTCTACATGCCGGACAACGAGACGATCATGTTCCGGGCCTGGCAGACCAGCGTGAAGAACGAGCTGCGCAAGACCCAGAGCCAGGGCCGGGGACGCTGGATCACGCCCATGACGGTGTTCACGATCCGTCAGGACGGCACGGGGCTGAAGCAGCGCACCTTCGACCGTGACATGAACTGGGCACCGTTTCCGGCAGCCGACGGCCGCCACTACGTCTTCGTCCGGGCGCTGGACGGCAACAACTGGGAGATCTTCCTCGGGGATCTCGCGGGCGGTGCCCCGCAGCGGCTGACCTATCACCCGCACTTCGACGGCCTGCCCTCCCTGTCGCCGGATGGCAGGAAGATGGTCTTCGCGCGCCAGGGCGACGGCGGCGACTTCGCCGTGCACGTGATGGATGTCTCGTCCCTGAACCTGGGCCCGGATCACTACAAGGGCATCCCCGACACCCCGGTACCCGAGAACGCGGTCATCGCGAGGATCGCGAGCCGCTAGCGAACGTTCCGGACGGCGTCCGGTATTGAACAATTAGTTAGCCATGCTTATTATCGCCATGGCTTATGACTCACCGGACCGCATTCGACGGTGCCCGCGAGCGCTCCATCGGCTTCGCCCTGGGGGACCTGGTGCGTCTCATCCGCCGCGACTTCCTGCGCGGTGCAAAGGCGCACCGGCTGACGCCGGAACTCTGGCGCCTGCTCTATTGCCTGGACCGCGACCAGGGCTGCAGCCAGCGCCAGCTGGCCGGCATGCTCGACCTCACACCGGTCACCCTCGGACGGATGATCGACCGGCTGGAGCAGCGCGGGCTCGTGCGCCGCGTCCCGGATCCCGCCGACCGGCGTGCCATGCGCCTGTTCCTCACGCCCGCCGCCGGCGCGCCCATCGCCCGCATGCATGCCCTGGTGGATGCCAGCCGCCGCCGGGCCCTGGGCGGACTGAGCCGCGCCGAGCAGGAGACCTTCTGGCGGCTGCTGCGCCGGGTGCGCGACAACCTCAGCGCTGGAAGGGCCTCTGCGCCCGGGAAGCGTCCCCGTGGTCGATGAGCTGCCCTTGCCGCTGGATGAGGACGCCGGGGGGCTGCCGGTTCCGCGGCGTCTGCCATGGCTGCGGACACTGCTGCTCTGGGTCGTGCCGGCGCTGGTCCTGGCGCTGGCGCTGGCCTGGTACGCCACCGGCGGGCGCTACGTCTCCACCGACAACGCCTATGTGCAGCAGGACCGTGTCGATGTCGCCCCCCAGCTGACGGCCAATGTGCGCGCCGTGCTGGCCGGCGAGAACCAGCTGGTCGCCGCCGGGATGCGCATCCTCGTGCTCGATGACGTCGACCAGCAACTCGCCCTGCGCCAGGCACAGGCGGACCTCGCCAGCGCGCATGCCGAGGTCGAGGGCCTCAAGGCGTCCTGGCGCGAGAAGCTCGGTGAGCTGCAGGTCGCCCGACGCACCGCGGCCTATATGGTGCGCGATTACCAGCGCCAGCAGGAGCTGGCAGGCCGCCATCTGGTGGCCGACATCACGGTGGACAACGCCCATCGCGATGCCGACACCGCCCTGGGCAACGCGCAGGTGCTGGAGCTCCAGCTGGCGGAGGCGCGCGCCAGGCTGGCGGGCAATCCCGACCTGCCCGCCGACCAGCACCCCACCGTGCGCGCGGCCGCCGCCGTGGTCGAGCGCGCCCGGCTGGACCTCGCCCATACGGTCATCCAGGCCCCGCAGACCGGCGTGGTCAGCCACCTGCCCAAGGTCGGCGACCGCGCCATCGCCGGCGAGGCCTGCTTCGCCATCGTCGTCGACCAGCAGCCCTGGGTCGAGGCCAACTTCAAGGAGACCGACCTTGGGGAAGTGCGGGCAGGCCAGAGTGTCAGCGTGAAGGTCGACACCTATGGCAGCCGCCGCTGGCAGGGCCGGGTCGAGAGCATCGCGCAGGCCACCGGGGCGGAATTCGCCCTGCTGCCGCCCCAGAACGCATCGGGCAACTGGGTCAAGGTGGTGCAGCGCATCCCGGTGCGCATCCGGCTCGACACCCGCCCGGGCGACCCGCCCCTGCGTGCCGGCATGAGCGCCAACGTCGAGATCGACACCGGGGCGCACAGCCGGCTCGCCGCCTGGCTGGGCCGCAGCGGCTGAGCGGGCCGATGACGCCCGCCACCGCAGCAGTTTCGGGGAGCGGGCGCATCGTCCTCAGTGCGGCGGCCGTGCTGGCCACGCTCCTCTACACGATCGATTCCACAATCGCCAATGTCGCCCTGCCCCACATGCAGGGCAGCCTGCAGGCGACCCAGGACCAGATCGCCTGGGTGCTGACTTCCTACATCGTGGTGAGCGCCGTCGCCACGCCGCTGGCCGGCTGGCTCGGCA
>JADYZO010000142.1 GCA_020853135.1 Gammaproteobacteria bacterium
AGATTTCCCGCAGCGCAACCGGCGGCCAGACCCATACCGACCCATCGGCCACGGTTGCCGTGGGTCGCCGGCTTTGCGGCGGGGGGCTACACTGCCGGCACCATGGGGTTTGAACGTCCTATACCCGGGTGCTCTCGGTGCCGTTCCCGCTACGGTATCTCTTTGCCACCGATCCGGTAGCCATGGGCGCGGTGCTCGGCATCGCCTACTGGGCTATTGCGGCTCACCTGGTGAGGAGGGCCGGGCTCACGCAGAAGACGGGTCGGACCGGTGCGGTGACGCTCATCCAGCGCTTCGGCAGCGCGCTGAACCTGAACATCCACTTCCACCTGCTCGCGCTCGACGGTGTCTACGAGCTGACCGCAGTCGGGCCGCGCTTCCGGCGTGTGGCGGCGCCGACGTCGGCTGAACTCGATGCGCTGCTAGGACAGATAGTGGGGCGCATTGCCCGGCACCTGGAGCGGCGCGGGCTGCTGGTACGCGATGCCGAGGCGAGCTACCTCAGCGCCGGGCCCGGAGAGGAAGATGGCCTGGCCGCAGTGGTCGGCCACTCGATCAGCTATCGCATCGCGGTGGGGCCGAACGAGGGGCGCAAGGCGTTCACGCTGCAGACGCTGGCCCCGGCGCTGACCGCGCCGGCCGGGGATGAGCGCCTCGCGAAGCACTCAGGCTTCTCCTTGCACGCAGGCGTCGCTGCTGCGGCTCACCAGCGCGACAAGATCGAGCGGCTGTGCCGCTATATCGCCCGGCCCGCGGTGGCCACTGGCAGGCTCTCACTCACTGCCCAGGGGCTGGTGCGCTACACGCTGAAGACCCCGTACCGCGACGGCACCACGCACGTCATCTTTGAGCCGCAGGACCTTATGGCGCGGCTCGCCGCGCTGGTGCCCAGGCCGCGGGTGCACCTGACGCGCTACCACGGGGTATTGGCCCCGCACAGCGCGCTGCGTGCTCTGGTCACTCCCGCAGGGCGGGGCAAGAGGACCGTCGCCACCGAGCGCAGCCCGGCCGAGCGGCACCGGGCGATGAGCTGGGCGCAGCGGCTGAAGCGCGTGTTCCGCATCGCCATCGACACCTGCGAGCGCTGCGGGGGGAAGGTCAGGATCATCGCCAGCGTCGATGATCCGGCGGTGGTGGCGAGGATTCTGGCGCACCTGCAGGAGCGGGAGGGGGCGGGCCGCACGCCGGCTGATGCCGACACGGCCCACCGCGGCCGCGGGCCGCCGGGGCAGGGGGCGCTCGATTTCGGTTGAGGGCCCCTGGCGTGCGCGAACGTAAAGCGCGCCGCGGGCGGCTGTGCCCGCGGCATCCCGCACCGCGAGAATCCCATCCTTGTGCCACGATTTCCCGCAGCGCAACCGGCTGCCAGACCCATCGGCCACGGTTGCCGCGGGGCGCCGGCTCTCCGGCGAATGGCTACACTGCCCCGAACAGCGGCTTTGAACGTCCTATTCGCGGGCCTGGGCCTTCATCCGCGGGGTCTTTGGCGAGTACGAGCAGATCGCCAGCCTCTGCGTGGGGGCCATCGGGGCCGGACTGATCTGGGCGGGACTGAAGCGCAGCGAGGTTCCGGCCACCTGGATGGGTTTTGTTGGCGCCTTGCTGGTCTGGGTGGGCTGGTTCGAGTTCACCTTCGAGTTCTATGCCGGGATGTTCCGGATCCCCGAGTACACCAGCCCGACCGGCCTGCCCATCTTTGCCGGCGCTACCGTGCTCATGGCGACCATGCCGATCATGCTCGCCCTGTTCCTGCTCTACGGCATCTACAACCGGCAGACCCGCTGCAACCTGATTCGCTGGCTGCACCGCAATCTCCACTTCGACCCGGGCATGCCGACTTCGGACAACGGCCGCAGCTTCGGCCGCATCACCGCGCTCGAGACCATCTTCGTGACCTGGGCCTGCTATGAGTTCTGGCTTTATGTGGGCTACATGCTCGACAACAACACGATCATGGTGGCCTACGTGGCCTGGACTGCGTGGACGATCTACATCCTGTGGAAGCTGCTCAAGATCCCGCGCGTCGGCCACGCCGTGCGCTACGGCATCCCGGTGGGCATCGTCGGCTGGGGCGTGGCGGAAATGCCTGCGCATTTCGGCCTGTACTCCGAGATCTGGCTGAAGCCCTTCGACTACGCCATCACCAACAGCATCATGCTGTGCGTGTTCACTGCCGGCATCGTCTACGTGGCACGCCAGCCGAAAGTGCCCGCCCGGCAGGGTGGCGCTGTCCATACGCCGGAATGAGCATTGACCCAACTGCCGATGGACAGCTTATGGAAAGTGCTCCCTTTGCCTGACAGAAACGCCTTGGCTATAGTCGTCCCAAACAATCAATAGGGCGTGCCGGTGGCTCCTCTGCGCCGGATGGCCCGTGCCCCGGGGGACAACTGCATGCGCACCGATGATCGCGCCGCCATCTCCGCCATCCGTTCTCATGCTGGCCGTCGAACATCGGCGGGTCCCACGCTGGTCCTTTTCGGTGCGCTGGCATTCGCGCAACCGCTGCCGGCCGCCGACGAATACGTAAGTAAGCTTTTCGGTACTGACCAGGTGCCGACAGAGTGGTTGATCACCGGGGCGGGCGTCACGGACGCGCCGGCAACGCCTGTGGCCATCTACCCCGGCTTCATCAGTTTCTCGAGTACCAGCTTTCCTGGCGGCGTATTCATTCCGGGCGCCTCCCAGGCCGCGTTCGATGGCGCCTGGAATGCGGACTTCAGCTTCGCGATACCGCGGCGCGCCCAGAACATCAGCTTCCAGTTCTACGACCTCTTCGCGGATGACAGCGTTGTCGTACTCCTGAACGACACGCCCATCGGCAATTCCACCTTCTACGGAAACACGGGCACGTACCTGCACCAGTTCGGGCCCGGCGAGGACGCCGTGCCCTTCACCTTCACCGAGACCACGCAGCGCACCCTGCTGGGCGACGGGAACCCGCTGTTCATCATCGGTGACAAGGATCCGCGTGGCACGGAAAACCGGCTTCGCCTCTCCGTGAACAACATCGTTGGTGGTATCCCCGCGCCCCTGAACAGTACCGGCGATGGCACTGCCGTGCGCATGGGCGCCGCCATCAGCTGGACCGAGGACTACCAGATCCGCCCCTACCCGAATCTCTCCGGCAACGTGGTGCAGGTCGATGACGACCCCCACGGCTGGTACAACGCAGTCAACTTCCTCAATAACGGTGCCGTCGTCGTCGACGCCGGGGGTGAGTTCACCAACCGGGCTGGCGCGAGCCTGGACAGCACTGGCAGCATCCAGAACAACGGCCAGATCATCCTGGGCGGCAGCTACTCCAGCCTGGCCAAGGCCTCGTTCATCAACAACGGCGCGATATCGGTGGCCGGCACAATGGATGAGGCCGGCGCCTTCATCAATACCGGCACCCTCGGACTTCTGAGCACGGGGACGTTCACCTACCGCGGCCAGGGCGGCGGCGATGTCTTCGTCAATTCAGGGCTGATCTACAACCAGGGCATCTTCAGCATCCTCGGGCCGGGCGCGTGGTACTCGGGTTCGTCGACGGGCATCCAGCCGAAATTCATCAACAGTGGCTCGCTGGTCCTGAATGGCGGCGCCACCGCCACCGAGACCATCGACAACAGGGGAAGCATCTTCGTCACAGGTGGGTCTGTTC
>JADYZO010000143.1 GCA_020853135.1 Gammaproteobacteria bacterium
CACGGTCATCCTCGACAAGGTCGTGCGCCAGGCTGGCGTCCTCAAGGAGAACTGCACCGCCGTTCTCAAGGGCGAGGTGCGCAAGACTAGCGAGGCATCGGTGGCCGGATGCCGGGATTGGTATCTGGTGGATCAGTTCACCGACCCGATGGCGGCACGCTCGTTCCTGCTGGAGCTGTTTCAGGAGCGGCTCGACGCCCTGGGGTTCGACATCATCAAGGACGTGCAGGTGCTGACGCCGACCCACAAGGGGCCGCTCGGCACCAAGGAATTGAACGAGGAACTGCAGCGGCTCATCCAGCGCAAACTCTGGAACACCGAGGTGCCGCCGGTCGCCATGGGACGCCGCGCCCCGTTTCTCAAGCACGACAAGGTCATCCAGACCCGGAACAACTACGACCTGAACGTGATGAATGGTGCCATCGGCTATGTGGTCGATGTCCTCGCGAACGGCACACTGGTCATCGACTTCGACGGTATGCAGGTGGAGCTGGAGAAGGGGTCGCCCGACCTGCAGGATCTGCAACTCGCCTATGCGCTCACCATCCACAAAACCCAGGGTTCCGAGTTCCCCTGCGCCGTGGTGGTGGTCCACAAGGCGCATTCCTTCATGCACCACCGCAATCTGCTCTACACCGGGGTGACCCGCGCCCGGCGCACCGCCATTGTTCTGGGTGATCACTGGGGCATCCAGAACTGCGCCAAGCGGTGTCAAGTGGATGACCGCCGGACCTTCCTGCCCTTGTTTCTGGACGCCGCCCAGCACGCGGAAGCCGATTTCGCCCGTGTCGCGGAGGCCGAATGAGTATGGGCGGAACGGATAACGTCAGGGAGTATTACCGGCTCGTCACCGAGATGGACATCGGTGACGTGGCCCGGGAACTCCTGCCTGGACGGATCACCCAGGAGACCGGCCAGCGCTTGATGTGCGACTGCCCCAACCATCAGAGCCAGTCGCGCCTGTCGCTGCACGTGATGCTCGACAAGCAGGGCTGGTACTGCTTCGGCTGCGGAGTCGGCGGCGATGTGCTGCAGCTCGTGGAGTTCATTCAGACGGGCTCGGTCACCGCCGGGCAATCCGGTCCGATGCCGGACAGCCACCGCCAGGCCCGGGACTATCTCGCCAAGAAGGCGGGTTTGCCGCCGCTGTCGCGCTATGGCCTCAGCCAAGAGCGTCTGGCCCAGACGGAAGCCGACCGCGCCTTCGAACTGCGGGTCAAGGACGCGCTGACCTCGCTGGCCAGGCTTTACCACGCCAGGCTCAAGCAGTCGCCGGAGGTCCTCGACTGGCTGAAATCCAAATACGCCCTGAGCGAGGAGACCATCGACGATCTCCTGATCGGCTATGCGGACAATGCGTCCGGCGCGGTTGCCCAACTGACCGGGGGTGAGGACGGTTTTTCCAAGCGGGAGCTCGCCGCCACCGGCGCTTTCCGCCCCACCAGCCAGGACGGCCTGACGCCATTTTTCGAGCGCCGGATCGTCTTTCCCTACTGGAGCCGTGGCCGAGTGGTGTTCATGATCGGCCGCAAGACGCCGTGGACCCCGGACGTGGGCTGGGAGCAAGGGAAATACAAGAAACTGCCGGTTCACGATGAGCACCAGCGGCCTTACGTCGCCGACTTCATCAACAACGCGCTGCTGTTCAACGAGGACTGCCTGCTGGCGAGGCCCGGCAAGGTGATCATCACCGAGGGGGTGACCGATTGCTTGGCGCTGATGCAACTGGGCCTGCCCACCGTATCTCCGGTCACCGTCCGCATCCGGGCCGCCGATTGGGAGCGCCTGATCCCCAAGCTGCGCGGCGTCGAAACTGTCTACATCTGCCAGGACAACGAACTCTCCCAGGCCGGTCTCAAAGGGGCGCTGCAAACCGCTCGCACCCTGGCCGAACACAAGATCGACACCCGCCTGGTGACGCTGCCCTTGTCGGAGACACAGCTCTCGGCCCGGCAGGAGCTGACCGAACGCTTCGGCCTGACGGCGAGCGTGGGGCCGAAGGAGCTGGCCAAGCTACTGGCGGGACGGCCCGCCGAGGAAATCAAGGCGGCCGAGGCGCTTCTCGCCATCGCCAAGATCGACGTCAACGATTACATTGCCGCCGGGCATACCCTGGAGGATTTCGAACGCCTGCTCGCCGAGGCCAGCACGCCCATCGAGTTCGGCGTGCGCTCGCTGCCCGAGGGCGCTGAAGAGGAAGAACGCAACCGCCTGCTCGAACCGATTCTGGGGGAGATTTCCGAACAGTCGCCGCTGGAACAGGCACGCCTGCTGAAGCTGGTGCAGGAGCGCATCGGCGGTGGTGTTTCCATGGCCACCCTGAAGGAACAGATCCGCGCCATCCAGAAGGACCGCAAGGTCGAGTTCCGCAACGAAAAGAAAAAGGCCAAGCGGATGTCCGGCGCAATGCCCGGATCATGCCGCGCCCGGGTCGACGAGGTGCTGATCGACACGGAGCTGGAGAACGGCGCTCCCGACTACACACTGGCAGCCGAGGCGGCCTACGACTGGTTTACCGCCAACGGTGCCCAGTTCTTTCATACCCTGCAGGGTGAGCCGTTCATGTATTTCGACAACGCCATCTACTGGATGGATTCGCCGGACCGGGGCCGAAAGCGCCACTACGCGGCCATGCTCTACAAGCACACGGGCATGGTGCCGACATCCAACGGCGGACGAACATTTTTCGAGGTGTTACCCAGCCTGGCCATGATCCGTGGCCAGGTGCGCGACCATTTCTCCTGGCTGCATACCGATGTGGCTTCCTACACCGTCTATTTCAACCTGAACAATCCGGAGCACGAGATCGCCAAGATCACCCCGGACGAAATTCAGATCATGAAGAATGGCGGCAACGAGGACGGCATCATCCTGGACGGCTCGCGCAAGATGAAGCCGCTGAAATTCCTGCCCGACGCCGACCTCGAAGAGGCGGACCGGCTCCTGGTCGATCTGCTGGTGGGCAACATGACCTGTCCACAAGGAGATCGCTTTCTCATCCTTTCCTGGCTCTCCTGTTTCTTGCTGATCGATTTTGCCGGGACGCGGCCCATGACCCGCTTCGAGGGCTCGGCCGGATCGGGCAAGACCACTGCCAGCAAGATCACGTCGACGCTGCTTTACGGCGAGCCCCAGCACAAGAAGGCCACCGATGCGGCGAACTACACCGATGGCTCGCAGAACCCGCTCATCGTCCTCGACAACATCGAGGTCAAGCAGATGACCGAGGATCTGACCACCTTCATGCTGACCAGCATCACCGGCATCGCCAAGGA
>JADYZO010000144.1 GCA_020853135.1 Gammaproteobacteria bacterium
ACCTTGTGGCGGATGCGGGTCATGCGCAGGATCTTCTTCTGCAGGCCCGTGAGGCCGGCATAGCCCATTTCCACGCCGAGGTCGCCACGCGCCACCATGACCGCGTCCGAGGCGTCGATGATGCTCTCCAGGTTGGCCACCGCCTCGGCCCGCTCGATCTTGGCCACCAGGTGTGCGCTGCCGCCGGCCTGGCGCAGCAGGGACCGCGCCTCCTCCATGTCCTCGGCGCCGCGCACGAAGGAGACCGCCAGCCAGTCGATGTCCGCCGCCGCAGCGTGGCGGATGTCTTCCTTGTCCTTGGCGGTGAGCGCCGGCGCGGAGAGGCCACCGCCCTGGCGATTGATGCCCTTGTTGTCCGACAGCGTGCCACCCACGGTGACGGTGCAGCTCACGCGGCTGCCTTCCACCTGGTCCACGCTCATGGCGATCTGGCCATCGTCGAGCAGCAGCACGTCGCCGCGGGTCACGTCCTGCGGCAGGCGTTCGTAGGCCACGCCCACGCCGTGGCTGTCACCCGCCTTCGGGTCCATGGCGGTGTCGAGGACGAAGCCCTGGCCCTCGCGCAGTTGCACCGGGCCGTCGCGAAAGCGATGGATGCGGATCTTGGGGCCCTGCAGGTCGCCGAGGACCGCGACGTACTTGCCAGCCGCCGCGGAGAGCTCGCGGACCAGGGCAATCTGCCGGGCCCGGTCCTCCCAGCTGCCATGCGAGCAATTGATGCGCACGACATCGGCGCCGGCATCGATGAGTTCGGCAAGGACCCCCGGGCTGTCGGTGGCCGGGCCGAGGGTGGCAATGATCTTGGTTCTGCGCATGGGAATTCCGTGCCGGAGTGTCAGCCGCGGGCGCGATCCTCGAGGACCGCCACGGCGGGCAGCGTCCTGCCCTCGAGGAATTCGAGGAAGGCACCGCCGCCGGTGGACACGTAGGAGATGCGGCCCGTGAGGCCGTACTGGTCGAGTGCCGCGAGCGTGTCGCCACCACCCGCGATGCTGAAGGCCGGGCTCGCCGCCACGGCCTCGGCGAGGCGGCGCGTGCCGGCGCCGAACTGCCCGATCTCGAAGACGCCGACCGGGCCGTTCCAGACGATGGTGCCGGCGGTCTGCACGATGTCCGCGTAGCAGGCGGCGGTCGCCGGGCCGATGTCGAGGATCATCTCATCGGCCCCCACGCCGCCCACCGGCCGTGTCATGGCCTGGGCGGACTCGCTGCACGCCGTGGCGACGACGACATCCCCGGGCAGCGGGATGCGGGCGCGGCCCGGGCCGGGCGCGGCCAGCCGGCGCGCTTCATCCACCAGTTCGGCCTCGTGCAGGGACTTGCCCACCGGGTGCCCCGCGGCGGCGATGAACGTGTTGGCGATGCCGCCGCCAACGATGAGCGTGTCAACCCTGGCGACCAGGTTCTCCAGCACGGAGAGCTTGGTGGATACCTTGGAGCCCCCGACGATGGCCACCAGCGGCCGCTTCGGCTCGCGCAGCGCCCTGCCAAGCGCCTCGAGTTCGGCCACCAGCAGCGGGCCGGCGCAGGCGATGCGGGCGAAGCGCGCGACACCATGGGTGCTGGCCTCGGCGCGGTGCGCGGTGCCGAAGGCGTCCATCACGAAGACGTCGCAGAGCGCGGCCATCTTCCGCGCCAGCTCCTCGCTGTCCTTCTTCTCGCCCTTGTTGAAGCGCACGTTCTCGCAGAGCACCACTTCGCCGGGCTTCACGTCCACGCCGCCGAGCCAGTCGCGGAGCAGCCGCACCTCGCGCCCGAGCAACCGGCCCATGTGCTGCGCCACGGGTGCCAGCGAAAATTCCCCGGCGTACTGGCCCTCGGTGGGCCGCCCGAGATGCGAGAGCAGGATCACCGCGGCGCCCTTGGCCAGCGCCTGCTTCACCGTGGGCAGCGTCGCGACGATGCGCGCGTCGCTGGCCACCTGCCCGTCCCTGACCGGCACGTTGAGGTCGGCGCGGATCAGGACCCGCTTGCCGGCCAGGTCCTGGTCGGCCATCTTCAGCACGTGCATCGCCGCACTCCCTCGCGCCGCCCCACCGCGCTCAGCGCGCGTTCACCAGCGCCAGCGTCGTGTCCAGCATCCGGTTGGAGAAGCCCCACTCGTTGTCGTACCAGGCCAGCACCTTCACCAGCGTGCCGCCGATGACGCGGGTCTGGGTGGAGTCGAAGATCGAGCTGCGGGGGTCGTGATTGAAGTCGATGGAGACCAGCGGTTCGGTGTTGTAGCCGAGGATGCCCTTGAGCTCGCCCTCGGAGGCCGCCTTGAGGATGCCGTTGACCTCGTCCACCGTCGTTGGCCGCGCCGCGGTGAAGGTCAGGTCCACCACCGAGACGTTGATGGTCGGCACGCGCATCGCAAAGCCGTCGAGCTTGCCGTTGAGCTCGGGCAGCACCAGGCCCACTGCCGCTGCGGCACCGGTCTTGGTGGGAATCATCGACTGGGTGGCCGAGCGGGCGCGGCGCAGGTCCTCATGGTAGACGTCGGTCAGCACCTGGTCGTTGGTGTAGGCGTGGATCGTGGTCATCAGGCCGTGGAGCACACCCAGCCTGTCGTGCAGCGGCTTGACCAGCGGCGCCAGGCAGTTGGTGGTGCAGGAGGCGTTGGAGATGACCGTATCGGAGGCCTTGAGCTTCTGGTGGTTGACGCCGTAGACGATGGTGGCGTCCACATCCTTGCCACCGGGCGCCGAGATGATGACCTTCTTCGCCCCGCCCTTGAGGTGGGCGGACGCCTTTTCCTTGCTGGTGAAGAGGCCCGTGCACTCCAGCACCACATCGACGCCGAGATCCTTCCAGGGGAGCTCGGCCGGATTGCGCATGGCCAGCACGCGGATGCGGTCGCCGTTGACGACCATGTGGTCACCATCGACCGCCACCGTGCCCGGGAACCTGCCATGGGCCGTGTCGTGGCGGGTCAGGTGGGCATTGGTCTTCGAATCGCCGAGGTCGTTGACCGCGACGATGCTGATTTCCTTGTTGCGGCCCGACTCATAGAGGGCCCGCAGGATGTTGCGGCCGATGCGGCCATACCCGTTGATCGCGACTTTGACTGCCATGGTTACCTCACTTGCCAGATACTGCCGCGACGGCGCCCAGTTCCCGGGCCAGCCGCACGACGTGGTCGGCCGTCAGGCCGAAATGTTCGAACAGCGCCTTCGCCGGCGCCGACTCGCCGAAGCCATGCATGCCGATCACCCGCCCGGCGGGCCCGACGAAGCGGTACCAAAGGTCGGTGACGCCGGCCTCGATGGCGATCCGTCGCGTCACCGCGGCCGGCAGCACGGCCTCCTGCCAGGCGGCGTCCTGGGCCG
>JADYZO010000145.1 GCA_020853135.1 Gammaproteobacteria bacterium
CCTTATCGGCCTCGCGCAGAAACCCGATGATCTGCTCGTCCGTGTATCGCTTCTTCACGTCCAACCTCCTCGCGCCGGGGTTAGACTCTAAAGCCTTCTGCTACTCAAAAGCGGGGGGACGTCGGTCAGATCTTCGACACGGCGCGCAGTGTCTGAAAGACTCTTCTCGTCAGCCTCCGTATGGACGATTTCGGCAACCTTGTGATTGGCATAGAGATGCCTGGCAGCCTCAATGATCGTCGGGGTCGGCTTGTAGCGGCCACTGGTCCACTCTGAATCATTGATGTGTCCAGGAAACTCCCGCGCAAGCTCATCCAGCAAGCGCGGGACAATGTCGGGGCCGGCTGTGAACGGCTCGCAGACCTGGTCGGCACCAAAGCTCAGCGGAGACAGCCGATCGGACACAAGTGCTGTAGGCACGAGGACGGGAATCACAGGCAGGTCGTGGCTCGGCTCGTGGAAGTTTTTGGTGTCCAGCGCATATTCCCATACCTGATTGAGATCGAGCTGATGGGTGATTGTCCCGCCGACCTTGAATTCCAGAATGACGACACAGCCATTGATCAGCAGCACGGCATCTGCCCGCAAACCCATGCGCGGGATATTGAATTCGAGTAGCAGGAATCCGGACCGGCCCTTGAGCCACGACTTGAGGTGGCCGATCTGCGCTTCCCACGCATCCTTCTGGGTCAGCTCAACGGCGACATTGCTGTTATGGGTCAACTGACCCAGAACCGTGCTTGCTGGACTGGCCAGAAACTCCCCGAAAGAGGCCGAGTACCAGGCGCGGGGCAGGCGGTGGTGAGATTGCACGACAGTCACATGGCCCGGGATTCTGCAGACGCCGCCAGGTTACCATTTATCTCCCGGGGAGACTCGAGCCAGCAGCTGATTCCCTGATTTGCTACCGGAACTCCACGAAGGGCATGTGCATGAGGGCTTTGCCATGAACATCAATGGATACGACTTCATTTCGGAACGGGATTTTGTCGGGCACTGGGGCGCACATGCGAAGCCAAGTGGCGATCTGTACTGTTGCGACGAGGTTATTTCTCTGCCGGTCGAGCATGTATGGACAGTGTCAGAGGGCGAGGACATCGATGACGATGGCTGCAACCTTGATGACAACTGGTATGCCGCTCCCGGCATCTCCTGTATCAACGCACTTGGCTACGTGAGAACGGTCCGGCCGTGGGTTGGCGGTACCCCTGACGCAATCTGGTATCTGGATGATGATGAGGATGCTCGCGATGAGCGAAGCAGGGATTTCAACGCAGCGATGCATGAGAAGTAGGGCTCCCTGCGGGAACATGTCACCCGCTTGATCGCATGTCCGACCCGACATGCCATGTCTTCCGTGAGCCCCACGCGCAAGCTGCTGGCGTGGCTGTATGGCGAGGTAAAGACCCCGCCCTTCTCCGCTGCTGCACGGATTGTGGCCGGGTTCCTTCTGTGCAGGCTGCAACGAGGCGATCTGCTCTCGATGCCGACGCGATCGTGATTGCCGAGGTCTTCGCGAAAAGGACCTGACAGACGCCGAAGCATGTGCTCGAGGTGTCACCGCCATCGCCAACGACGATCACAATATGCTCGTCGAGACCATCCTAAGGTCGATGCCGTGCGGTGTTGCCGCTGGACGCCTGGCGCTGAGCGGTGCCGGTCCTGGGCATGCTCGCTGCGCGGGGCGCCGCTCAGCGCAGGCGGCGGGGCGTGAAGTTGTGCCCGCCGTCGATGCGGATGTGCTGGCCGGTGATCCAGGCGCCCTGGTCGCTGCAGAGGAACGCGACCAGGTTGGCGATGTCTTCGCCGGTTCCGGCGCGCCCGAGTGACACGCAGGCCTGCAGCAGCCCGGTCCAGGCCTCGCCGCGGCCGAGGTCGTCCAGGCGGCTGGTGTCGATGATGCCCGGGCAGATGGCGTTCACGCGGATGCCATGCGGGCCGAGCTCGGCCGCCATCACCGTCGAGAGCGCGTTCACCGCGGCCTTGGAGGCCGCATAGGCGCCGGCCTCCGCGGGGAGCAGCTTCGCCACCAGGCTCGAGATGTTCACGATGCTGCCGCCGCGGCCCTGCGCCAGCATGCGCCGCGCGCCGGCCCTCGACATGTAGAAGCTGCCGTTGACGTTGGTGTCGAGCACCCGGTGCCACTCGGCGTCGGGCAGGTCGACGATGGGCACGCGATCGCTGCCGCGGGTGGCGCCCGCATTGTTCACCAGCACGTCGACGCCGCCGAATTCGCGGATGACGCGCCCGAAGAGCGCCTCGACTGCCGCGGGGTCGGCGATGTCGGAGACCAGCGGCAGCGCGCGGCGGCCGAGTGCGCGGATCTCCTCCGCAACCGAGTCGATGTCGCGCCAGCCGGCGGCCCGCTCGTCGTCGGGATAGCGCCCGGGCGCGCGCCCGGTGCCCGTGAGCACCACGTCGCAGCCCGCCCGCGCCAGCGTCACGGCGATGGAGCGGCCGATGCTGCGCATGCGCCCCGCGCCCGTGACGAGGGCAACCTTGCCGTCCAGACCGGTGAGACCGATGGGCATGTGTTTCCCCCGTCGAGCGGACCGTTGATGTGTCCATGATTGTAGCGGCGTGATCGATGGGGCGGCGACCGTATACTGCCCGCCGTGATGGCATCCCTGCTGAACGCCCGTCGTGAACCGCCGCCCGCGGGCCCGCCTGCGGCGCTGCCGGCAGTCTGCGCGGCCGGCCGGCCGCGGCGCGCATGAGGCCCACTGCTGCCGGGGCACCCCCCTGCGTCCTGCACGAGGACGAGCACCTGCTGGTGGTGGTGAAGCCCGCCGGCTGGAACACCCATGCGCCGGCACCCTTCGCCGGCGAGGGAATCTACGAGTGGCTGCGCGACCGCGAGGCGCGCTGGGCGGGGCTCGCCATCGTCCACCGGCTGGACCGCGACACCTCCGGCGTCATGGTCTTCGCGAAGACGCCGCTGGCGAGCCGCTCGCTCACCGCGCAGTTCGCCGCCCGCGAGGTGCGCAAGCGCTACCTGCTGCTCACCGATCGCGCAGGGCCCGCAGGCGAGCTGCGCGTGGATGCGCCGATCGCCCGCGTGGGGGCGCGCTACACCACCGCGGCTGGCGGCGGCGAGCCGGCCACCACGGTCTTCAGGCCGGCCGCTGCGGTGAACGGCCCCGGGGGCAGGCCTTGCGTGGCAGTGGCCGCGGAGCCGGTCACCGGCCGCACCCACCAGGTGCGCGTGCACGCGGCGGCCAGCGGTTTTCCGGTGCTGGGCGATGCGCTCTATGGCGGCGGGCCGGCGCCGCGCCTGTGCCTGCATGCGCTGGGCCTTGCGCTGCGCCACCCGGCCACGGGGGCGGAGATCGCCTTCGAGTCATCGGCCGACTTTGCGGCCGATCCGGCTGCCGCCTTGCGCGCGGCATGCATCGATCCCGGCGGGACCGATGCCTTCCGTGTCCTCCACGGGGCCGCCGACGGGCAGCCCGGCCTGTACGTGGACCGGCTCGGGGAGTTCCTGCTGGCGCAATCGGCGCACGAGCCCTCGCCCGCCGACCGGCAGCGACTGGCAGCCCTGCCCGCCACGGGGATCTACCACAAGCGCCTCGACCGCCAGGTGCGCCGGCTCGCTGCGCAGGCGGCCGGCCCGCGCCTCCTCGGCGGTGCCCCGGCGCCGGAGCGCTTCGTCGTGCGCGAGAACGGCGTGCGCTACGAACTCGGCTTCGGCGAGGGCTATTCGGTCGGGCTGTTCCTCGACCAGCGCGACAACCGCCGCCGCTTCCTCACCGGCCACGTCGCCGCGGGCCTCCCGCTGTACGCGGGGGAGGCCGTGCGGCCCGAGGTCCTCAATGCCTTCGCCTACACCTGCGGGTTCTCGGTGTGCGCGGCGCTGGGCGGTGCGCGGGTCACCAGCCTCGACCTCTCGAGGAAATACCTCGACTGGGGCCGGCGCAACTTCGGGCTGAACGGCCTCGATCCCGCGGCACACGATTTCATCCACGGCGATGCCTTCGACTGGTTCCGGCGCCTGGTGCGCAAGGGGCGGCGCTACGATGTGCTCGTCCTCGACCCGCCGACCTTTTCCCAGTCGAAGGAGCATGGCCGCTTCCGCGTCGAGGCCGACTACGGACGGCTGGTGGCCGCCGCCCTGCCGTTGCTGGCGCCGGGCGGCGTGCTGCTGGCCTGCGCGAACACGGCCAGGCTGCCGGCGGAGGCCTTCGTGGCGACGGTGCGCGAGGCGGTGGCCG
>JADYZO010000146.1 GCA_020853135.1 Gammaproteobacteria bacterium
GGTCCAGCCCCAGCCGGCGCGCGCGCAGGGCCACCTGCTCGACCGATTCCTCGCCGCTCACGTAGAGGGCAGGCCGGTCCGCCTGGGCCAGGCCGGCCACCTGCAGCAGGAGCGTCGATTTGCCGATTCCCGGCGGACCACCCACGAGGACGATGGAACCGGGCACGAGCCCTCCACCCAGCACCCGGTCGAGCTCACCGATGCCCGTGGAATGGCGTTCCAGCCCCGTCGGGCGCAGGTCGGCGAGGCGGGCAGGCGTCGCCGCGGGGCGTTGCCGCGGTGTACGTGCCTCGGCGGCACGCGCCTCGGGCCGGAGGCTGTTCCAGGCCCCACAGGCCGGGCACTGCCCCTGCCACTTCAGGCTGGTCGCGCCGCACTGGCTGCAACCGTAGGCGATCTGGTTTCTTGGCATGTCGGCAGTGTGATCCTGATCCCAGCGCCGGCCGCTGGCCAGCAGCGAAAACCGCCAAGGCCGGGAGAATTCCAACACGGTTCTCAGTCGGCCTGTTGCTGCGCCGATACTATGTCGAAATGCGTGCGTGGGACAGCGTCACCAAGGGCAGTTCGCTGCGGCCGGGACCGGCGGTCCTGAGCATCCTGCTGGCCGGCCTCCTGCTGTCGCTTGCCCCGGTGTCGGAGCGCATCGAGAACGGCTACTACGACCTGGTGCAGGGCCTGCGCGAGGCAGCCGGCAGCCCGCAGATCGCCATCGTCGACACGCGCACCTTCGACCAGGGTGCGGCGAGCATCTGGGACTCACCCGGGTTCCCCGGCCTGCTGCAGTCGCTGGGCAAGGCCGGTGCCCGCCTGGTCATACCCCTGGATCCGCCACCGGTGGCCGGCACGCTCCCTGATCCGGCGCAGCTGGCTGCACTGTCGGAGATCGCGCGCCGCGGCGCCACGGATCCCGCCATTGCCCCGAACAACGCCGCGTTCGAACGCCGCCTGGCCGACCTGCGCCGGCATGCCGAACTTCATGCCGCCACGCTGGCCGCCATCGGCAGCCTGCGCAACACGATCGTGACGATACCGGTCTTCGAGGGTACGCAGGCCGGCAGCGCCGCGTCGGCGGGTGGCTGCGCAGCTCAATTCCTCGACACCGGGGCGGCTGCGCCCCAGGCACCGGAAATCGCGATGCGGCAGGTGCGCGGCCTCGCCTCCCTCCCGGAGCCCCTCTGCGAGGTGGTGCTGGGCGCAGGCCATGGCGCATTCTGGCCCGACGCCGACGGCGTGGTCCGCCAGCACGACCTGCTGCTCGATGCAACCGGTGGCCACGTCCCCTCGACGGCACTGCGGGCGGTACTGGCGCTGACCTTCCCCGGCGGCAAGCCACCCACCATCGAGCCAGACGCCATCAGCTGGGACCGGCACCGCCTGCGCACCTCCGGCGGAACGGGCACCCTGATGCGCTTCTACCCCGGCCATGGCGGACAGGCGGCATTCAGCACCCTGACCGCCGAACAGTTGCTGAACGCCCCGGCCACGACGCGGCAGGTCAGCGGCCGCATCGTCCTGCTGGGCCACGCCAGCCTCGCACCCGCCGATACCGGCTACAGCACACCGCTGCAGGAGCGCATACCCCCGGCGCTGCTGGTGGCCACGGCCTTGTCCAATATCCTGGAGAACGATTACCTCGTGCGACCATCGTGGGCACCCTGGCTGGAGACCACACTGATGGTGCTCACCGGCCTGCTGGCGCTGCTGCGTGGCCGGCAGCTGCCGGTGATGCCAGCCGTGTTGATCGGCCTGTGTGTCGCCGCCGCGGCCCTGGCCGCCGAGGCCTACCTGCTCCTCGGCCCCGGCCTGTGGCTGCGCCTGGGTACTGTCGCGAGCTTCGCGCTGGTGGCCACGCTGGCCATGCGCTTCACGCATCCACAGGCCACGATGGCCGACGCTCCGCAGCCGATGGCAGCCACTGGCAGCGCAGGGAGCCCCGCAGCAGCCCCCGGCAGCGAGGACGAACTGGACCTCGCATTTTCCATGCTGCGTCACCAGGTGCCCAGCAAGCAGGTCAAGCAGCGGCTGTACGACATCGCCCTGGAACACGCCCGGCGCCGTGACCTGGCCAAGGCCGAACGCGTGCTGCGCCACCTGGCCGGGATCGATCCGGAATACCGCCGGGCCGGCGAGAAACTGCAGAAACTCGCCGGCATGCGCAGCAACCCGCCGGCTGCGGCCGCGGGCACCGCGGAGCCACCGGCCATGCGCCCGGTCCTCACGCCGGCACCCGAGGCAGCCATCCTGCGCGGGCAGACCATTGGCCGCTACGAGATCGAGGAACCGATCGGGCGCGGCGCGATGGCCACCGTGTACCTTGGCCGCGATCCGAAAATCAACCGCCGGGTCGCCATCAAGACCATTGCGCTGGCGGAGGAGTTCACCGATTCCGACCTGGACAATGCGCGCACGCAGTTCCTGCGCGAAGCCGAATCGGCCGGCCGCCTCAACCATCCGAACATCATCAGCATCTACGACGCCGGCGAGGACGGGCAGGTGGCCTACCTGGCCATGGAATACTTCCCCGGGAAGTCCCTCAGCCATTACGCCCAGCAGGGCAGCCTCCTGCCGCCACGCCGCGCGCTGGAACTCATCGCCCGCGCCGCGGAGGCCCTGCACTACGCCCATGGCCAGCACGTCGTTCACCGGGACGTGAAACCCGCCAATATCATGTACGATCGGGACACGGATACCCTGAAGATCACCGACTTCGGCATCGCGCGGCTGACGGACAGCAGCCGCACCAAGACCGGCATCATTCTCGGCACGCCGTCCTACATGTCTCCCGAGCAGCTGGCGGGCACCACCGTGACCGGGCAATCCGACCTGTTTTCCCTGGGCATCACCCTGTACCAGCTGCTGGCGGGGTACCCGCCCTTCCGGGCCGATTCCATCCCGCGCCTGATGCAGAAGATCACCCATGAGCGCCACCCGCCCATCAGCGGGGTGCGCGACGACCTGCCAGGCTGCATCGATGAGGTCCTCGACAAGGCGCTGGCCAAGGATCCACTGGAACGCTACCCGAGCGGGCGGGCCATGGCAGTGGCCCTGCGCAACTGCTGCAGCAAGCTGGATGCCGCACCCGCTGCCCGGTCAGCATGAGCCTGCGGAACAAAATCACCTCGGTGCAGCTCACGGACGTGGGCCGTGTCCGCGAGCACAACGAGGACGCCATCGGCACCAACCCGGACCTCGGCCTGCTCGTGCTGGCCGATGGCATGGGTGGCTACAACGCCGGCGAGGTGGCCAGCGGCATCGCCGTCAGGACCACGCTGGAATTCGTCAGCAGCGCCTGCGAGCACGCGGATCGCGCGGCCCTGGACCCGGGAACGCGCATGATGCGCCAGAGCATCATCCTGCGTGACGCCATCGCCCGGGCCAACAAGATCATCCACCAGACGGCGAAAAGCCAGCGCCAGTGCGAGGGCATGGGCACCACCATCGTGGCCCTGCTGTTCCATGACAACCGGGTGTCGATCGCCCACGTCGGCGACTCGCGGATCTACCGCCTGCGACGCGGCCGTTTCGAACAGATCACCATGGACCACTCCCTGCTCCAGGAACTGGTCGACCGCGGCTACTACTCGCAGCAGGAGGCGGCCCGCTCCACCAACCGCAACTACGTCACCCGGGCCCTGGGGGTGGAGTCCAGCGTCGAGGTGGAACTGCAGGAGGACCATGCCCTGCCGGGCGACGTGTACCTGATGTGCTCCGACGGGCTGCCGGACATGGTCGAGGACGAAGACATTCACTTAACGATCAGCACTTTTAATGCTAGTCTTGACCTTGCAGGTCAGCAGCTGATCCAGCTCAGCAATGACCATGGGGGCAAGGACAACGTCTCGGTGATCCTGGCACAGGTACTGGAGCCCTTCCCGGCCCGGTCCGGCCTGCTCACGAGGGTCAAGGGCATTTTCAGGTAGCCTCAACTATGGCACGGCTCATTCTCAGCCTCGACGGCCAGGTTCTGGCCGAGTACAACATGATGAAGGAGCGGTACACGATCGGCCGGCTCCAGGACAATGACGTCCGCATCGACAACCCGACCGTCAGTGGCCATCACTCGCTGATCATCAACATCCTCAACGACTCGTTCCTCGAGGACCTGAACAGCACCAACGGCACCTACGTCAACGGCAAGCTGATCAAGAAGCATGCCCTGCAGAACGGTGACCTCATCACCGTCGGGCGCCACCAGCTGCGCTTCGTCGACACCGCTACGGACAGCGAGGAAAACGACGAGTTCGCCCAGACCATGGTGCTGTCGAAGTCCGACATGGCCGCCAGTGGCGTGCACGCCGCCCCGGCTGCGGCCCGCATGGGCGAGCGCGCGGCACCAGTGGCCATCTCCGCGAAGATCCAGGTCCTCAACGGCGGCTTTGCCGGCCGGGAGCTGGCCCTGAACAAGGCGCTCACCACCATGGGCCAGCCGGGCGTGCAGGTCATCGCCATCACGCGCCGCGGCGACGGCTATCACCTCGTGCAGGTGGAAAATGCACCGAACCGCGAGCCGCCCAAGGTCAATGGCCAGCCGGTCGGTTCACAGGCCCGCAAGCTCGCTGACAACGACGTCATCGAGCTGGTGGGCATCAAGATGGGCTTCTTCCTGGACTGAACCCGGCGCTCAGTCGCTGACCTGGCGCAGCACCCGCTGGCCGACGCCCGTCAGGAGCACCCAGGGAATGGTGCCCGCATGCCGGGCCACCTCCTCGACCGGCAGCTCATCTCCCCACAGCAGCACCCGGTCACCAGGGGCGGCCACTGGCAGACCCGTGAGGTCGATGCTGATCATGTCCATCGAGATCCGGCCGATCACCTGTGCCGGACGGCCGTTCACCAGCACCGGCGTCCCCCGTGCCGAGTGCCAGGGATAGCCGTCCGCATAGCCAGCGGCGGCCACACCCACCACGCTGTCGCGCTCCGCCTGCCAGTCGCCGCCGTAACCCACGCGCTGGCCACGGGCCAGCCGTTTCACCGCAACCAGCCGCGTCTCGAAGGACATGGCCGGCTGCAGGCCGAGGTCGGCGGCCGTGCGGTCCGGCAGTGGCGAGGCTCCGTAGAGCATCAACCCCGGCCTCACCCAGTTGCTCGCGCCGGGCGCCGCGGACTGCACGGCCGGCAAGGCCGCAGACCGCAGGATCGCCGCCGAATTGGCGATGCTGATGTCGCCCTGCCAGCCGGCCGCCGCGTCTGCGAACACGGCGAGCTGGGCGGATGTCTGGCCGGAACCCGGAACATCTGCCGCGGCAAGGTGGGTCATCAGCCGGATGGTGCCACCGGCCACGCTGGTGCGCAGCCGGTCAAGCGCCCCGGCCAGGAGGGCCGGCTCGATCCCCAGGCGCCCCATGCCGGTGTCGAGCTTGACCCAGACATCGACCGGCAGGCGTGCGTCCTCCAGCAGCCCGAGTTGCCCCGGGCCGTGCACGACCAGATCGAGCCGGTGATGCGCCGCTTCACCCAGTTCGTCCGCGCCGACGAATCCGCCCAGCACCACTATCCGGCTGTCGATGCCCGCGTCGCGGAGCTGGAGGCCCTCCTCGATGCGCGCGACCCCGAGCGCATCGGCCCGGGCGAGGATACGGGCCACCGCCACGAGCCCGTGGCCATAACCGTTGGCCTTGACCACCGCGAGGATGCGGCAGCCGGGGGCCAGCTCCCGGACCTTCTGCAGGTTGTTGCGCAGTGCCGCGGCCCGGATGACGGCCACTGCCGCCGGCGTCACGAAAAGACCTCGATCTCGGGTGCGTAGTTCTCGAACCGGGTGTACTTGCCGAGGAAGGTCAGCGGGAATTCGCCGGTCGGGCCATTGCGCTGCTTGGCGATGGTGATGTCGGCGAGGCCCTTGCGGGGCGTGTTCTGATTGTAGACCTCCTCGCGGTAGATGAACGCGATGAGGTCGGCGTACTGCTCGATGGCCCCGGACTCGCGCAGGTCCGACATCACGGGCTTCTTGTCCTGGCGCTGCTCGACGCTGCGATTGAGCTGCGAGAGGGCGATGACCGGCACCGAGAGCTCGCGGGCCAGCGCCTTGAGTGAGCGTGAAATCTCGGAGATCTCCGTAGCGCGGTTCTCCTTGCTGCCGGCCACCTGCATCAGCTGCAGGTAATCGAGCACGATGAGCGCCAGCCCGTGCTCCTTCTGCAGGCGCCGCGCCCGGGAGCGCATCTCGGTGGGCGTGAGTGCCGGCGTGTCGTCGATGAAGATGCGCGCATCGGCCATCTGGCGCACGGCGCCATGGATGCGCGGCCACTCCTCGTCGCCAAAGCGGCCATTGCGCAGGTGCGCCTGGTCGATGCGCCCCAGCGAGGAAATCATGCGGAAGGCCAGCTGGTCGACCGACATTTCCATGCTGAAGACGGCCACCGGCAGTCCGGCGCCGAATGCCGCGTTCTCGGCGATGTTGAGCGCCAGCGTGGTCTTGCCCATCGACGGCCGGCCGGCAATGATGACCAGGTCGCCCTTCTGCAGGCCCGAGGTATAGTCGTCGAAACGGGAGAAACCGGTCGACACGCCGGTGATGGCGCCCCCGGCCTGGTGCAGCTCGTCGAGGCGGTCGATGGTCTTGCCAAGCACCTCGCGCAGGTGCACGAAGCCCGCACCGCGCCGCTGCCCGCGCTGGGCGATCTCCAGGATGCGCCGCTCGGCCTCGTCCACCAGCTCGGCCGCAGGACGGCCCTCGGTGTGGAAGGCGCTGCCGACGATGCTGTTGCCGGTCTGCACCAGTTCGCGCAGCAGGGCGCGGTCGCGGATGATATGCGCGTAGTCGGCGACATTGGCCGCACTCGGGGTGTCGCGGACCAGCGTGCCGAGGTAGCCCAGGCCGCCGGCATCAGCCAGCTCGGCACGGCTTTCCAGGTACTCGGAGATCGTCACCGCATCGAAGGGCTGGCGGCGCTCGGCCAGCATGCGGATTGCGGAAAACACCAGCCGGTGGTCCGGGCGGTAGAAATCGACCTCGGTGACCAGGTCCGCGACCTTGTCCCAGACCGAGTTGTCGAGCATGAGGCCGCCGAGCAGGGCCTGCTCGGCCTGCACGGAACTCGGCGGCAGGTTCAGCCGGTCGAGGCCGGCCACGGATGGCTCCACAGCGGGAAAAGCGCTGGCCATGGCGGCGCCCGCCGCTCCGTTAGGCGGACGCGGCTTCCTCCGACACCACGGTCAGCGTGATGGATACGGTGACATCGGCGTGCAGGTGCAGGTCGACCTGATGCTCGCCGGTGCTGCGGATCGGGCCGGCCGGCAGACGCACCTCGCTGCGCTCCACCGCGCAACCGGCCGCCGTGCAGGCCTCCGCGACGTCGACCGTGCCGAGCGAACCGAAGAGCTTGCCCTCGCTGCCGGCCTTGGCGACGAGCTTCAGCTGCAGCTGTGCCAGCTGCGCGGCGCGCGCCTGCGCCGCAGCCAGTTCCTCGGCCTGCCGGCGCTCGAGTTCGGCACGCCGGGCCTCGAACTTCGCGACGTTGGCCTCGGTCGCCAGCGTGGCCTTGCCCTGCGGCAGCAGGAAATTGCGGCCGAATCCGGGCTTCACCTTCACGCGGTCCCCGATGTTGCCGAGGTTGGTGACCTTTTCAAGCAGTATGACTTCCATGATCGTCTCTCTGTTTTTCCAGTGCCGGCACGCGGGCGGCGAGCGTCAGATTACACCAGTTCGCGGCCCTTGCGCCGCAGGCTGTATATGTTGTCCACAAGGCCGAGCGCGGCCAGCCCCACGAGTTCCAGGACAGCCACCGCCGGCAGCAGGGCCATCGGCAGGTACAGCGCCAGCGGCCATAGCCGCGGCCACTGCCGCTCGACGCCGTGCCAGTGCACGAGCGCGAGCCCCTGCAGCACGAAACCGCTGGCAAAGACCAGCAGCAGGTCGTCCGCGGTGGTGCCGAGGCCCGTCACCAGCAACAACGCGCTGAGCACCGCCGCGAGCGTCAGCACCCTGCCCATCTGCAGGTTCCTGAACTCGCTGCCGAAATCCCGGCCGCGCGCGGGGTCGCTCCACGCGCAACCCAGCAACAGCGCGACGACCGAACTCATCACCGCACTCGCCGACATCATGCCCGTCATGACCTGCGCGGCACCCGGCACGAAGTCCGCGGGCTCCACGGCCAGGCCGGCACTGTTCGCCCGCTCGGCCAGGTCCATCAGGACGCGTTCCCAGTAGGCCTGCGGGTCGCGCACCCAGAGCGTGAAACCGATGGCGGCCACCACGCCCATCAAGACAGCCACCTGCACCGCCAGCGCCAGCGACAGCGCGCTGCGCAGCGCGGCCAGGAAAACGGCCACCAGCCAGGTCAGCGCCGCCCCGGCGCCGAGTTCCAGCCAGCGCCCGCCGGTGATGGCCGTCAGGCCCACCAGCAGCAGGAGCGCAAGGGCACAGTCCGCCGCAGCCAGCCGCCAGCCCCTGAGGTTGGTCACCAGCACGGCGATGGCCGCGCTGACCACCAGCGTGAGGGGCAGCGGGAACAGCACGGCCATCAGTGCCACCCGCACCGCCCGTCGCTCCATGAGCCATGCCGGCACGCCTGTCACGGCCCCTCGTCCTGCGACGCATGCCAGCGCAGCTGCCCCGGCAGCGCCGGCCGCCGCACGTCAATGCTTGTCTGTATAGGGCAGCAGGGCCAGAAACCGGGCGCGCTTGACCGCCAGCGCGAGCTGGCGCTGGTAGCTCGCGCTGGTGCCCGTGATGCGGCTCGGCACGACCTTGCCCGTCTCGGTGATGTACTGCCGCAGGGTCTCGAGATCCTTGTAGTCGATCTCCTTGACCCCTTCGGCGGAAAACTTGCAGAACTTGCGGCGCCTGAAAAATCTGCTCACGTCACTGCTCCGGAATTGGCTGCGATTTGCCGCTGCTAGGCGGCGGTCGGCTCGTCCGCGGCAGGCGCGGCGTCATGGTCGCTGGTACGCGCGGGTTCGCGCGCCTCGCTGCGAGCGGAGGACTCGCGGCTGTCCTCGTCGGCCGATTTCGCGAGGAACGAGGGGCCGGTGACGGCCTCGTCGCGACGGATGACCAGGTGGCGCAGCACCGCATCGCTGAAGCGGAAGGCATCCGTCAGCTCGTCGAGCGCGGGCTTCCCGCATTCGACGTTCAGCAGCACATAGTGCGCCTTGTGGACCTTGGCGATGGTGTGGGTGAGCTGGCGCCGCCCCCAGTCCTCGAGGCGATGCACGTTGCCGCCGCTGCCGGTGATGATCCCCCGGTAGCGCTCGATCATCGCGGGGACCTGCTCGCTCTGGTCCGGATGGACCAGGAACACGATTTCGTAGTGTCGCATTGTGGCTCCCTGTGGATTGCAGCCACCCGCAGCGCGGTGTGGCAAGGAGGCGAACGCCGGCATCCTGGTGCGGCCTTCGCAGGACGCGCAATGCTACCGGAGGGTCGTCGGCCGCGCAAGGCGCTGGCGGCGTGCCTCGTACAGGCAGACTCCCGCCGCAACCGCCACGTTCAGGCTCTCCACCACCCCGTGCATGGGCAGCCGGACCAGCAGGTCACAGCGTTCGCGGGTCAGCCGGCGCATCCCCTCGCCCTCCGCCCCCATCACCAGGGCCACCGGGCCGGTCAGGTCGGCCTCGTACAGGCTGGCCGGGGCCGCCTCGTCGGTGCCCACGATCCGCACTCCCAGTTCCGCCAGCCCTTCGAGAAAGCGCGCCAGGTTGGGCACCTCGGCCAGCGCCTGCGCCTCGGCTGCGCCCGCCGCCACCTTGCTGGTGACCGGCGTGATCCCCACGTTGCGGCTGCGCCCGGTGACGACCAGGTCGACGCCGGCCGCATCGGCGGTGCGCAGCAACGAGCCGAAGTTGCGCGGATCCTCGATGCTGTCGAGGACGAGGAGCAGCGGGGCCTCGCGGGACGCGATGAACTCGCGGGCCTCGTATTCACCCAGCGGCGCACCGGCGCTCACCCGTGCGGCGATCCCCTGGTGCTTGGGAGTGCCCGTCAGCCGCTCGAGTTCGCGGGCCGGCAGCGTTTCCACCGGCACGGGGCTGCGCGCCAGCTCATCGGCCAGCCGGCCGAGCCGCTTGCGGCCGAGGTCGGCCTGCAGGTACACGCGCGAGGCGCGCCCGGCGGACAGCGCCTTGCGCACCGCCTGGATGCCGTAGGTCAGGCGCTCCGCGGTGCTCATCGTCGCGCCCGCACCCGCCGCTGCGCCCCGGCTCCCGGCCGGCTGTGGCCCCGGGAGCCCGCCGTCGCCTCGCTGTCGAGCACCAGGTCGATGCGCGCCTCGTCGACGTCCACCCGCAGGATGCGCACGCGCAGCAGTTCACCGAGCCCATAGGCCTGGCCGAAGCGCTCCCCGACCAGGCGCAGCCCACCCCTTTCGAGATGGTAGTAGTCGTTGCGCAGGCTGCTGACGTGGACCAGGCCATCGACATTCATGTCCGTCAGCGTCACGAACAGGCCGAAATGCGTGATGGCGGAGACGACGCCATCGAGCACCTCACCGACGCGCTCCTTCGCCCAGGCGCACTTGTAGCGCGTCTCGACGTGGCGCGCGGCTTCCTCGGCCCGGCGTTCGCGCTCGGAACTGATCTTGCCGAGCAACTCCATGCCGGCGATGTCATAGCCGAACGCCGCCGGCTTCCCGTGGTCGAGCACATGGCCGATGCCACGGTGGATCAGCAGGTCCGGGTAACGGCGGATCGGCGAGGTGAAGTGCGTGTAGGTCTTCAGGGCCAGTCCGAAGTGGCCGATGTTGGCGGGCTGGTACACGGCCTGTGCCATGGTGCGCAGCACCGCGGTGGCCAGCATCGGGTAGTCGGGCCGCGCGCGCAGGCCCGCGAGGATGGCGTTGAGCTCGCGCGGGCGCGCACGCGCCTGGCCGCTCACCCTGGCGCCCAGCGCCTGGAGCATCAGGCGCAGGTTCTCGAACTTCTCCTCGTCGGGCCCGGCATGCACCCGGTACAGGGTGGCCAGCCGGTGGCGCTGCAGGAACTGCGCCGCCTGCACGTTGGCCGCGATCATGCATTCCTCGATCAGCCGGTGGGCATCGTTGCGCTGGCGCAGGCTGATCCGCTCGATGCGCCCGTCATCGCCGAGCGTGATCTGCGCCTCCGGCAATTCCAGCTCCAGCGCACCGCGCCGCTGGCGTGCCCGCGCCAGGCTGGCGTACACCCCGTAGAGGTGGTCGATCTGGCCCTGCACCGCGTGCAGCCGCCGCCTCGCCTCGGCGTTCCCGTCATGGGCGGCCTGGACGTCCTCGTACACCAGCCGCCGGCGCGAGCGCATGAGGCCGCGGTAGAAGCGCGCCTCGCGCACCTCGCCCGCCGCCGAAACCCGCATGTCGCAGACCATGCACAGGCGCTCGACATCCGGGTTGAGCGAGCACAGCCCGTTGGACAGCTGCTCAGGCAGCATCGGCACGACGCGGTCGGGGAAATAGGCCGAAGTGCCGCGCTGCGCCGCCTCCTGGTCGAGCGGTTCGCCCGGGCGCACGTAATGGGAGACGTCCGCGATGGCCACCAGGAGGCGCCAGCCGCCGGCCAGGGGCTCGGCATACACCGCGTCGTCGAAGTCGCGTGCATCGGCGCCATCGATGGTGACCAGCGGCAGCTCGCGCAGGTCCACCCGGCCCGCCTTGTCCGCTGCGCGCACCTCGCTGCCAAGTGCCGCCGCCGCACGGCGCACCTCCGCAGGAAAGACCGCCGGCAGGCCGAATATCTCGAGCGCAGCCTCGGTGGCCACCGCCGGGTCATCCTCCGGGCGCCCCAGCAGCCGGACGACCTTGCCCTGTGCCTCGCGGCTGGCGGTCGGGTAGCTGATGATCTCGATCTTGACGAAGTGCCCGTCGGTGGCGCCACCACGGCCCGCATCCGGCACGAGGTAGTGGCGCCCGCCCCGGCCGGCTTCCACGACATAGCCCACGCCACGCTCGCGCACGTAGCGGCCGACGGCACCCTGCCTGCCGCGCGCGAGGATCTCCATGACAACGCCCGCGCGGCGCCCGCGCGGCCCGGTCCCGGAGACGCGCACCGCGACGCGGTCGCCATCGAGCAACTGGCGCATCTCAGCGGGCGGGAGGAACACATCCCCGCTCCCGTCACCGGTGAGCAGGAAGCCATAGCCGTCGCGGTGCGCCGAGACAACCCCCGTCACCAGGTCGAGCTTCTCGATGAGGCAGTACTCGCCACGCCGGTTGCACAGCAGGCGGCCCGCAGCCACCAGCTCACCGAGGCGCTGGCGCAGCGCCTCGAGGTGGCCCGGAGCGCGCACCTCAAGCAGCGCCGAGACGGCATCGAACACCAGCGGCACGCCCGCCGCCTTCAGCGCGGTGATGATGTCGTTGGCGCCCGGCACGGGGTGCCGGTAGCGGGCAGGAGGGCGGGCATCCGCCTGCGGCGAGGACGCCGGCTTGCGGCGCTTAGGCAAGGTCTGGCAACGAGGGCAGGCACATTTCGTTGACAAGCATACAGGGTGCCCTTAAATTGCCGCCACTCTTGCGCACCGTGCCCAGGTGGCGGAATTGGTAGACGCGCTGGTTTCAGGTACCAGTGGAGCGATCCGTGGAGGTTCGAGTCCTCTCCTGGGCACCAC
>JADYZO010000147.1 GCA_020853135.1 Gammaproteobacteria bacterium
AATCGCTCCTGCGTCACATCCGCGCCGCGCATCGTGCCTCCGTCCTTCCGCACGCCACAAACACACCGACGATTATGACCGCTGCGCCGCATCCATGCGCACCGAGAATTTCAACGAACTGTTAAGGCCGTGGAGAGCGCCCGCAGGTACTGAATCCGATGTCTTGCAGGATAGCCGCCGGCTTAGCGTTGTGGCCCAACGTGCCACAGTGGAACTTGATCATCCCGCCCGTCACGCCGCGTGCAGTGCGGGTCGTGGGTGAGCGAGCGCACGCGGCGCGCCGGGCTGCGTTGTGCGGACGTTGTGTGCAGTGGCGCTGTTGATCGCTGTGCACCGAAGAGGCGGGCACTCAAACATAACGCTGAGAGCATTATGCGCAGTTGGCCTTCGGGCAACTGTTCGTGCGCGCTCACGCGCGCACCGCATAATCCGCGCTATGTTCAAGTGCCCGCCCGCGTCGTCCGCTCACGCGGCCGCCGCGCTTGTCGCTCCGCGGGTTGTTTGATTACCCCCGCCCACCCGCATGCATCGCTCACGCGCTGCATGCTCCCGTCCGCCCCCGGTGGGGGCTCCCACAAGAGGCGCGCTGACGCGCGCCGCTTGTCTTGCGGGTGAGTCAGCCGAGCAGCTGAGGAATGAGGGCTTTGAGCGCGGCCTGGTCGCGCGCTGAGAGCGCGCCGAGCGGCTTGATCACCAGGCTTTGCGCGAGGGTGGCGAGCACGGGCTTGATGGCTGATGGCATGAGCAATCGCGCGGCCTGCCAGTCCTGTACGAGCAGATCGCCGAACGCGTTCACGCGCAGCTGGCTGGTGATGGGCATGAGGATCAGATCCTGGCGCGCGCGGTGATAGGCGCTGCTTGAGACGACGACGGCCGGTCGCTGCTTGGCGGCGGACTGATCGGTGAACGGGAAAGGCACGAGGATGATCGTGCCGAATGCGGGTGCGGCCATGCCTCAGAGCCGGTCGTAGGCGGCGTCCTGGTCGTTGTTCCAGACGGCCGAGAGCGCCGGCTCGCTGGCCTTTGCGGCGGCCTGGACGAGCTGTCGTTCGCCCTCGCGGCTTTGCAGGAAGTCCACGAAGTCCTCGACCTCGGCGCGCCGCTCCGGTGGCAGTGCCTTGAGCTTCTCGATCAGTTGTTCGGCTTGGGCGTTCATGGGTGGCTCCTTCAGCGGCCTTGTTGGGCGAGCACGGTGTCGAGCATCTGCATGACGAACTTCTGCTGCGTGCGCGGCAGCTTCTGGATGCGCTCGATCTGCTGTTGCAGCTTGGGCGCCGGGCCGCGCTTGGCGGGCGGTGCTTCCTCGCCCATCAAGTCCTCGACGGTGACACCCAGCGCACGGGCGAGCGGCGGCATCAGGGCGACGGCCACGCGCAGGCGGCCCATCTCGTAGTGGGCGAGGGTCTGCTGGGCGATGCCCAGCTGCTCGGCGAGCTGGGTCTGGGTGAGGCCGGAGGCGCGGCGCGCTTCGGCCAGGCGCTGCCCGAGGGCGCGATAGAAGTCCCGATCCGCGGCGGTCACGAGGGTGTCCGTGGTGGTGGCTGGGGCGTTGAGCATAGGGTGGGCTCCTGGCGGGAGAGTTGACACTACTCCATAACAGAGTATTCTGCACGCGAGTTATTTTATCGCCGGGGTACTTGACAGCTTTTTGGCCCACCCCGGTTCTGGAGGCCTCTTCGATGGCACGTATCCCGGATGGCGAGCTGGAGCGGTTGAAGGGCCAGGTGAGCCTGGTGCGGCTGATCGAGGCCTCGGGGGCGAAGTTGATCCGCCAGGGCAAGGACTGGGCTTGCCGGTGTCCGTGGCATGAAGGCGATGACACCCCGAGCTGCGTGATCACGCCGGCGACGAACCTGTGGCACTGCTTTGGCTGCGATGCCGGCGGCAGCGTGATCGACTGGGTGATGCGGCAGCACAAGGTCAGCTTCCGCCACGCGTGTGAGCTGCTCGCGAAAGAGCATCCTGCTTTAGCTGCTTCTGGTTCCCCGGCCGCGCCGGCGCCGAAGCTGTCAGCCGGCAAGCTGCGCACGGCGCAAACGTTCTCCCTCGAATCCGGCGATCAAGCGTTGCTCGATCAGGTGATCGAGTTTTACCACCACACCTTGAAATCCTCGCCCGAGGCGCTGCAGTACCTCGACAGTCGAGGCCTGGGCAACATGGAGCTGATCGAGCGGTTCCGGCTGGGCTATGCCAATCGGACGCTGGCGTATCGGTTGGCGCCCAAGCAATACAAGGCCGGCGCGGAATCCCGAGCTGCCCTGCAACGTGTGGGCATCCTGCGTGACTCCGGCCATGAGCATCTGAACGGCTCGATCGTGGTGCCGCTGTTCCAGGCGGATGACTCCGGCGACCGGCACGTTGTGGGTGCCTATGGGCGCAAGCTGCTGGACAACCTGCGCGCTGGCACGCCGAAACACCTGTACCTGCCGGGCCCGCACCGCGGCGTGCTCAATCGCGAGGGCATCGAGGGGCAGAAGGAAGTGATCTTGTGCGAGGCGCTGATCGATGCACTGACGTTCTGGAGTGCGGGCTATCGCAATGTGACCAGCTGCTACGGCGTGCACGGGATGACCGATGAGATCCTGGCGGCGCTCAAATCCTGCGGCACCGAGCGGGTGCTGATCGCGTTCGACCGGGACGAGGCCGGGGATCGTGGTGCCGAAGCGGTGGCCAAGCAGCTCACTATGGCGGGACTGGATGTGTTCCGGCTGCTGTTCCCGAAGAGCGAGGATGCCAACAGCTATGCGCGCGCGGTGAAACCGCCGGAGAAGTCGCTGGGCGTGGTGATCCGCAGCGCGCAGTGGCTGGGCAACGGTGAGAAACCGATCCTCACCACGCGCTGCCTGAACAGCGTGCACCAGTGGGTGGATGGCGAGGAAGTGTTGCCATCGCCGCGACCGGCGGCGGTGGAATCCCCACCTGCGTCGGTGGTGGCGCTGGCGCCGGCATCTGAACCTGCCGCCCCTTTAGCCGCCTCTGATCTTGCGCCGCCGGAGGCGTTGCCTGAGCCTCCAGCGATGGCGGTGCCTGAGAGCACGGCGGCCGAGCCGCTTGGCGAGGAAGGCGAGCAGCAGCTTGTCGTGGTGTACGGCGCGCGGCGTTACCGGGTGCGTGGTTGGCCGAAGCAGTTGGCCGAGGCGTTGAAGGTCAATGTGCTGGTGAGCGGTGCGGAGGCTGCCAACGCCGAGGCGTTGCACGTGGATACGCTGGACCTGTATCAGGCCAAGCAGCGCCAGGCGTTCGCGAAGTTGGCCGCGGCCGAGCTGTCGGTGGAAGAGTCTGTCATCCAGCACGACCTGGGCCGGTTGCTCTTGCGGCTCGAGCAGCTGATCGAGGAGCGGGCCAAGGCCGCGGAGGCCTCGACGCCGGCCCCGGCGGCGATGAGTGAGGAGCAGCAGCGCGCGGCGCTCGCGTTGCTCAAGGATCCGCAGCTGGTCGAGCGGATCATCCAGGACGTGGAGAAGATCGGGCTGGTCGGCGAGCCGGCCAATGCGCTCACCGCGTACCTGGCCTGCGTGAGCCGCAAGCTCGCCGCCCCACTTGCCGTGCTGATCCAGTCCACCAGCGCGGCCGGCAAATCGACGCTCATGGAAGCGATCCTGTCGCTGGTGCCGGAAGAGGATCGCGTGCAGTACTCGGCGATGACGGGCCAGAGCCTGTTCTATCTGGGCGAGCAGGACTTGAAGCACAAGATCCTGGCCATCGCGGAGGAAGAAGGCGTGCGGCAGGCCGCGTATGCGCTGAAGGTGCTGCAATCCCAAGGCGAGCTCACCATCGCGAGCACGGGCAAGGATCCGGCCACGGGCATGCTGGTCACGCAGCAGTACCGGGTGGAAGGTCCGGTGATGCTGTGCCTCACTACCACCGCCATCGACGTGGATGAGGAGCTGGTCAATCGGTGCCTGGTGCTGACGATCAACGAGAGCCGCGAGCAGACGCGCGCGATCCAGCAGCGCCAGCGCGCGGCGCGCACGCTGGATGGGTTGCTGGCCACGAGCCAGGCCGGCGCCGTGCGGGAGCTGCACCGCAACGCGCAGCGGCTGCTGCGGCCGCTGGCCGTGGTGAACCCGTACGCCGAGCAGCTGACGTTCTTGGATGATCGCACGCGCACGCGCAGGGATCATGCGAAGTACCTGACGCTGATCGAGTCGATCGCGCTGGTGCGCCAGCACCAGAGGCCGGTGCGCACGGCCAGTGCCGGCGGCCGGACGGTGGAATACATCGAGGTCAGCCTCGATGACATCGAGTTGGCCAACCGGCTTGCCCATGAAGTGCTCGGCCGCTCGCTCGATGAGCTGCCGCCGCAGACACGGCGGGTGCTCGGCCTGATCGAGTCGATGGTGGTCGAGGTGGCGCAGCGCGAGTCGATCAAGCCTGCCGATGTGCACTTTACCCGGCGCGAGGTGCGCGAGCGCTGCGGCATGAGCGACACGGCGGTGCGCGTGCACCTGGAGCGGCTGATCGGGATGGAATACATCCGGCCGGCGATGGGCCGCAACGGGGCGCAGTTCGAGTACGAGCTGCTGTTCGATGGGGACGTGGGCCGCAGCGAGCCGCAGATGATCGGGCTGATCGACGTGGGTACGATGCGCACCTTGCAGGGGTCGGGGGCCGACCTTGCACCCCGCTTGCATGCCGCTCGCACCCATCTTGCACCGACCTTGCAGGGTGCCGATGCGAGCACCAAAGCCTATGAAAATAGCCCCTCTGCTGCTGTTGCCTCGTTCGAGGCCCAAACTGCGCGCACCGGGACCGACGCGGCGGCAGGTCGTGATCGTAGTCGTAGTCCCCGCGCGCGCGGCTCTTTAATCCCTTTAGCCGCTAATGGGTTGAACGCCGGAGCCTGAGCATGGCCAAGCGCTCGCAGGCCTGGGCGGCGTTGGCGGATCGTACTGATCCGCAGGGTCTGGCTGCCTACGCGGTGCGCTACATCGAGTGGCTGAAGGTGCACAACTACGCCGCGCCCACGATCCTCAATCGCCAGATGTACCTGGGGTACTTCGTGGGCTGGTGCCGGGAGCGCGGCCTGAATACACCGCGCGAGATCACCAAGCCGATCCTGGAGCGCTACCAGCGCAGCCTGTACCAGCATCGCAAGAAGAACGGCGAGCCGCTGACGTTCCGCGGCCAGCATGCGCGGCTCGTTCCCATCCGGGCGCTGTTCAAGTGGCTGGCGCGGCAGAACCACCTGCTCTACAACCCGGCCAGCGAGCTGGAGCTTCCGCGGCTGGAACAGCGCCTCCCGAAACACGTGCTCACGAAATCCGAGGTCGAGCAGGTGATCCGACAGCCCGACACCAGCGAGCCGATGGGCTTGCGGGATCGGGCGATCCTGGAGACGTTCTACTCCACGGGCATGCGCCGCTCGGAGCTGCTGGGCCTGTCGGTGTTCGACCTGGATCGGGAGCGCGGCACGGTGATGATCCGCCAGGGCAAGGGCAAGAAGGATCGGATGGTGCCGATCGGCGAGCGCGCGGTGCAGTGGATCGACCGCTACCAGAACCAGGTGCGCCCGGAGCTGACCATCGGGCGCGGCAACAGCACGCTGTTCCTGACGAGCCAGGGCGAAGCGTTCACGCCGGATCGGCTCACGCAGCTGGTGCGGCGGTATGTCGAGGCGGCCGACACCGGCAAGAGCGGCTCGTGCCACCTGTTCCGGCACACGATGGCAACGCTGATGCTCGAGAACGGCGCGGACATCCGCTACATCCAGGCGATGCTCGGGCACGCGGAGCTGTCCACCACGCAGATCTATACCCAGGTGTCGATCCGCAAGCTCAAGGAGATCCACACGGCCACGCATCCGGGCAAGGTGCGTGTTGCCAGAACCGCTCTGGAGCCCGCTGAGGCCGAGCCCACGGCCGAGGACGTGCTGGCCGCCCTGGACGCCGAGGCCGACGAGGAAGGCGGCTAAAGCCCTATCGGTTGCCCCAGTCCGGTGCCGGCGGCACACTGCCGGTCATGCCCGCTGCTGCCCTCCAGCCGCTCCAGATCGCACCCCGCGTCGGGGCGCCTGGCCGCATCCCAAAAACCGCACATCGGGGTCAAAACGCTCCCTGCTTAGCCGCTTCTGGTCGCCGCCGCTTGCAAGTGCGCGGTGCGCATCGGGAAAACTGCTCCCTGGCTACGATGTCGCGTCGGGTTACTGTGTTGCCGCAA
>JADYZO010000148.1 GCA_020853135.1 Gammaproteobacteria bacterium
GTGATCGCCGGCCGGTTGCAGTGCGGGCTGGCCCGGAGCGAGCGCGTCGCTGCCGAGGGCAGGCGTGGTGAGTCCGTGGCTGGCTGTGCTGCCGGGGGCGGTGATGGCGATGCCCGCGGGGTCGTGGGTCGTGGGCGCGGTTGCCTCGGCCCGGGTGAGCGCCGCGTCGAGCTGGATGCGGAAATCGGCCGGCAGATCGGGGCGCCCGGTTTGCGTGGTGGCCTGTGCGGTGGCCTGGGCCTGCGGCGTGAGCGGGCGCGTGCCGTCTGTCTCGTCGCTCGCCGGCATCGCGGCATCCTCGGCGAGGACAGCTGTCGCTGCAGGTTGGGCGGTTCTGGCCGCCGCCTGCTGGAGGAGGCTGGTGCCCGTTGCGAGGCCGGCCGCGGCCTCGGCGTCCGTTCCGGGACCGGCGGCGGCCCGTTGATGGGTCGCGGCCATCACCGCCGGCTGCATGGGCAGGCCGGGCGCTGGATTGACGAGGGCGGGGTCGGTATCCGCAAGCCCGGCCGTCGCAGGGTCATCGAGGGGCGGCAAGTCCATGCCGCTGTCCGGCACATCGTCGCCGCCGGTCCTGCCGCTGCGCAACTCGCTGGCCGCGGCCAGCGGCGCGCCGGCAGCCGACCCGAAGCCGGCTGCGACGGCGTCCCAGGGGCCGGGTTCGACGGCGGCAGGGGCCGAGGCCGCAGCTGCGGCGTTGACCGCTGTCGGAACGGGCCCCGGCGTGGGTGCAGCCACGACCTGCAGGCCCTGCAGCAGCGTGTTGAAACCGGGCTGCCGCGCTTCGCATGCGGCCGCGGTGTCCTCGCCCGGTGCGGCCGCTGCGCCGGTCGAGGCGGTGGCGGCTTCGGCATTGGCGGTGGCGAGCACGAGGCTCGCAAGTGCGGGATTGGCTCCAACGGCGTCGGTCACGGGAAGGGCATCTCCTGGTTGACGGGAGTAAACAGCAATATCCATGCCAGAGGCTCGTGCGGGCTGTCGCATGCTGGCCATCCGGGTTGGCAGGGAGTGACGTCGGCCGTACAGTGGGTTCCAGAGGGGGAGACCACATGCGTATCCGGGGATGCCTGATGCCGGTCCTGCTGCTGGCCGTCGCGACTGCCGCGCCCGCAGCGTCCCCGCTCGAGGTCTATGGCCATCTGCCGGGTGTCGAGCATCTTGCGCTGTCGCCCTCCGGCGAGCGAGTGGCAACCATCGCCGTCATGGGGGAGCGCCGGCGGCTGATCGTCGCAACCACCCGGGGCAAGCTGCTGCAGGCGGTGGAGGCTGGCGACTTCAAGATCCGGGATGTCTGGTGGGCAGACGACGATCACATCCTGACGGCCACGAGCAGCACCTACAAGGCCCCCCTCCTGCTGGTGTCGAAGCAGATCGAACTGTCGAACGTGTTCAGCCTGTCCGTGCCGCAGGGCCGTCTCCTCGCCATCTTCGACAAGAGCCGGACGGTGTCGCCGGCGGTCTTCGGCGTGTATGGAGGCGCTGTCGTGGATGGGCACAGCCAGGGCTATTTCGGCGGGCTGACCCTCGCCAGCACGATCACCGGAGAGGCCATTCTCGACACCAGCAGCGGCTTCATCTTTCCGGACCTGTACCAGGTCGATCTCGAGTCCGGCAAGGCCATACGCCTCGCACGTGGCAGCCCATGGCATTCCGGCTGGGTGACGGACGAGCGCGGCAGCGTCGAGGCGCATAGCGAGTATGACCGCGAGGCCAGGACCTGGCGATTGTATGCCGGCAAGGACCACGACAGGCTGCTGCTGGAGATTCCGGCGCCCGTCGATGTGCCGCAACTCTCGGGTCGTGGCCGGACGCCGGGCACGGTGCTGGTGTACGACCCGAGGTCGGAAGGTGATGCAATCATCGAGGTCGACGTTCGCAACGGCAACCGGCAGGAAGTGTTGGCCGCGGCGGGCGACAGCCGCAGCCTCAGGGACCCGGACTCCGGCTTGCTGCTGGGGTTCGATACCGATGATCCGGACTATCCGGCCGTATTCACGCCCGCCCTGCGGGCGCGGCTGAAGGGTGTCGATAAGGCGTTCCCGGATCTGCAGGTCAGGATCGGCTCCTTCAGCAAGTCCTTCGACCGCCTGGTTGCCTTCACTGATGGTGGCGATGACTCGGGGACCTGGTGGCTGGTTGATATTCCTGCACGCAAGGCCGACCCGATCGGCTATGCCTATCCGAAGATCCGCCGCGCGGATGTGGGTCCCACCCGCATGTTCAAGTACACGGCTGCGGACGGGCTGGCGCTCGATGGCGTGTTGACCCTGCCGCCCGGGAGCAGCGGGCGTAAGTTGCCGGTGGTGGTGCTCCCGCATGGTGGCCCGATCGGCGTCAGGGACGGGCTCGGATTTGACTGGTGGGCGCAGGCCTATGCCTCGCTCGGCTATGCCGTGTTCCAGCCGAACTACCGGGGCTCTGGCGGGCGTGATCGCCAGTTCTGCGAGGCGGGCTACGGCGAGTGGGGCGGCAGGATGCTCACTGACATTGCCGACGGGCTGGTGGCCCTGGCGACTGCGGGCATCGTCGATCCGCGCCGCGCCTGCATCGTGGGTGGCAGCTATGGCGGGTATGCGGCCCTGGCCGGCGTGACGGTGCAGCAGGGACTGTACCGTTGTGCCGTTGCGGTGGCGGGCGTGGCCGATCTGCCGGTCTTCGTCGGCTGGAAACAGCGTGGCTCGGGCAGCAAGAGCGCCGGCATCCGGTTCCTGCGCGAGGCCATCGGGGCGGACGGGCCGGATGGCGAGGCCGCCATGGCCCGCGTGTCACCCCACCATCTGGCGGCCCGCGCCGATGCGCCGGTGCTCCTCATCCACGGTGTTGACGATACTGTGGTGCCGATCGCGCAGAGCGAGGCCATGGCCGATGCGCTGAAAGCGGCCGGCAAGCCCCATGACTTCATCCGCCTGAAGGGCGAGGACCACTGGTTGTCGCGCGATGAAACGCGCACGGCCATGCTCGAGGCATCGGCGGCGTTCCTCAGGCGTCACAATCCGCCGGACTGAGGACGGGTGCCGGGGACAGGCCGGTGCACAAGGGAGGAATGCGATGACCCGCACGCACGGTCTCGTTGCTGCCATGCTGTTTCTGGCAGCGTGTCCGCTGCGGGCAGCCGATCCCGCCAGACCGGCGCCCTCCCTGGATGACCTGTTCGCCCTGCCGGTCATCGTCGACGTGGCGCTGGCGCCTTCCGGGCGCCATGCCGCAGCCGTGCTCATGGTCAATGATGTCTTCGCCCTGGCCGTGCTCGATCTCACCACCGGGCAGCAGAACATCATCCTGCGCCTCGACAAGGCCTTTACGGGCGACAAAACCTCCGGTGCCATCCGCCGCGTCGCGTGGAAGTCCGATGAGCGCCTGCTGTTCTGGACGGCCGTGATGCCGGCAGCACGCGCCAACATCTGGGTCGGTTCGAAGGACTTCGGCAGGCTGGGCACGCGTGTTTTCGCCATCGACCGGGATGGCGGCCACATCGCCA
>JADYZO010000149.1 GCA_020853135.1 Gammaproteobacteria bacterium
CCGGCCTCGTGGAGGATGTCCATGGCGCGCTTCATTTCCGGCGTGCCGAAGGGGGCGATGTTGAGCGCCATGCCGGTGTAGACGAGACCGAGCGGGTTCGGGAAGCCGGCGAAGGCCGCCAGGTGCTGCGCCGTGCGGGGGATCATGCGCGTCAGCCAGAAGTACGAGGGATCGGCGATGAACTCGCGGTACTCGTCCGCGCGCATGATCTCGCGGTCGAGGTACTGGAAGGGGTCATCCTCGCCCACGCGGCTGCCCGGCCACTCCATCGGCAGGTAGCCGATGAGGTCGAGCTGCGGGCCGAGCAGGTTGCGGGTGTGCTGCTGCTCGAAGGCATCGGGCTCGAAATCGAGGATGGTCTTCTCGAGCGCGCGCTCGAGCTTGTCGGCGTCGTAGACGACCTCCGCCAGCGTGCAGCCCGCGTAGCGCGCGAAGAAGTCCGCGGTGAACAGCGGCGCAGGCACCCGGTCGGGCACCCGCCCGGCCATGGCATCGGCCAGGCGCCGCTGGCGCTGTGCATAGAGCTCTTCGACGGACGTGGTCATGCCCGGGGCCCGGTCCAGGCGTTGCACAGTGCCACCGCCTCCACGGCATTGCGGCCGAAGGCATCGGCGTGCGTGAACTCGCGCACCCGCTCGTCCACCTGCCCGCCGCCGATCATGACCTTGAACTCGTCGCGGACGCCGGTCTCGCGGAAGGCCTCGATGATGTCCTTCATCGAGTCGAAGGCGAGCGTCAGGAAGCCGCTCAGGCCGACGACCGCGGGCCGGTGGGCATGGATGGCCTCGATGAAGCGCTGCGCCGGGACGTCCACGCCGAGATCGATCACCCGGTAGCCGGCGATCTCGAGCATGAAGGTCACGATGTTCTTGCCGATGTCGTGCAGGTCGCCCTTCACCGTGCCGATCACGACGCTCGCCCGCGCGGCAGCCACCGCGGCTCCCGCTTCACCGATGATCAGGGGCCGCGCCATGGCGCTGATCTCGGTGAGCATCTCCCCGGCCAGCATCAGCTCGGTGAGAAAATATTCTTCGGCCTCGTACCGGGCGCCGACGATGTCCATGGCCTGGCGGCAGAGCGCGAGCATCTGCAGCGGGTCGTAGCCCGCATCGAGCATGCTGCGGGCGAGCGCCAGCGCCGGCTCCTCCTCCATGTCCGCCAGCAGGGTGACCAGCCGTTTGCCTTGGTCATCGGTCATCGCGACACCTCCACGACACTGCCCCGGTCCACGCCGGGAGCCTGCCGGGCGAGGCCGGCACGCTCCACGATTTCCGCCAGCCGCTGCGCATGGCGGTGCATCATCAGGTGCACGCCCGCCACGCCCGGGACGGCGCGGACCTGCTCGATCAGCTCGAGGCAGATGTCCACACCCGTCACCGCGGCGTTGGGCGAACGCTCGAGCCGGTCGATCAGCGCGTCGGGGATCGCCGTCCCGGGGATGTGCTGGCGCATCCACCGCGCGGCACGCGCCGAGGGCAGCAGGCCCACGCCCACCAGGATGGCACAGCGCTCGTGCAGGCCCTGGTCGCGGACCTGCTGCATGAAGGCCTGCAGGCGCGCCACGTCGAAGCAGTACTGGCTCTGCACGAAGCGCGCCCCGGCCGCGACCTTCTGCGCGAAGTTCGCGACGCAGCCTTCCACCGTGCCGCCGAAGGGGTTCACCGCGCCGCCGATGAACAGCGCCGGTGCCGCGGCGAGCACCCGCCCCGAGCGCAGACGCCCCTCCCGGCTGAGCGTCACGGCGGTGCGCATCAGTTCCAGGCTGTCGAGTTCGAACACCGGCCGCGCCCAGGCGTGGTCGCCATTGGCCACGTCATCCCCCCGCAGGCACAGGAGGTTGTGCACGCCGAGCGCCGCGGCGCCGAGGATGTCCGCCTGCACGGCAATGACGTTGCGGTCCCGACAGCACATCTGCATGATCGGCTGCAGGCCCTCGCGGGCCAGCAGCGCCGCTGCGGCGAGGCTCGACATGTGGCAGTTGGCGCCGGGCCCGTCGGGAACGTTGATGGCATCCGCGCAGCCGCGGTAGGGGGCGAGTTGCCGGCGGAAATCAGCCGGGTCGGCGGAATCCGGCGGGACCATCTCCGTGGTCACGACAAACGCGCCGGAGGCCAGGCGGCCCTCCAGCGGACTGGCTGGACGACGTTGCGCGGGGGAAGGTGCTGGGCGGTCGGTCATGCATCGGTACCCGGGTCCCCCCGCACAGTACCAAGACTGACCCGCATGTCAACGAAGTTGCCCAACGAAGGTGTCAGGCCGGGCTGGTGGCGACCTGGCAGCGGGGCCAGGTCGAAGCCGCCGGGCGATGGAGCTGCCGCGAACGAAAAAGGGGACAGGCGCTGGCCTGTCCCCTGCTGTCCGGCCTACTTCCGGCGCCGCACGAACCCCAGCACGCCGAGTGCCGAACCCAGCAACCATGCTGCGGCCGGCACCGGCACGACCGGCGCCGCGACGGCGCTGTCGCCGGAACGAACGGCCCAGGCATAGAGGCCCCAGTCGCGGTAGACGCTCTCCTGCCTGCCGGTGAGGAAGCGGAACCACCACGCCCTGTCCGTGTCGGGCGCGTACACCGTGCCCGACCAGTAGTAGTCGGCCTGGAGGTTCACGAACGGACCAGTGTTGGTGAGGCAATAGTTCGGCTCACCCGGGCAACCGGTCTCATTGCCGCTGGCGTCGAAGTAGGGCGCATTGCCGAGCTCACTGTAATAAAGGTGCGCCATCTCGCTGGTGGACAGGTCCATGCTGAAACCGCAGTCCGTGCCACTGTAGGCCCAATCGCAACCCGGCGCCCCCGTATCGACGACGTGCGGCAGCCGCCAGTCGCCGTAACCCAGATGGTTCGCGGTATTCATCGCTGCGACCCACTCATTGGCCTTGTCCCAGGTCATCCGGCCATCGCCGAGGATGCCGGTGACGCCAAAGGTGTTGGTCTGCGCCAGATTCGCATTGACGAGCCAGGTGACATCGAGGTCCGTGTCATAGACGGCGAGCCCGCCCAGCCGGCTCACCAGCGCGGCCTGCGCCGTGCCTGCCAGCAGCATCGCCAGTACCCCCGCAGCGAGCGTTCCAGTCCGGATCCTCATGATCTTCCTTTTTGTTGTTGGCAGATCCCGTCACGGGGCGACACGCCCGCGAGGGTCCCTTGCCGGGGAATTTAGCTTCCCCACCGGAATTTGTCATCCGACCGGGCCGGATAAATCCGGGGTTATGTGAAAACAGCGCCTGAAAAGGCGCTGATGCAGCCCCGGCGCACGGCCGGAATGTCGAAACCTCGACCTGCCGCAGCCTTCAACGGCGCAGGAGCAGCACCTTCAGGAGGTGCCAGAAGTTGTTGGCGGTCCAGTAGAGCACCATGCCGGCAGGGAAGGTGTAGAAGAGCAGGAAGAAGGCGAGCGCCATCAGGTGGAGGTTGCGCCGCTGGCGCAGCTGCAGTGCTGCGTTGAGCGACGGCTCCTGCTGGACGACCGCCGAGAGGATGCTCACCGCGCTCATCAGGAAGGGCAGCAGGTTGAGGTCCGCGCCGAAGAACGGCAGCGTGAAGGGCAGGCGCGCGAGCCGGTCGGGCGCGGCGAGGTCGGCGATCCAGAGGAAGGCGACGCCATCGAGCGCGAAGTTGCCCGCCAGCATGTCGAAGGCGGCAATGAACATCGGCACCTGGATGGCGAAGCCCGCCAGGCTCTTGAAGGTGTAGAGCGGGTGCACGCCCTCCTCGCGGTAGGCCTGCAGCGTCCGCCGGTGCGCCTCCTCGCCGCGGAACTGGCGGCGGATCTCCGCCAGCCGCGGCTGCAGCCGGCTCTGCGCCCGGTTGACCTCCGCCTGCCAGCGGTCGGCGATGTGGGTGGCCGGGTAGAGGATGACCTTCACCGCCAGCGACAGCAGCACGATGGCGAGCCCTGCGCTGCCCACCCAGGCGTTGATGAAGCCGAGCAGGAAGAGCAGCGCCAGGCAGAGCCAGCGCAGCGGCTCCCAGAGGCTCGCGAACAGCATGCGCGTGAGGTCGAAGGACACCACCCGCAACGATTTCCACTCCACCGGGCCCGCGTAGAAGGCGAGATCCAGCACGCCATCCGGCGGCGTCCACGACAGCACGCGCCGGTTGGGCCCGGGCGCCTGCACGGTCAGGGCCACGTCTGCGGCCGGCTGCGCGAGCCAGGCCCAGAAGCGTGAGCGCACCCCGGCCCAGCCCTCGCGGCTGGCGGTGAAGCCGGCGGGTTGTGCTGTGCCATCGAGCCGCTGCTGGCCGGCACCGTCGAGGCTCACCGCATCGACATCGGAGAAGGCGGCGCCGAACCCCGGCAGCTGCCCGGGGATGAGCGCAGCACCGCTCGCCATCTCCAGGCCCACGCCGGGCGGCATCGACAGGCGCATGCGCAGTACGTGGGTACGGCGTGACAGCTCGTAGCGCTGCACCAGCCGCGGGCCATCGCCATCGACAGCCGGGACCAGTTCGGCGATGAGCGCCTCCGGCGTCTCCTGCAGCGTGGCCACGTAGCGCCGTGCCGTCATGGCAGCCGCCTGTGCGGATTGGGCGGCCGACCAGCGCAGCGCACCATCCCCGGGCCCGACCAGCTGCTGGCGCACGACCCCCGGCTCCGCACAGGCGCCGGCGCAGCTGATCCAGCGCAGCGGCAGCCCGCCCTCCTCGCTGACCGTCACCTCCACAGAGGCCGAGCGCAGCGCGACGTCGGCGGCCGTGGCGGGCGGCGGTGCCACGCAGGCCATGACGGCGAGGCCGAGCCAGGCAAGGCCCGCCGCCACGGGGCCGCCCGGCCGGCGCGGGGCCATCAGCGATAGAACCGGCGCATGTCGCGCAGCGCGGCCGCGACCACGGCCGGATCGAACTTCGCGCCGGGAATCGGGCGGTAGTCGGGACCGAGCACCTCCACGAAGCCGCCGGGGTGGGTGACGATGGCCCGGCCCGGCTCGATGATGGCGTGGGAGTTGTAGCTGCCGGCGATGATCCACGGCCAGTCCCCGCCGGCGAAGAGATTGCGCCCGACGGCATAGTCGGCGGGATCGTTGTCGCAGCCGAAAAGATCCTGCAGCAGTGTCACCGGCAGGTCGTAGTGCGAGGTACGGTTGTGGTACACCGCCGGTGCGCGCCCCGGCCAGCGCATCACCAGCGTCGCGCGCAGCTGCGCGGCGCTGTAGTCGCTCGCGTGGCCCACGTAGCCGAGCCCGTTGTCGTCGAACTCGTAGCCGTGGTCGCTCAGGACGATCACCAGCGTGTGGTCCAGCTGGCCCGCGCTGCGCAGCCCGTCGATCACGCGACCGAGTTCGCCATCCACCATCTGCGCCGAACGGCGGTACTGGCGCCAGTCGCGCTGCAGCTGCGGCTGGTTGGCGAAACGGCCATCCATGGGCAGCGGGCCGGCGTCGGCGGGCATCGCCCCCATCGGCGGGTCGTAGTAAAGGAAGCCGAAGAAGGGTCGCGTGGTGTCGCGCCGGCCAAACCACGCGAGCCACTGGTCGGTCACCGCCCGGTTGCGCTGGACGGCCGAGACACCCTGCTCCTCGCCCGCCAGCCCCGGGATGCCGGCAAAGACCGTGCGGCCGATATCGGTGGGCGCACCAAAACCCGGCGCCGCAAACAGGCCGGGCTGGTAACCCCGCCGGCGCAGTTCCTCCATCAGCACCGGCGGCTGCTGGACGCCATAGAAAGTGTCGAGGTACGTGCTCGGCAGGCCATAGAACATGGAGAAGATGCCCGCCCGCGAGGAATTCCCGCCACTCCAGTGGTTGGCGAACTCCTGGCCCTGCGAGCGCAGCCGTGCCAGCTCCGGCATCAGCGCGGGGTCGGTGGCATCGGGCCGCAGCGCATCGATGATCACCCACACGATGTTGGGTGTCGCTGCGGTGCTGGTGCAGTGCAGGGGCTGCAGCGGGTACCGGAGCTGGCCACCACCATCGGCACCGACACGCTGCAGCTGCATCTGCCGGTCCGCCTGCTCCTGGGTGACGAGGCCGAGGCGCACGAGTTTACGCTTGGCGTGGATCGGGAAGTAGGCCGGCAGGTAACGGGTCAGTTGCGTCACGGAGAGATAGCCCACCGCATCCGCCCAGACGTGGACGGCCTGGCTGCCGAGCCAGGCACAGGCGAGCACCAGCGCCACCCAGCGCCCGCCGCGCGAGGGCCGGCCCTCGACCCAGCCACGCACCACGCCGGCCAGCAGCGCCTCGAACGCCAGCGCCGAGGTGCCGATCACGCCCACGAGGATCCAGGTGGAGCGCTCGAACAGCACCGCGGTGAGCCAGGTGACGTGATAGCGCTGCGTGGCGAAGACGTTGCCATCCACCATCAGCAGCGTGGCCTCCGCCGCCGCGAGCAGCACGGCCAGGCCGAC
>JADYZO010000150.1 GCA_020853135.1 Gammaproteobacteria bacterium
CGATACGGTCGCACAGGGCGAGGTCATTTCCCGCGTGGGTGACAGCGGCGGGGAAAGCCAGCCGGGGCTGTATTTCGAGGTGCGCCGCAACGGCAGGCCCGTCGACCCGGGCGAGTGGGTGCGTTAGGCCGTGTGGTATCGTGGCGCGCATTCCCCCGGCCGAAAATGAGCCCACGGATGTCCGGCAAGGCCCGCAGCGCCTTTCTCTTCGGCCTCGGCATGGCCGCGGGCCTCGCCCTGGCCATGGGCGGCAGCGTGTTTGCCGGGCACGACGAGCAGGGGCAGGCCCTGCCCTGGGAGGATGTGCGGCTGCTCACCGAGGTGCTCGAACGCGTCCGCCAGAACTACGTGGAGCCGGTGGACGACCACCGGCTGCTCCTCGGCGCGGTGCGCGGCATGGTCGCGAGCCTCGATCCCCATTCGCAGTTCCTCGATGCCAGGGAGTTCGCCGAGATCCGCATCAGCACCAGCGGGCACTATTCCGGCGTGGGACTCGAGGTGAACATGCGCGAGGGCAGGGTGCTGGTGGTCTCACCCATCGAGGGCACGCCCGCGGACAAGGCCGGCATCAGGAGCGGGGACGTCATCCTCAGCATCGATGGCCTGGTGGTCAGCAACGACAACATCACCGATGCCATCACGCGGCTGCGGGGCCCGGCGGGCACGAAGGTGAGTCTGGCGGTGTCACGTGCCGGCGAGGCCAAGCCACTCGCCTTCGAGCTCGTGCGCAGCAACGTCGAGATGCACAGCGTGCGCGCCCGGCTGCTGGAGCCCGGCTTCGGCTACCTGCGCATCAGCCAGTTCAGCGAGACCACCGATGCGGACCTGCGTGAGGCGCTGGCCGGCCTGGTCCGCAAGGCGGGGGCGGCCAGGCTCAGGGGGCTGGTGCTCGATCTGCGCAACAACCCGGGCGGGGTGCTCGATGCGGCGGTCGAGGTCAGCGACGACTTCCTCGACAGCGGGGTCATCGTCACCGCCAGCGGCCGCGGCCTCGATGCCAATTTCCGCCATGAGGCCCGGCCGGGGGACCTGCTCGAGGGCGCCCCCATCGTGGTCCTGGTCAATGGCGGTTCGGCGTCGGCTTCCGAGATCGTCGCCGGCGCGCTCAAGGACAACCGGCGGGCGGTCATCATGGGCACCCGCACGTTCGGCAAGGGGTCGGTGCAGACGCTGATGGCACTGTCCAACGGCGATGCCATCAAGCTCACCACCTCGCGTTACTTCACGCCCTCGGGTGCATCCATCAACGGCCAGGGCATCACCCCGGACATCGTGCTGGAGGATGCGGGTGCGCCGGTGCAGGCGCCAGCCGCCGACCTCGCGCTCGACCGGGCGCTCGGGATCCTCAGGGAGGGCGGCGGACCCGTGCTGGATCCGCCTGCCGCCGGACGCGGCCAGGCCGGCGGCTGAGGTGCGCCGCGGCCGGGCTCAGGCCGGCCAGGCCGCGCGGATGCGCCGCGCGTGTTCCTCGAGCACGGCGCCCTCGGCCATGCTGCGGGCGTGGCCGAGCAGCGGGATGCCCGCGTAACGGGGCACGACATGCAGGTGGAAGTGGAAGACCGTCTGCCCGGCCACCGGGCCGTTGTACTGCACCAGCATCACGCCATCGGCCTTGAACGCCTGTCGCACCGCGTGCGCCGCCTGCTGGCCGGTCTGGATCACCGCGGCGGCCATGGCGGGGTCGAGGTCGAAGATGTTCTCCGCGGGGCTCTTCGGCAGCACCAGCGTGTGGCCGTCGGACTGCGGCATCGCATCCATGAACGCCAGCGTCCGCTCATCCTCGTAGACGCGCCAGGCCGGGATCTCGCCCCTGAGGATCCTGGCGAAGATGTTGTTGGGATCGTAGGCCATGGGCGGCTAGGATAGGTTTCACCGGCGGGCCGGACAAGCGCCGGGGAGTACCGAGCCATGAGCGATCCACGCGGACGTCCCGATGCCAACCAGTGTTTCGTGTGCGGGCCGGACAATCCGCTGGGCCTGCGCCTGCCGTTTCGCATGGACGGCGATGTGTGCCGGACCGAGTTCACCCCGGGCCCCTTCCACTGCGGCTACGACCGGCTGGTGCACGGGGGCATCGTCTACTGCACGCTCGATGACGTGATGGCCAACTGGCTGTTCCTGCAGGGCATCCGCGCCCACACCGCGCGCTGCGAGGTACGCTACCGCGAGCCGGTGGAACTCGGCGACCGGCTGCTGCTGGAAGGGCGCCTGCTCCGCCGCAAGGGCCGCTTCGCCCTCCTCTCGGGCACGGCCACCCGCGCCAGCGACAACACGGTGGTCGCCGAGGCCGAGGGTACCTTCATGATGGTGGACGGGGGCTGAAGCGCCCCGCCCCGTCACTGCATCGCCGGCGGCGGCGACTCGAAGATGCCGATGTCGTAGATGCCGGTGCCCGCGCGCAGCGGCTTGACCGTCTTCTGGTACTCGTCGCCTTTCACGAAGGCCTTGAGCTGGTCCATCGTCGGGAACTCGAGGATCACCACCGACCTGCCCTCCAGCCCGGCCCCCTCGAGGATCTCGGCCGACTTGCCGCGGATGATGTAGCGCCCGCCGTGACGCTTGGCCAGCACCGCGGACTTCTGTGCGTATTCCTTGAGCTGCGGGGTCATGTTGGTGAACTGGACGACCGAGACGACGTAGGCGGGCATTGGCTTCTCCGGGATCAGGAAAGGGCGCCATTGTAGTTTTCCGCGCCGGCCGCCGCGACCCGCGGGCGACCACGGGGTGGCCTGGCCCGCATTTCAGTGATCCGGGCGGACTGCGGCGCGATGGAGCAGCGTGGCCGCCAGCGCCAGCGCGGCGAGGCCGGCGAGTGGCCCCGGCCGCCAGGCCGCGGGCAGCGCCAGCAGGTCGGTGCTGCCGGTGACGACGATGGGGATGGCGAGCAGGATGCCGGCCAGCGCCTCTCCCGTGATCAGCCCCGCGGCGAAGAGCGTGCCCGCGCCGGCACCGGTGTCGGCCCGGCGCAGCCGCCGCTGCACCGCCCAGGCGATGAGCCCGCCGAGGAAGATCGGCGTGTCCACCTCGAGGGGCAGGTAGATGCCCACCGCCACCGCCAGCACCGGGGCGCGAAACGAGGCACCACGGCGGCGCAGCCACTCATCGACGAGGATGATGCCAACGCCGATGGCCGCGCCCGCCCCGACCATGCCCCAGGGCAGGCCGCCGTGGAACACGCCTTCGGCCACCGAGGCCATGAGCGTGGCCTGCGGTGCCACCAGCGGCTTCGGGTGCCCGGGCGTTGGCGTGCCGATGCCATAGGCGTGCAGCAACAGGTTGAGGATCGGCGCCATCACGAACACCGACACCAGCACCCCGGCACCCAGGGCCAGCTGCTGCTTCCAGGGCGTGGCGCCCACCAGCTGCCCGGTCTTGAGATCCTGGAGCAGGTCACCGCCGAGCGAAGCCGCGCAGCAGACCACCGCGCCGATCATGATGGCCGCCGCCGGCCCCTGTTCGCTGTCGGCGCCGAGCAGCCCGAGCAGCAGCAGCGAGGCGAGCAGCATGGTGGCCATGGTGACGCCCGAGATCGGGTTGTTCGAGGAGCCGACGAGTCCGGCCATGTAGGCGGCCACCGAGGAGAACAGGAAGCCTGCCACGAGCATGGTCACCGCCATGGCGGCGGCGATGCCGTGGTGGCCGACGATCTGCACGTAGAGCAGGTGGATGGGCAATACGCAGGCGGCGATGCCGGCCAGCACCCAGGGCATGGGCAGGTCGCGCTCGCGCGGGTCGGCCACCTGCCCGCGCGACTGGCGGAACTGGGCGAGTCCGCTCTTCACGCCGGAGAGGAGCGAGCTGCGGATCGACACCAGCGCCCAGAGGCCGCCAACCAGCATGGCGCCGACGCCGAGGTAGCGGATCTTCTTCGTCCAGATGGCGTAGGCGAGGTCCGCCGCACCGAGGTCCGCCGTGCCGGCGAAGGCCGGGTCCCCGGGCAGGAACCACGCGGCATAGGCCGGGATGGCGAGGGTCCATGAAATCAGGCTGCCGATGAACACCAGCGAGGCGATGTTCAGCCCCACGATGTAGCCGATGCCGAGCAGCGCCGGGGAGAGGTTGGTGCCGAAGTACGCGATGCCGCGGCCGACGAAGCCGGCCAGCTGCGCGGTGCCTGGCCACAGCTGCAGCCCGGTCTCGGCGAACTTGGTGAGCGCGCCGAGCACACCGGCTCCCGCCAGCATCCGCAGGCCCCCGCCTGCCCGCTCGCCCACCCGCAGGACTTCGGCCACCGCCGTGCCCTCGGGGAACTTCAGGTCCTGCTCGACGATGAGGGCGCGGCGCAGCGGTATGGTCAGCAGCACGCCCAGCAGCCCGCCGATACCCGCGATCGCGGTCACCCACAGGTAGGGGAAGTCGTCCCATACGCCGAGCAGCACCAGCGCCGGCAGCGTGAAGATGGCTGCCGCGGCGAGCGCTTCGCCCGCCGAGCCCTGGGTCATCACCATCGTGTTTTCGCCGATGCCCGCATGGCCGAGCAGCCGCAGCACCCCCATGGAGATTACCGCCGAGGGGATGCAGGCGGAGACGGTCATCCCCGCGAAAAGCCCGAGGTAGGCATTGGCCGCGCCGAGCAGCACGGCGAGGATGCCGCCCAGCACGAGCGCGCGCAGCGTCAGTTCGCGTGGGGCGTGCACCGGCCCTGCCTGGAAAGTGGCTGATGGGTCGCGCGCCATCGTACACCGGGGCCATGCCGCGGAGCGACGGCTGCACCGGCGGGTCAGGCCCCGCTCCGGGATCCTTCAGGCCGGATCGCCCATCAGCCGGCGGATGGGGCGTCGGCAGGCGAGGAACATCAGCCCGGCACCGGCAGCCATGAGCACGATCTGGGTGTAGAGGGCGGGCATGTCGCCGAGCGCATCGTCGCGGAATTGGCCGGCGAAGAGCCCGGCGATGATGTTGCCCACCGAGGCGGCCAGGAACCAGATGCCCATCATCTGGCCCACGTAGCGATGCGGGGCCAGCCGGGTGATGGCCGAGAGGCCCACCGGGCTCAGCGCCAGCTCGCCCATGGTGTGGAAGAGATAGGTGAAGATCAGCCAGGTCGGCAGTGCCTTCTGGTGGCCTGCCACCAGCGTGGCGGCACCCAGCATCACCGCAAAGCCGGCCGCCAGCAGCAGCAGCCCGATGCCGAACTTGGCGGGTGTGGAGGGATTCAGCCCGCGGCGTGCGAGGCCCACCCACAGTGCGGCATAGAGCGGTGCGAGGCTGATGACGAACACCGGGTTCAGCGTCTGGAACCAGCCGGCCGGGATCTCGAAGCCGGCGACCATCCGCTCGGTGTAGCGCTCGGCGAACAGGTTCAGCGAGGAACCCGCCTGCTCGAATCCGGACCAGAAGGTCGCGGCGCCGAGGAACAGGATGATGATCGCCAGCACGCGCCGCTTCTCCCCGGCGTCCAGCCGGCCGAAGACCAGCAGCCAGGCGAAGTAGGCCGCGGCCAGCGCACCGATGGCCCAGGCGCTGGCGCGGGCCAGTGACACCGGCGTCACCGCCAGCCAGCCGGTGCCGACCAGCACGGCGAGGAGCAGCAGCAGCGCGAGCGCCAGGCCCACCCGGACCCAGAGGGTGCGGATCAGGGCGGCCTGCGCCGGATTGCCGGCATCCAGCGTCGGGCGCAGCCCGGCCTCGCCCAGGCGTGTGCGGGTGGCGCGGAAATAGGCCAGGCCGATCAGCATGCCGACGCCGGCGGCCGCAAAACCGTAGTGCCAGCCGAAGCGTTCGCTCTCGCCGAGTGTGCTGCAGATGAGCGGACCCATGGCCGCACCGAGGTTGATGCCCATGTAGAAGAGCGTGAAGCCGGCATCCCGACGCGGGTCGTTGCGGGCGTAGAGCTCGCCGACCACCGCACTGATGTTCGGCTTGAGCAGTCCGGTGCCCGCGATGATGCAGAGCAGGCCGGCGAAGAACGTCGCGGTGGCGGGCAGCGCCAGCGTGAAGTGGCCGATGGTGATGACGATGCCGCCGATCCAGACCGCCCGCTGGGCGCCGAGCAGCCGGTCGGCGATCCAGCCGCCCGGCAGTGCGACGATGTAGACCGCCGCGGTGTACAGCCCGTAGATGGCGGTGGCCGCCTGGTCGTCGAGGCCGAGGCCGCTGCCGGCATCCACCAGGAACAGCACCAGCAGCGCCCGCATCCCGTAGTAGCTGAAGCGCTCCCAGAGCTCGGTGAAGAACAGGGTCCTCAGGCCGGGCGGATGCCCGGTTGCAGCCGGCGCCGGTGCGCCAGTCATGCGGTGCTCTTGTCCGTGGTGGTGGCCGCACGCGGCGGATACATGAACCGCGCCATCAGCAGCCCGCCCTCGAACAGCCCGTACATGGGGATCGCCAGCATGGCCTGCGAGATGACATCGGGGGGGGTCAGCACGGCGCCGACGATGAAGGCGCCGAGGAAGATGTAGGGCCGCTGCTTCGCCAGGGCCTCGGCCTTGACCAGCCCGGTGGCGATGAGCAGCACCGTGGCCACCGGCACCTCGAAGGCGATGCCGAAGGAGAAGCAGGTCAGCAGCGTGAAGTCGAGGTAGCTGTTGATGTCCGTCATCATGGTGACGCCCTCGGGGGTCGTCGCCGCGAAGAAGTGGAACACCGTCGGGAAGACCAGGAAATACGCAAAGGCCACGCCGGTGTAGAACAGGATGACGCTGGAGACCAGCAGCGGCACCGCGAAGCGCTTCTCGCGCCGGTACAGGCCCGGCGCCACGAAGGCCCAGACCTGGTAGAGCACCAGCGGCATGGCGAGGAACAGCGCGACGAAGAAGGTGGTCTTGACCGGTGTGAGGAAGGTGGCCGTCACCTGGGTGGCGATCATCTTCGACCCCTCAGGCAGCTGCTTCACCAGCGGCCGGGCCACCAGGCTGAAGATGCGGCTGGCGAAGGGCAGCAGGGCGAGGCAGATGATGCCCACCGCCATGACCGCCCGGAGCAGACGCAGGCGCAGCTCGATGAGGTGGGACATCAGCGTCCCTTCCTCGAGCAGCTCTTCTTCCGGCGGATTGTCGCGGTTCGGGGCGGCCATGCCTGTGGCCCCGGGTCAGGGCCGGGTGTCGCCGGAGGGCGCCCTGGCTGGCGGTTCAGCCGACCCCGCCTCGTCGTGGGGCGTGGCACCGGGCTTGAGCTCATCGGCCCCCGGGCGGCTGTAGTCCGGGGGTGCGGCCGGCGGAGGGTCGATGATGGGGCGGGGATCGACGGCGTTCAGCTCTTCCTGGAACTGCGCGCTCATCGTGCGTGCCATCCGGCGTGCCTTGCCAGTCCATTGGCCAATCTGGCGGGCCACGGTGGGCAGCCGCTCGGGCCCCAGCACGATCAGCGCCAGGACGAAGATGACCACGAGTTCGGAGAAGCCGACGTCAAACATGCAGCGGGGGCTGTGTGATGGGCAGGGCGGAGCCTGTCGCCGGCTGTCACGGCGACGCCCGGCCGCTGCGCACGGTCAGCCGGGCTTCTTGCCGGCGGCCTCGTTCTGCCGCTTCTCGGTGAAATCGGCGTCGGACTGCTGGTTGATCTGCCTCGGCGGCTCGTCCTGGTCGGCATCGGACATGGCCTTGCGGAAGCCCTTCACCGCGCTGCCGAGATCGGTGCCGATGGAGCTCAGGCGCTTGGTGCCGAAGACGAGCACGGCGATCAGCAGGACGATCAGCCAGTGCCAGATGCTGAGTGAACCCATGTCAACGCTCCAGGGGGCACTGCATGCCCGCGATATGAATGAACATGATACGGCAAAAGCCGGGGATGGCCCCGATACCTGCCGCTCGTTTCCGGGCCACGGACCGTGGCGCTGCCCCGCGGCTCAGGCTGGCGAGGTGGCCGGTGGCACCCGCAGCATGAACGTCACCGGACCCTCGTTGACGAGGCTCACCGCCATGTCCGCCCCGAAACGCCCGGTGGCCACCCGCGGGCCGAGTGTGCCCGCCTCGCGCACCAGCAAATCGAAGAGCGCCCGCCCGGTGGCGGGGTCAGCGGATCCGGAAAAGCCCGGCCGGTTGCCCCGGCCGGTATCGGCGGCCAGGGTGAACTGCGGCACCAGCAGCAGCGCGCCGCCAACCGCCCGCAGGTCGAGGTTCATCCTGCCGGCGGCGTCAGGGAATACCCGGTAGGCGACGAGCCGCTGCGCCAGCCGGCGTGCCTGCAGGGGCGTATCGCCCCGCTCCACCGCCACCAGCACCATCAGCCCGGTGCCGATTTCGCCGACCACCTCGCCGGCCACAGCCACCCTGGCCTCGGACACCCGTTGCAACAGTCCAATCATCGGCCGTCGAGCATACAAGAACCCAAAAAGGTGTCAGACATATTTTTGGGATTGAAAATCAGGCTACAAAGCGGATGTGGGATGTAATCAGACAAATCAGGTACTTTTTCTGAGTGTTGTAAATATGAGTTCCATATATCAGGGTCCATAAACATCAATGTGGGATACATTATATAAACTGTCAATACACTGGTATTTAAACAAGAGTCTTGATCCCTATCGGCAGGACTGCGGATTGCGAGGAATCCCGCAGATTTGTGCGTGGGACATTCCAGCGCTGGCAGAATGGCGCGGATGTTCCCGCTGGCGTCGCGCCCGATCTCCTGCTCCCGATGGCACGCCGCCCGGCTCGTCGTGCTGTCGCTGTCACTGCTGGCCGTCGCGGGTTGCGGGAGCAGCACCGACCACAACCCGTCCGCCGATGCCGGCGCCGGCCTCAAGACCTTCCGCCACTCCCTCGACCAGGCGCCGTCCACGCTCGACCCGGTCCAGGCCACCAATGTGTATGCGAACCACGTGGTCGTGAACGCCTACGACACGCTATTCGCGTACAAGTACCTGGCCAGGCCCTACCAGCTCAAGCCGAACCTGGCCGACGGCTGGCCCGATATCTCGGCGGATCTGCTGACCTACCGGATCCGCATCAAGAAAGGTGTCTGGTTCCAGGATGACCCCGCCTTCCCCGGTGGCCAGGGGCGGGAGGTCGTCGCCGCGGACTTCGTCTACTCGCTCAAACGCCAGTTCGACCCGAAGAACCGCCCGCAGGGTGCCTGGTTCTGGCAGGGGCGCATCGTCGGCCTCGATGACTGGAAGGCGGCGGGTTCGGACTACGACCGCGAGGTCCCGGGCCTGCGTGCGCTGGACCGCTACACCGTCGAGGTCCGCCTGATCCGCCCCTACCCGCAGCTGCTCGACACCTTCGCGCAGGGCTATTCCGCGGTGGTGCCCCGCGAGGCGGCCGAACGCTACGGGCCGGAGCTTGGCACCCATCCGGTGGGCTCCGGGCCCTTCAAGGTCGTCTCCTACGACACCTCGCGGATCGTCTTCGAGCGCAACCGGCGCTTCCGCCAGGAGCCGGTGGATCTCCAGGCGGAAGGCTACGACCCCGCCACCCAGCGCTACACCGGTGTCGAACGCATCCAGGGCCGCTCGCCACCCTTCGTCGACCGCCTGGTCATCGATTTCGCCAACGACGACGCCTCGCGCTGGAATTCCTTCACCAAGGGCAACGAGATCCAGGTGGCGGGGCTGCCGCCCGAGAAGGCCGATGAACTGCTCGAATCCCGTGACCCGGTGCGCCTCAAGCCGCAATACGCCCGCCGCTACCAGCTGGCTGCAGGCACCGAGGCCGGCTTCATCTTCGAGGTCTTCAACTTCGACTTCCCGTGGCTTGGCTACAACCCGGACCCCGGGCGCGAGCGCCGCAACAAGGCCCTGCGTTGCGCCATCATCAAGACCTTCGACTGGGAGGCGCGCAACCAGAGCTGGTTCTTCGGCCTGGCGACGATCTTCCCCGGCATCATCGTGCCGGTGGTGCCGGAGTACGACCCCCATCTCTCGCGGGCCAGCGTGACGCGCGACATCGAGGGCGCCCGCCGCCTGCTGGCCGACAACGGCTGGACACCCGCCAACCTGCCGGTGCTCGTCTACGGCCAGACCGCCGGGGTCAAGCAGCGCATGTTCTTCGAGCAGTTGCGCGCCGAGCTGATGGACATCGGCTGGCCGCAGGAGAAGGTGGTGCTCAAGCAGTACGCCACCTTCGGCGACATCAGCCGGGCCTGGAAGGAAAGCCGCCTGCCGATCGTGGCCAAGGGCTGGGGGCTCGATTACCCTGATGCCGAGAACACGCTGCAGCTCTTCTATGGCCCCAACAGGTCCCCCGGTTCGAACGATGCCAACTACCGCAATCCCGCATTCGACCGGCTCTACGAGCAGGCCTCGGTGATGCTGCCCTCGGCGGAGCGCACCGCACTCTACCGGCGCATGAACCAGATGGTGATCGACGACTGCGCGGCCATCAGCGGCATCGCCCGCAAGCGCATCTACCTCTGGCACAAGAACGTGGTGGCGCTGCCGGACCGCGAGATCGTCGGCGGGTTCTTCCTCCGGTACGTGGACGTGCTGCCGCCGGGGGAAAGCGCCCGGCCACCGGACCTGGAGCCGGCCGGCTGATGGACCTGCTGCGGTTTGCCCTGCGCAAACTCCTCGCCGGCATTCCGCTGCTGCTTGGCGTGACGCTGCTCAGTTTCACGCTCATGGTCTACTTCGGCCCCGACAAGACCTTCGAGCTGCTGGGCAAGAACCCGACCGTGGA
>JADYZO010000151.1 GCA_020853135.1 Gammaproteobacteria bacterium
AGCACCTTGCGGACCATCTCCGGGCGTTCCATGGCCTTGCCGAGCAGGTTCTTGCGGGCCACGCTGACCGTGGACTTCTCGGTGCCCGCGCTGATCAGCGAGGCGGCATTGGCCACCACCAGCCCGCCGCCGCGGCCGCCCGGTTCGGGTACGTCCTGCACGGCCAGCTCGCCGCTGCGGTAGTTCTGCACGACCTGTCGCATGTGTCGATCCGTTGCCCTCAGCCCGAACGGGGCCCGATGCTACCAGCAATACCGGCCCGGCCCGGTGCCTGGGGGCCTTCCTGCCCTGCGCGCCCTGCGCGCCCTGGCGGCCCTGGCGGCCCGCCGGACAGGCCGGCCGCGGGCCGTGCCAGCCGGTAACCGAGCTCCAGCGGCAGCGGCCCCTGCATCAGCAGCACCACCACCGTGCCCTCCTGCCGGCAGCCGAATTCCGGGCAGTACGGGCCCTGGCGCAGCTCGACGGCCACATCCCCCCGGGGCGTGATCCACAGCACCGTCCGCCCCTCGCGGAGCACCCGGTACCGGCCATCCGGCCCGGCCTCGACGCGGCAGGCCGGGTGCAGGTGGATGAAGCTCTCGATGCGGTGCCCGCCGCTGCCGGTGAGCCGGTCGGCAATATCCCATGCCGCCCCGATACTTGCCGTGATGCGACGCTCATGCAGGACACCGCCCGGCAGGCGCCGGTAGCCATCGTGGGCGCCGTGGAATGCAAGGTGCCCCTCCTCCAGCGGGCCGAGCCGGGCGAAGAGCGGGCGGGCACGGCGCGCCACGCGGAAGCCACCCCAGACCTCGGACTGGTCCGCACCATCCACCACCACCGTGTTGTGCGCCGCCGTGCCCCGCAGCTGCGCGCGCAGCGGCGTCACCTCGTAATCGTAGGTGCCGCTGTCCACCACCACGCGCTCCCCGTCGAGGCAGAGCTCGTAGCTGAGCATGTCCGCGTGGGTGTGGCCCGGCTGGTCATCCGGCCCGCCCGGCCCGCAGTCGATGAGCAGGCTCTCCCCGCCCGCGCGATAGCCGTAGTAGCCGGTGTCGGGCCGGCAGATGCGGCGTGGCGCGGCCGCGGTGGTGCAGGCCGGGTCGGGCGCCAGGCCGAGGACACGCGCGCCGTAATCGAGCAGCGCCGCCGGTGCCGGCGCGATACCGAAGGCCGCGTCGTTGAACAGCGGGATGTCGTCATCGCCGGCGAGGATGTCGGCGAGGTAATGCCAGGCCCGCGTCGCCGCTGCGCGCAGCGCCAGGCGATCAGCCTCGCCGGCCAGAGCCGGATTCGCCTCGAGCAGGTTCACCACGTCGAGGACGTCCTCGAGCACGATGCCGTGGTACATCGCGCTGCGCTCGTAATGCCCGCCGTCGGGGAGCAACTGCCCGGCGCCCTGCTCCACCATCAGCGCCACGCCACGCGCAAGCCAGCGCGCCGCCGGCGCGCCGGTGAAGAACGCACCGCCGAACACCAGCGCCTTCGCGTTCTTCAGCAGGTGGTTCGCGCCGAGATGAAACTCCAGGTTGCGCTCGAGCCAGGCGAGCTGCAGCGCGAGGCTCGCGAGCCACGGCGGCTGCGGTTGCAGGCCCCCGGAGAAGGCCTTGATCCAGTTCACCGCGCGCAGCGAGATCGGGTAGGCCTCCCAGGCATCCACGCTCCCCGGCGGGTTGCCCGCGATCCAGCTCCCGACCAGCGCCGCCCGCTCCGTCGCCGTGAGGCCCGGTGCGCGCAGGTAATCCATGTAGTGCAGGTTGTAGCGCCAGAGCTTCGGCTGGCTGCCGCTGCGCCAGTCGATCGCATTCAGCGGCAGGCGATGGGGGTCGTTGAGGAAGGCGAGGTGGCGGGGCAGCCCGCTGCCCTCCACCACGGGCGCGAGGAAGGCTGCCCGGTGCGGATGGAGGGACGCCAGGCCGAGTCCCCGGGGCGGGCGCGCCGGCAGCTGGGGCAGGACCCGCCGGCGCAGCAGCCCGGCGAGCTGGCGGAGTCGCAGCCTGCGCAGGGTGTGGGCATATCGTGCTGCCGCAGTACAGACGCCCATGCGATTGAACCTCAACCCGATCATGCCCCGCCCACAGGCTGCCTTATGTGCGGGCTGACCGGCGCTGCGTCACCGCTGGCGACGTGCCGGAACCACAACTCCAGCCACAGCACCAGCCAAAGCCGGGTGTGATGGTCTTCACCCCGCCGGTGGCGTTCAAGCACATCGCGGACGACCGGGACCTCGATCCATCCCGAGGAGCCGGCGATGCTGTCTCTCAGCAGGGAGTCGAGCAGCTCGCCCAACTCGGCGCGCCACCAGTGGACCAACGGCAGCGCGAACCCCATCTTCGGCCGGTAGATCACCTCGGCCGGCACCCAGCGCGCCGCGATGCGCTTGAGGAGCCATTTTCGCTGGCCCCAGCGCAGCTTCATGGCGTCGGGTAGCAGCCAGGCTGTCTCGATGACCTTCTGGTCGAGGAATGGCGCCCGGACTTCGAGGGATGCGGCCATGCTCGCAACATCGACCTTGGTCAGATAGGCGTCCGGCAGTTGCACCTGGAAGTCCTCGAACAGGATCTGCTGCACCAGGTTCGCGCCTTCACGCCGCACACCCCCCGCCGTACGACAGGCCACCCGATCATGGACCAGACCGGGGCGCAGCGCCGGGCCGGCGATGGCATCGAGCCGGCCGTGCCAGCTTTCGGAATTCGAGTACGCCGCACCAGGTGGTGCCAGCGACAGTTCATTCATGGCCAGCCAGCGGCGCCCCAGGGGGCCCAGCAGCGGCGCCAGCCACGGCACCAGACGGGCTCGCAGCGGCCGCGGCACCATCCGGCCATAGCGATCGGCATACACTCCGGCCTGCAGTCGCCAGTAGCCCCCGAACGCCTCGTCTCCGCCATCCCCGCTCAGGCAGACCGTCACCTCACGCCGGGCGAGACGCGCCAGCAGGAACGACGGCACCGCGGAAGCATCGCCGAATGGCTGGCCGTACTGGGCAACGAGGTGTGGCAGGCACTCGAGCAGATCACCCACGCCCACTTCGACCACGTGATGATCCAGGCCCGCATGGGCGGCCACGGTACGGGCAAATGGCAGCTCGTTGAATTCCTGCTCGCGAAAGCCCAGTGAAAATGCCGGCAGGCGGGGCCGATGCCTGGCCGCCATGGCGGCGACCAGCGATGAGTCCACGCCACCACTCAGGAACACGCCGACCGGCACGTCCGCATCGAGGCAGCGCGTGACGCTGTCCTCGATGACGTTCTCCACCGCCGGCACCAGCTGCCGGGCACGCCCGGGATGCGGCAGCGACCGCGGGAAATCCCAGTAGCGCCGGCGCTGCGGCGACCCGCCCGGCACGATGACCAGCGTATGGGCCGGCGGCAAAACCCGGACATCGCGCCAGATCGTGTGCGTGGCCGGAATGAAGCTGTGGGACAGGTAGCAGGCAACGGCTGCCGGATCGACCGCGAGATCGGAGCGCATCAACGACAGGGCTTCGACGGTGGAGGCGAAATCAAGACCTGCTTCATCGGCCCGGTAGTACAACGGCTTCTCGCCCAGGCGATCCCGTGCCAGCAACAGGCGCTGCCCGCCGTCGTCCCAGATCGCGATGGCGAACATGCCCCGCAGCCGGGCCACGACCTCATCACCCCAGGCCTGGTAACCGCAGACGATGACCTCCGTGTCGGTGGCCGTCTTGAAGCGGTAGCCGGCCGTGGCCAGTTCCTCGCGAAGTTCGCGCCAGTTGTAGATCTCCCCGTTGAGCATGACGCGAATCCGGCCGTCCGCGCCGGACATCGGGCAGCGGCCGGCGGGAGTCAGGTCACGGATAACCAGACGACGGTGGACGAGGCCCACGTGCGGCGCGCAGTAGATGCCCTCATCGTCGGGTCCGCGGTAGCGCATGGCGGCGCCGAGCCGGCGCAGCATCCCCTCATCGGGAATGCCGGCGGCATGCAGGAATCGGCCAGCTATACCGCACATGGCCGGCGTCCCGGGCCTAGGCCCCGATTGCGGTTGCCAGCAGGCGCCGGGTCGCCTGCAGCGCATCGCCATCGTGACAGAAGGCCAGCGCGTATTCCCGCGCACCACCTGCCCACTCGGCGAAGCGGGCGCCATCCATGTCGGCCAGATCGTCGATGACGGCGGCGAACCGGTCCGGCAATTCGAGGGGAAGATCGGCACCGGCCCGGTTCGCCGCCAGATCACGCCACGGCGTGCGATCGGAGATGATCACCGGGCAGCCCGCCAGCAGTGACTCGAGGATGGCATGACCGAAGTTCTCGCCCAGCGTCGGCAGCAGGAAGGCGTCGTAGCGTGACAGGATCGCAGGGACATGCCCGGGCAGGACTGCGCCACGGCAGGACACTGTCACATGGGCAGGCAGGGTCGCAATCATCCGTTCGCACTCGTGCCAGTAATGCTGATCCTCCAGCACGCCGTAGACATCCAAAGTGACCCGTGCCTTGACCATCGCCAGCAGCTGCACTGCGCCCAGCAGGTTCTTCATCGGGGAAATGCGCGACAGGAACACGAGGTGCACCTCACCCTTCTGCTTGGGCGGACGCGGCGCGAGCGCCGGCAGATCACGGGGCGGCAGGTTGGGGGCGATGCTGACCCGGGCTCCATCACCCGCCCAACTGCGGATATGTGCAGCTTCCGCGGCGCTGGTCGCATGCCAGCTGACATTCCGATACAGCCCAAGCCAGCGGGCCAGCACGAGGAAAAGCGCCTTCTTCCTCGCTTTGAGCGACAACGCTCCGGGCGACAACTCGCCCCGCGGCGCGATGACCACCGGCGCCGCACCGGGCAACAGGCCGAAGCGGCGCAGGAACAGGGGCACGATGGTGGCAACAGGATCGAGGAAGCTCTGGAAATAGAGCAGGTCCGGCCGGGCTGCGGCAACGGCCCGCCGGATGGCCCCGGGGGTCCAGTGGGGGCGCGTCAGATACCACACCTGGGCACCGTCCTGCGGGTACCAGCGGCCGGCGGTTCGGCCGGGATAGGGCGTGGCGTCGCCGAGATCATGGTCACGGGTCACGATCCGCAGGTCGTAATCCTCCCGCAACCAGCCGAGCATGTTGGACAGGCTGCGCACCGGGCCACCGGACTTGTAGCCCGGCAGGTAGTAGCTGGCGAAACAGAGGATCGTCTTCCGCGACAAGGCTCAGGAACCGGGCACAGGCTTGCGCAGGGCGGCCGGAAATGGCCCGCCGGCCCGCTGCTGGGGCGGCAGGTCTGCAGCGGATACCTCCAGGCGCCACACATTCCACCCTGTCAGCTCGACCACGTTCGTGGCACGGACCTCGTAACGCAGCGGATTGAGCAGGAACACGACTGTCACCGGGCCCGAGGATGCGACCAGATCCAGGCTGCCCACTGCACCGTCGCTGGCCTGGAGCCGCTCGCGCAGGGCCCCGGAGCCGATAGTGTAAGGGATTCCGCCGATGGTCACGGTGCCCGTCCCCATGACATCCCAGGCGACCCAAGGCAGCTGCAGGGTGCCGGTCCAGCCCGGCGCGAGCGTGAGCGCAGCCTGTTCAAATTGCTCGACCGGGCGCGCCACGTCGCCATCGCCGTGGGCGATGGGGGGCTCCGTCCAGCGCCCCTGGTAGCTCAGCGTACTGCCCGGTGGGAGCGTGACCCGGCCGGAAAGACCATCCGGAAGATCCAGCAGGACAGGCCACAGGTCATTGTCCGCGACAGACGCGTAGATGGCCGCGATCGAGGGATCGTAGGCCGGATTGGTTTCCGGCGGAAACAGCGGATCTGTCGGCGCGGTCACCAGGCCCTCATCCGCCAGGTCGCCAACCCCCGCGATCCCTCCGTCACGCCGGTGGTAATAGACGGCCAGGTCGGGATCGTACATCTGCCAGTCGCCGCCGATCTGCACCTCGGGCACGACATGCCCGGTCAGCGCCCAGATCCGCGCCGGATATCCGGCAGTGCGCGCGAGCCGTGCGTAGGCGGCCGCCACGCTGCTGCAGAGTCCAAACCCCATGGAGTTGATGAGCACGGTCGGGCTCATCCGCCAGGGTGCCGGGTCGAGAAATTCCAGGTGGTAGACGTTGTCCCGCACGAAGCGCCAGAGCTTCCGCTCGAAGGGTTCGCCAGGAGTCTCGGCCGGCATGTCGCGAACGAAAGCGACGATTTCGCCGTCGGACTGGAAGCCGCGGAAGCCATTGTGAGTCAGGACGAAGTCCACCGGCTCGGACCCTGGATTCGCCACGATGATGGCCTGGGACCCGTCGGCAACTGCCGCGATCTCCGCAGCCCGGGTGACTTCGCCGACCTCGAAGAAGAATGACGTCTGCCCGATATCCTCCCCGTCACTGGCCGTAACCGTTATCCGTGTGCGGCCGGGTGCGCGTGGCTCGATAATGACTTCGTTGCTGACCGGATCCATGGTCGCACCAGCAATCGCCGTGTCCTCGACACGCACGCCGAGCACCAGAGAGTCACCGTCCGGGTCGCTGGCTTCGACGCTGATCCGGGTGGTGTAGCTGTAGGCGGAATTCACCGCATCCGGGATCGGCCTTACGATGGGCGCCCGATGGTCCGCGGGCTTCATGACGCTGTCGGCAGTCGGCACAGCCGAACCACCGCCACCACAGGCCGTGACGATGGCACTGCCGAGGACGAGCATCCCCGGCCGCAATGCAGGTACACGCCATGCCATGGTCCATCGCTCCGCGTCGGAGCCTCCGCAACATAATCCGCCGGAAAGGCTGGCGGCAAACCTCTCCGATATCAATCAGACCGATGCGGATTCGAGAACTGTGTCCACCTGGCGCCACGGATGGAGCGCGGGGTGGCAACGGTCCCGCGAAAAAAGCGGCCCGGAACGGCGGGCTTCAGTGAGGAACCGGAGCGAAGCGGCCAGCCAGCAGCGCACACCAGTAGCGCCCCCAACCCAGCTGGCCGCGCTTGAATTCGCGATACAGCTCCGCTTCATGGCTGTCCCTGGGAGCCGTGATGGGCGAGTCCTTCATCCACTGCTCGAACGGGAACGTGAACCCCTGCTTGGGCCGGTTCCACACCTCTTCCGGGAGTTCGGGTCCGGCGGCGTCGATGAGCAATCGCTTGGGCAGCGGGTCGGAAAACTTGAGGTGGCCATCGATGCGGTACACGAGGGCCATGAGTTCCTGATCCAGAAACGGCACGCGGATTTCCAGCCCATGCCACATGCTCATGAAGTCTGAATCCTTGAGCAGCTGGTTCTGCAGGAAAAGCCCGGTCTCGATACGGGAGATGCGGCTGCCATCGTCGAGACCCGGCGGCAGCTCCGGAACGGCGGCCCGGGCCAGCCGGCGCAGCACCTCGTCTTCCGTGGTGCCGAGCAGCCGGGCGATGCGACACGCCGGGAAGAGGCTGCGGTACGTCAGGTTTTCACCGACAAGGCCAGCCAGCCTGGCGTATCCGAGTTTGCCGAGCCGCGGGTCCGGCATGCGGCCAAGCAGGCTCAGGAGCGCACGCGGCAAGCGCTGCGCCACCCGGTAATAGCGGCCGTAGCCGAAGGTGGGATAGCCGCCGAACAGCTCATCTGCGCCGTGACCTGCCAGCACCGCCTTGAGGCCGCTCTGCCGGGCATGGAGAGAGATGAAGAATGAATTGATGCCATCGATGGTGGGCTGGTCCATCGCCTCGAGAGCCTCGGGCATGAGGCGGTTGAAGTCCTCGTGGGTCACCAGACAGTCGTGGTGCTGGCCACCGATCCGCTCGACGATGATCTGCTGGTACCTGCGCTCGGAGAAGCGGGCCTCATCGAAGGTAATGGACAGGGTGACCAGGTGCTCGCCCACGACAGGCTTGGCCAGGAGGGCCAGGATGCTGGAATCGATACCGCCGCTCAGGAGCAGGCCAATCGGCGCATCGCTGACCAGGTGCCGGGCGACGGCGGCTTCCAGCCCGCTGCGCAGCAGGCGCAGGGCGTCCTGGCGGTCGTGGACATCAGCAGGCGGCACCGGTGCGGTGTAGCGCTGGAGCGTCGCCCGCAGCGACGGGAGACTGAGAACCATGCAGTGCCCCGTCTCGAGGGGTTTCACGCCGGCAAGCGTCGTCTCAGGTTCCGGCAGATGGCCGAATGCCAGGAAAGGCATCCGCCAGCCCGGATTTTCGTGGAAGGGGCGTGACACCTGGCCAAAAGCCCTGATCTCCGATGCAAAGTACAACTGCCCGTCGCCCAGCCAGTAGTACAGGGGCTTGATGCCCGCATGGTCCCGCGCGAGGACAAGCTGGTTGGCGACCCGGTCCAGGATCGCCAGGGCAAACATGCCGTTGAACCGGGCGAAACAACCCGTGCCCCATTGCTGGTACGCCCGGAGTATCACCTCGGTGTCGCTGGCGGTGTGGAAGGTCCAGCCTGCTGCCCGCAGCTCATCCCGGAGTGAGCGGTAGTTGTAGATCTCGCCGTTGAATACGATCCTCAGCCTGCCGTCTTCGACGGCCATCGGCTGGTGGCCGCCGGAGCTGAGGTCAATGATCGACAGGCGCCGATGCCCGAAGGCCAGGGGCCAGTCCTGATCCAGGTACACGCCCTCATCATCAGGCCCACCCCGCCGCATGGCTCCTGTCATGCGGCTGATGTCCCGGGACAGGGTCTGATTGCCCGGGTGGAAGATTCCGGCTATGCGGCACATAACAACCGCCTATGCCGCCGTGGTCTCTACTTCGACGAGCACGAAATCATGGGCCGGAATCGTCCACCGCTTGCCCGCGCCAGCATTGCCCCGCAGATGAAGTGCCTTGGGGTTCAGCATGCCTGCCAACTCAGCACGATTCACCTCAACCAGCTCATCGCCACGATTGGCGACGATCAGCATCGCCTTGTTATCCATCTGCCGAACCCAGCCACTGACCAGCACCTTCTTGTCTCGCCATCCGCCTGTGAGATTCCAGTAGCCGATGAACCTGGCTTTCACCACACCGAATCTGTCCAGTGGCTCATAGACTGCCTGCCGGTCGTGCAATGGCGCCAGACTCCATACTGGGATGTCATGCAGCAGCGCCAAGGCCATAAAACCACGCCATCGTTGCCGGTATTCATCGGATGCAAGCCATGTGGCCTCATCAGCCCATCGGTACCGTAGCGGCCGCTGCGATGCCAGTTCAGCAGACCAGATCTCCTCCAGCCAGACCGTTGGTATACCCCAAGCACCGGGCGCGAAATTGGCGCGTACACGGTCGATATCGAATGACCCCTGGTAGTCGAGATTACGGATTGCCGGAATCGCCTCTTCACCTTGCACCATTGCAGTGACGAAGGTGAACGCCGGAATGACTGGAGCCGAGGAATTATGGACATAAATGAGGGGCGCCATGCCGTTCTCGTTCAGCATGGTTGCCAACCGTCTGAAGAATTCCCGCATCGCGAGAATATCTGTTGCCGCGCTTCCCTTGGCGGCACCAGGCCAGAGCTGGGCAGGATTCTGCGAACCAGCGGGTGATCCCTGGTCAAAATAGAACCCGCGTACATTGAGCCGGTCCGCGACGTCATGCAAGCGCCACAGAAGATAGTCGGAGAACCCGGGACCCCGATGGGAAAGAATCAACCGAGCGCGCCCCGCCTTGTATGGCCCATCCGAAGCTGCTGTGGTCTCGATCCGCGGCAGCACTTCCCATTCCGGCTCATATATCCCGATCACAGGATCCAGGAAGGACAGCGATCGAAGCGAGATGTAGGGGAGTCGTTCAAACCCCTGGCCACGCAGCTTGACGACCTGAGCCCTATTTCGGTCGGGCCCTGGGTAGGCACTCAGATCGCCGGCGGGAAGATGTCGGCGCACACCCGGAGGAAGATCCACATACGGCAAGGCGTAGTGAGCGGTTGCGTCAATCCACCAAAGTCCCCGATTGCCTTCCGCGGGCGACGCGCTGCTCGTATACCGGTCGTGCCGGAACGACCCATCAAGATTACGCACTGGAGTAGCAAGGAACCCAAACCGAAATGGCAGTCCAGCTCCAATCTTTCGTGCGGTCGCCAGCAGCGGTTGGCGTACTTGCACCTTTCCATTCGCGCAACCCAGGCGGGTTTCCGGCTTCTCCCCCAAGGAGTCTCTGTCCAGTTCGTCGGCAAACCACCAAAAGGACGCATTGGCGTAATTGAAGCCAAGAACGCTTCTGTACGGACCCTCATAGCAACTGCCAATAAAGAACGGTCTGTAGTTGTACATGGTAGCCGGATCGAACGCCATGACCTGGAGGTCCTCGTTCACCGGCAACGAAAAGCGGACCTCCAGGGATTGCAGGACTGACCCGGTCTGGCCGGACACGACGACATCCGTCATGGCGAGCCCGTCGTAGTCCACTCGAATACGAATGGAAAACATCACACCGCCGCTTACAGATGCGCTGCCGGACAGATCCACATGATCTGGAGCACTCGAGCGCAGCGTCATTGGGACACTGATCACGGTCTCGCGCCCTGTGATCCTGGCTACCAGCTGCATGCGATCCACGAGGACCATACCCCTGGATGAGATCGCGACAGGCAGCGTCGTACCACTCCAGTCATACTCACGCGGCCCACCCAAGCTGATTTGTCCCTCCCTCACCGCCACCGGTTCAAACCCAGGCAGAAGCCCCCCCCCCCTTCCCAGTTCGTTACCAAGCCAGGGGGGTGCCGCAGCGGCAGCCAGCGTGACCCGGGTCAATGTGGCCAACAGCAAACTGAGTACGAAGCCACAGCGGCATCGCCTCCAATTCGTCATAATGACATCGCTTCGGAAGCCTGTTTTCATTCCGCTTTATCTCTGACTTGCCGCGCTGCTGCCGTTACGCGAAGATGCCCTGCCCCCAATGGACTATACCGTAGCGCCACCGATATTCCGCCTCCGCAAGGCCTTCCGGTACCTGCGCCTCTATGGTCCGCGCCGCACTTACGTGAAAGTCGCGGGCCAGTACCACATGCGGAGAAAGTTCACGCCACTCCCCCCGAATGACTCCCCTCCGTCGACGTCCAGTCATGTCGGGCTTATTGGCTGTGGCAACTACGCGTATTCTGTTTTGGCGTATTACCTGAAGCGACATCATGGAAGCGTCATTCGCGCATGCATGGATGTTGACATCAACCATGCCGCATCTCTACGTGAGTCATACCAGGCCTCATACTACACAACCGATGCCGATAGAATCCTTGGCGACCCGGATATTGACGTAGTCTTCATTGCCTCGAACCATGCCTCACACGCTGAATACGCCATCAAGGCGCTCCAGGCCGGCAAGGATGTCCACATTGAGAAGCCTCATGTAGTCAGCTTCGATCAGTTGCAGCGTCTATGCGATGCCGCTGCCCGGTCCAGCGGCCGCGTCTTGTCGCTCGGTTACAACAGACCGCTAAGCCCCATTGGTTCCCTCATTCGCGAAACACTGTGGTCCGAGCCAGGCGAAATCATGCAGAACTGGTTCATTGCAGGCCATGAAATCGCGGAGGACCACTGGTACTTCAAGCCTGAAGAGGGCGGTCGAGTGCTCGGCAACCTCTGCCACTGGACGGACCTGACCCTGCAATTCATGCCGCCGGAGCGGCGGTATCCGATAAGAATCATCCCCGCTCGCTCAGCCAAGTCAGACTGCGATATTGCTGTCAGTTTCATCTTTGGGGACGGATCGATCGGAGTGCTTACCTTCTCGGCAAAGGGGCATGCGTTTGAAGGCGTGAAGGAACGCTATTCCGCCCATCGTGGGAACGTCTTGCTTGCGATGGATGACTTCCAGACCATCCAGATTGACCGGATTGCCGAGAAGCGCCGCATCAGATTGCGGTACCGCGATCATGGCCACAAGGCGTCAGTGCTCCACAGCTACAACCTTTCCCGCGACAAAGCTGCTCCGGGACTGCCAGTAGCCGATATTTGGGATACGGGAAATGTATTCCTGTCCACGAAGGACGCGCTGGAGGCAGGACACCCTGTAACCGTCGAAAAGCTGGTCCCCACCAGCAAAGGCTAGGTACCATTTCGCTGCCTGAACGGTGACACCGTCGTCTTGCTCTCCCCTGCAGGTAGAATCGGCCGTATGAATGCGTTACCTGGTATACGGCAGATTGAAGTCGGACGTGGCCGAACGGCGATGGTCGCACTGCTTTTCATAAGCGTGCTTGTAGTGGCCATCGCTTCTGCGGAGACCCAGGCGGCCTACTCGATCGGTCAGAGCTGGGCTCCTTTCATCGCTTTCACATGCATTGCATGGCTCATCGCCTACGGAACGGCTGCCTGGCTGTATTTCGGAAATCCATACCTGTTCAGTATGGCGTACATCGTCGCTCTGGCAGTCTTCCACCTGGGCGTCCTTGTCCCCTATGCACTGGGCATGATCGATGTTCAAGACTGGACAGCAGGGCCGGGACGCTGGTTCAAATTGGCAGGCTGGTACACGGCACTGGCCTTTGGTCTATTCGGCATCGGATTCGCGGCGACCTGCCTGCGTAACTGCCGTCGTCGGTCTACATCTGGCCAGTATGACGACGATGCAGTCGCCGACTGGAATATCGCTCGCCTTCGTAACCTGGCTGTCGGACTGGCCATTGCTGCCATACTCGGCCTGTTCATAGCGACGCTCAAGCTGGGCAATCTCCTCGCTTACACCCGCTTCGACCTTTTCTTCCGCGCCTCTGACCCGCGTTTCCTGTCGCTATTCTTCTACATGGGCCCCACCGCCGCTCTTGCGCTTGTTGTGACGGCACGTACTCCGAAGCAGCGCCTCGCCAGCTACTCATTCGGCGCCTGCATACTGATTATTGTGCTGTTGTCGGGTAATCGATCCTGGGCGTTTTTCCCGCTGCTCGCAGGTGCCGTCCTCTGGGCAAAGCTCGGCCGACGCATCCCGCTGACCGTTTCTGCAGGCATCATTGCGGGTGTCCTGCTGGTAATTCCCGTCATCGCCATGCTTCGGTCAATGGGGACCTACGAGCACCTGTCGCTAAGGGATCTGGAAGCGTCGCAGGAGCAGTCATCCATTACGGGCGCCCTGCGCGAGATGGGCGCCTCCCTGGGTACGCTAGCGGTAACGCTGCAGTACATCCCCAGGGAGGAACCCTACAGGTTTGGCCGACAGTACTTGCTATACCTGCGCCAGGCGATCCCGAATATCGGGTTGTCTGCAAGCAAGGAATACTCACGTGACACGATCTACCAAAGGATCCGAAGCAACCCGCGTTACGTACTTGAACTGGATCCGGCCGACTGGGCGTCGTGGAAGTTGATTCCGGATAGTTTCTTGGCTGGCGCCGGCACTGGCTACAGCGCAATCGCCGAAGCCTATTTTTCCTTTGGATACGTCGGCGTGGCCGTTTGGTTCATCGGCCTTGGTTGGTTTCTTGCCCGTATGGACCTGACGGACATGCGAACCCATTATCGATGGCTCATTTTTGCCACCTTTTTTTTCTGGAGCCTCCCCGTCACTGCACGCAACACCTTCGGTGTGTTCACCAAACCAGCCGCCCTCATTCTCAGCGTTATGGCAATCTGGGTGCTGGTGCGGCGATTCACGCCCTTGAGACGCCCCCCCGCTCCCAGGCGGGCCCAGACAAGCATCCGCTAATACCCCTTGACCTTGTTAGAACCCACTGCACAACCGCTCGAGCAACCCGAAACCGACGGGAAGCTGCATGAAGCAGGCGATGCTGGCGTGGTAGCTGCCAAATCGAATGCGCAGCCACCAGCCGAAATGCCTCTCGATCATCCAGTGCCGCTTATAGCGGCGCCGCCTGTGACGGTCACGTGTCTCCTAACGGGCGCAATTGGAACAGGGCGGAAGGGCGACCTCTGCATCCTGTTCGCGCATCTGGGCATGGAGCCTGCTTCTATAACAGGGACGATCACCGATCAGTTCCAAAGCGTCCGCAAGCCAGCCAACGCCCAGCTGTCGTGATCCACCACGCCGCCGTAGCCCACTCCGCTGACACACCTCCGCCTTCCATTCGACGCGGATTCTCGTGGGCCCTCGCAGGAAATGTCATCTATGCCGCTTGTCAGTGGTTAATCCTTGTCGTTATGGCAAAGATGGGAAGCGCGGAGGTAGTAGGGCAATACGGCCTTGCGCTAGCGATCATCACACCTCTCTTGACCTTCACCAATCTGCAACTGCGGGCATTGCAGGCAACAGACGCACGCCATGAATTTGAGTTCGGACACTACCTTGCCCTTCGCTTGGCGACCTGCGCGGTGGCGATCGTGTCGATCGCATGCATTGTATTGTTCGAGAGGTACGCTGCTGCAGTTGCCTTCATCGTGTGCGCAGTCGGATTGGGCCGGTGCTGTGACGCGCTTAGCGACGTGTTCTACGGTCTGCTGCAGCAGCACGAACGAATGGACAGAATCTCGATCTCGCTCATACTCCACGGTGTGCTCCAGCTGGCAGCATTCACGGTGGTCATGTTTTTCTCCCAGAATGCTCTTGCTGGCCTGACGAGCATGGCGGTCGTATCTCTTGCCGTTCTGATCCTCTGGGACATTCCCGTTTCTCGGCTTCTCGCACAGTGGAGTACCCGATACACCCCCAGCATGCGGCCGACATGGGACACAAAGATACTCCGCCGCATCGCGTGGCTTGGCCTGCCACTTGCCGTGACAACCACGCTCAACTCATTGACCGGAAGCGTGCCACGATACTTCGTTGCGTACGAATTGGGTGATGGCGATCTTGGTATATTCGTGGCGCTGTTCTATATAACGATTGCCGGCAGCATGGTAATAGGGGCCCTGAGTGATCCATCCAGCCCCAGACTGGCACGCCTGTATGCGGCTGGTGATAGCGCAGGGTTCCGTCGGCTGATGGTACGCCTTCTGGCCGTTGCACTCGCCATAGCATTGTGTGCCTTTGCCATGGCCTATATGGCTGGAGGCGTGATATTGCGGATCCTCTACAACGCCCAATACGCCAAGCACACCGAGACGTTCCTATGGCTTATGGCCGCTGCGGCTCCCCTGTATCTGGCCAACGTTCTGGGGGTCGGCGTTACGGCCATGCGCTGGTTTCGTGCCCAGGTTCCCCTTCCCGTCCTTAATCTCATCGCCACAGCAGGTTTTGCATTGGTCTTGATCCCCCGAAACGGACTGCCTGGGGCGGGACAGGTGATATTCGCGGCGTCGGTCCTATCAATGTTGGCTACGGGGGCTCTGTTTGTCTTTTGCTACCAACGGGGGCAGCGAAGACTCGCGTGAAACGTCACCACAGGTTCACGACCTGCCAATGACCTCACTCGCAACTGCACTGAGGTCATTGCAGCGGCCGGCCAGGAGCAAACAGTAGGCCGCCTCGTACGTCGCAGCCACGCGGCTCATGTCAAAATAATCGAGGACTCGGCGTCGCATGGCAGCGCCGATGGCTTTCCGGACGGCAGTATCCGCCACCAGCAGGCCGAGCTTTTCATGAAGGGCCGCATCGTCTCCAGGATCGAACAGGAAAGGTGCGCCTTCTTGTCCCACCTGCATCGGCGTTCCGCCCACTCGGGTACTCACCACGGGCAAGCCGGCCGCCATCGCCTCGAGGACGGCATTCGAGTTTCCCTCACTCAGAGATGGCAGCACGAAAACGTCTGCCATGGGCAGACGGTCCCGCACACCCTCCACATGGCCCCGGAAGGTCACTGAGGCCGTCACGCCAAGCTTCCGCGCCAGCTGCCGCAATTCGTCTTCCTGCGGCCCGGCGCCCCACAGCTCAAGACGGGCCAATGTGGCAGCCGGGGTCAGCGCCAGACGCTGCCAGGCGCGAAACAGTGTCGGGAGGTCCTTCTCGGCACTCAGGCGACCTACGAACACCACCGTACAGGGTTGCGCCAGCTGGGCGGTCTTTGGGGGCGACAGCGGCAGGGCGTGGATGCCATTCGGGGTCAACAATATCCGGTGGCGGGGGATGCCTGCCGCTTCGAGCTCCATCTGGCTCTGGCGCGACATCGCCACCACGCCATCCGCACGGCGCAACAGTGCGAGCTTCCAGGAACCGAGCCGCGATGCCGCGATGCCGGGCACTCCATAGGGGCCGACCCCGGGAACCTTGCCGAGGACGGGCTTGCCCAGCAGACGGGCCACCAGCAGCACAAACAAGCTGAACCAGCTCACCTGGTGCGTGTGCACGAGGTCGAAGGAGTGGCGCTCCCGGACCATGACCCACAGGCAATCGTATGGCGTACGGAGAAACCGCAGCGTCCTGGATGCGCTCCAGGGAATGCGGTGAACCCGCACACCCTCCACCACCTCGAGGTCCGGTTGTTGGGCTGAGGTCCGTCCCGACAGCGCCTGTACCTCGACACCACGCGCCACCAGAGACTTTCCCAGTTCGTGGGCCTGGCGTTCGAGGCCACCCACCACAGGATAGGGATACTGTGGTACCACCATCAGCACCCGGGGTGGCTGGCCCAGCGGCTGCATGGTCCGATCAGCGGCGAATGCCACTGCGAGGTCCTATTTCGTCGGCGCAGCCGCCGTATCCGCAACGCCGGCGCGCTCCCGCCCCCGCCCCACCGGCAACCCCATCCGCACCCGGTCCCGCAGCACCGACCGCACCGTCGCACCTTCGATGCGCGCCTGCTCGGCCGAGAACCCGTACACCAGGCACAGGTCGCAGAGCGTATTGACCAGACGCGGGATGCCGTCGCTGGCGGCGGCGATGAGGCGCACGGCCTCTGGGCTGAAGCTGTCGGGGCTGCCGCCGGCGACCTTCATGCGATGCGCGATGTAGGCGGCGACGTCGCCGAAGCCGAAGGGCTCGAGGTTGTAGGCCACCGAGACGCGCTGGGTGAGCTGGCGCAGCTCGTGCTTCTTCAGCAGGTCCTGCAGTTCCGGCTGGCCGACGAGGATGAGGTGCAGCAGGTAGTCCTTCTGGGCGTTGACGTTGGAGAGCATGCGGATCTCTTCCAGGCCGCTGACGCCGAGGTTCTGCGCTTCGTCGACGATGAGCACCACCGGGTGGCCGGCGGCGTATTCGCGGATCAGGAACTGCACGAAGTCATCGTAGAGCTCGACCTGGGTCTTGCCTTTGTACGGCAGGCCGTAGGCCATCATGATCCACTCGGCCATCTCGCCGAAATTGTTGTGCGTGAAGTTGATGAGTCCGACGCGCAGCGCCGGGCCGACCTCGTCGAGCAGGCGGTTGATGAGCGTGGTCTTCCCGCAGCCGACCTCCCCGGTGATGACCGTGAAGCCCTGGCGGTTCTCGATGCTGTACTGGAGCAGCGTCAGCGCCGTGGCGTGGCGCCTGGACAGGTAGAGGAAGGAGGCATCGGGCAGCAGCGCGAAGGGCCGCTCCCTCAGCCCGTAGAACTTCTCGTACATGCGCTGCGGGAGGCGGGCCGTGCCGGCCTCAGGCGCCCGCTGCCGCTGCGCGCTGCTTCGCGTAGCCGTAGCCGGTGCCCGGGCTGTAGGCCTTGTTGAGCACCGTGCCGATGACCGGGGCGCCCTTGAGCACCTCGAGCGCCTTCTGCAGGTCGTCGCGCGAGGTACCGCCCGCTTCGGCCACCAGCAGCATCGCATCGGTATAGGGCGCGAAGGCCAGCGCATCGTCGGCCGCGAGGATCGGCGGCAGGTCGAACACCACGAGCCGGTCCGGGTAGCGGTGCTTGATCTCGTTCACCAGCGCCACCATCTTCGGCGAGCGCAGCATCTCCGAGGAATTCTCGATCGGCTCGCGCCCCGGCAGCACCACGAGGCGCTCGATGGAGGGCGTGAAGAGGATCTTGTGCAGCGGCACGTCGCCCTTCAGGTAGTCCGACAGCCCCAGCTCCGGCTGGTAGCCGAAGTATCCGTGCACGGAGGGCTTGCGCAGGTCGAGATCAACCAGCAGCACCGTGTGCGTGACCTCCATGGCCAGGCTGATCGCCAGGTTGATCGCCGTCAGCGTCTTGCCGCAGCCGCTGGCCGGGCCCGTCACCGCGAGCGAAGTCCAGTGGTTTTCCCGCAGGGTCTGCAGCACCCGGGTGCGCAGCATGCGGTAGGCGTCCTTCAGCTCGTGGCCGGGGACGGCGGCGATCAGCCGGTTGTCGAGCAGCACGCGCTGTGGCACTTCCACCGTGCGCGTGTAGGTGTAGCGCAGGCCGGTGGAGAGATCCACCGGGTTGCCGGCGCCCGCGCCCGCCGGCGCGCCCTCGCCCTGCTGCGCGCGCTCGCGCTCCGCCTGTTCCAGTGCCTTGCGAATGCGTTCCATGGTCAGTGTTCCCGTTCCTTACATGCCCAGCTTGTGCAGGGCGACGTACCAGGCCACGTCGAGGTTGATGACGAAGAAGTGCACCAGCAGCGCCACGACGGCGAGCGCCGCGGGCACCGCCACCAGGGTCGTGACGCGCGTCCGGCGCTTGTGGCTGACGTCCCCGGCGTTCTGGATCAGCGGGATCTCGGCCAGCGGCGGTGCGCCGGCCACCCGCTCGATGGCGCGCGCGCTGTTGATCGAGCCATCCATCGACTCGGCCAGCTGCGGCCAGCCGAAGCCCAGCGCCAGCACCAGCACCAGCAGCAGGGCCAGCAGCACCGGGCGGTTCGGGCTGGAGGGCACCAGCGGCATGTCCGGCGGCTCCACCAGCGTGAAGCGCTCGCCCTTGCTCTGCGTCTCCATGGCCTGGCCCATCTGCGCGGCGACCAGCCGGTCGCGGGCGGTCCGGTAGTTCTCCGAGGTGATGATCAGCCGGCGCTGCAGGCCGGAGAGCTGGCGCTCGACATCGGAGGTCTGCGAGGTGTTGTGTTCGTACTCGTTGATCTTCGCCAGCACCTTGGCGCGCTGGTCGCGCAGCGCGGTGGCCTTGGCATCCAGCGCGGCACGCTGCGCCTGGATCTGGATGTAGGCCGGGTTGTTGGGCTCGCGGACCGGCTTGCGGGAGGCGGGCTTGGCGGCCTGGACCGCCAGGCTGTCCTCCAGCGACTTGATCTGGCGCTTCAGCGTCTGCACCTCGGGGTGGTCGTCGCTGTAGTGTTCGCGCGCGGTGGCCAGCCTGGCGCGCAGGTCGGTGATGCGTGCCTCGGTGTCCTTCGGATCCACCGCATCGCCCACCTCCCTGCGCAGCGCCTCGACATCGCGCCGGGTGCGCTGCACGTCGGGGTGGTCGGGGCTGTAGCGGCCCTCCAGCATGGCGAGCTGGCTCTCCAGCGCACGCAGCTGGTCGGCCGGCGGAGCCACGCCCTTGCCGTCGGGCATGATCATCGGTGCCATGGGCTCGATCTGCGCCAGCTGGGCATCGAGCATGATCTTCGACTGCTCGATCTCCTTGTTCTGGCGGTCGATTTCCATGAGGTCGGCGTCCGACCGCTGGAGCACCTGCAGGTTGAAGGCTGTTTCCTCGGGGAGCGAGCCCTTGTTCTCCTGCTTGATCTTCGCGATCTGGCTCTCCAGGTCACGCACCTCGACATCGAGGCGGTCCACCTCGGTCTGCATGAACTGGCTGGTCTGCGCGGTCTGCTCGGTGCGCGAGCGCACGTTCTCGGCGAGATACAGCGAGACCAGTTCGTTGGCCACTTTCTGCGCGATGGCGGGGTTCTTGTCCTCGAAGCCCACCGTGAAGGCGATGGTCTGGTTCATCGGCCTGCCGGCAGCCTGCTGTTGCTGCTGCATCGGCATGTCGATGACATCGATGCGGATGTCCTTCTGCACGTCGGGGACCATCAGCAACGTCGGGAGGTACTTGCGCTGCTCGGCAAAGAGGTTGAACTTCTCGATGATCTGCGCGAGGTTGGTGCGCGTCATGACGCGCTGGTTGATGTACTGGACCTGCCGCGCCGCGAAGGTGGTCACCGTGGTCTGCACCAGCCCGGGCGGGATCTCCGGATCCTCGATCAGGATGGTCGCCGTCGAGAGATAGCGGTTGGGCCAGAGCAGGATGGCCAGGAGGCCCACGACGAGCAGCACGCCCGCGAGCTTGAGGGCGGTGCCGCCACGCCGGCGCATGGCATCGAGGTAGTCCTGGAGGTTTTTCGAGTCGTCCTCGGGAAGGGGGATGTCGTAAGCCATGCTCGGCCGAATGCTCCCTGTAGTGGTGGTCGCCTGGTCTGGTTTTCGTAGTAGCGACGGAGTCTAGCGGACGGGCCCGGCCACCGATGTGACCAGCCGCCCAAAAAGCCGGCGTAACCTGCTGTCAGGACTGGGTTCTGTCATGCCGGCGGCAGCGCTGCCGCCGGAATATAGCACCATCGCCACGCCAGCGTCTCGCCTGCTGCGGTTGGCGGGCCCGCCCCCCCGGCACTCACGAGCCGGAGTATCGCGACGGTCCATTAAGATGAAATTAAGCCCGGGGCGGCGCTGGCCGGCCCGGGCTGGGTGTCGTGCAGAACCGGACTCCGGGACGGTGGCCCGGAGCGGTGCCGGAAGGGGCGATCAGTGTGCGGCGCGGCGCCGGACGCGAGCCAGCACGCCCGCGACGCCGGCCATGAACAGCCAGGCGGTGCCCGGCAGCGGGACCGCGGTGCTGCCGGCGAAGAAGCCGCTGGTGATGCAATCCTCGGCCCACCGGCCATCCCAGTGCTCGTCCATGTGGTGGCGCCAGTCCTGGCCCCAGGCCGGCAGCCCCCCGGTGCCCGCGGACTGCATGGCGAACTGCGGCTGCACCTTGTCGCCACAGCCGCCACCGTGGTCACCGTCCTCGCAGTACTCAAAGCCGGTGACCCTGGCCGCGAAGAACTCGTGGCCCTCGGGTGCCCTGCCCCGCGAGAGGAGCGCGTAGTCCTCGGGCCGGTCACCATCGACGCCGGTGATGGAGAAGGTCAGGGTGTCGAGCCGCGAGTTGCCCTTCCTGGAGCGCAGCTGGATGTCGAACAGGCCGAAGCCGTCCATCCGCGAGCCATTGCTGGCGCTCCAGCCCCTGGGCAGGCCGGTGATGTCCATCGCCTCGGCACTGCCGCCCGCCACCACGTTGAAGGCGAAGGACTGGATGCCGAACTTCCTGCCCGCGAGGTCGCCGAGCGGGCTGAGCACGGTCACCGTGAAGTCGATGGCGCCGTGGGCGCCGTCGGCGACATCGACCCGCAGGTAATTGCTGCCATCGGGCAGGGCATTGGACTGGTCGAGGAAATAGGAAATGGAGGCCGCCTGCGCCGGTGCAGCCGCAACCAGCAGGCTGGCCATCCCGGAGAGGATCGCAACGCTCAGCGGATTCAGGGTCTTCATGCTCCCCCCGGGTGATTCTTGTGTGATGCGGCGGTGAGCCGCCTGGGCCGTGCGCCTGCCGTGGCAGTTCATGCCTTCTTGCAGCCACGCTAGCAAATACCAGGAGCCGTCGGCAACCGGCTTTCAACATAACGCCACGCTGCGGCCAGGGCGCCGGGATACCCGGGCATCCCGGGAGGCGCCCCTCAGCGCACCTCCTCCAGCCGGCGCGTCACCGCTGCCAGCTGTCGCGCCTGGGCGCCCCGCAGCGGTGTGGCCACCGCGAGCGCCATGAGCCAGAGCCAGAGCACGTGGTCGTAGAGCACCCGGTTGGCCGCCAGCCGCGCCCGGGGCACCTGGCCCACCCCGCCATGGTAGGCGGCCGCCAGCCGGGCGACCTGCGCCCCGGGCAGGGCGTGGTGCTGGGCGATGACCGCAAGGTCGAAGAGCGGGTCGCCGCGCGCGGCGTATTCCCAGTCGATGAGCACGGTGCGGCGCAGCCCCACGACGTTCGCCGCGATCGGGTCGTTGTGGCAGAGCACCGGCGGGCCGGAACTCCCGGCACGATCGAGCCACAGCCCGGCCGAGCGGGCGAGTTCGCGCGCGCGGGGCGTGCCGATGCGCCGCGCATGGGCGGCCATTGCGCGCCCGAGGCCAAGCGGCGGCCCGGGCAGCCGGGCCTGGTGCACGCGGCGCAGCAGCGCCGCGAGCGCCTCGAGGCGGCCGGGCAGCGCAAGATCAGCGGCACGCCAGGCGCGCCCGGCGGCGTGCTGCGCCACCAGCACCGCCGGCGGCCCCCGGTGCAGCCACAGCGGCTGCGGGGCCAGGCCGGCAGCGGCCGCCGCCTGCCACACCTCGAATTCAGTCCCGCGGTCGGGCGCAAAGCCGGCGGCCAGCGGCTCATCCACCCGCATCACCCAGCGCTCATCGCCGCGCCCGAGCAGCCAGACCGTCTTCACCGGACCCGCGTGCAGGCGGCGCAGGATGCGTACGCCGCGCAACCGCGCGCCGGCGCGCCGCAGGGCGGCCCCGGGTGTCATGCGGGCCGCGCCACGAGGTCGCGCCGCCAGCTGGACCAGCCGCGCACGATCAGCACGAGGTAGAGCGCGAAGAGCAGCACCGTGAGCCACAGCCCGCGCTGCGCGTAGATCCAGATCGAGGCGCTGTCGATGGCGAACCACCACAGCCAGTTCTCGAGCAGCTTGCGCGCCACCATCCAGGTGGCGAGCACCGAGGCCCAGGCGACCAGCGCATCGGCGTAGGGCAGCGCCGCCGGCGTGTACGCCGCGAGCAGCGCGCCGTTGGCGAGCCCGAGGGCGAGGACCACCGCCAGCGCCCCGGCGTGGTGGCGCAGCGGCCAGCGGGTCACCGGCAGCGGCGCGGCTGCCGGTCGCCGCCAGTGCCGCCAGCCGTAGACCGAGACGCCGATGTAGAAGAGCTGCAGGACAGCCTCGGTGTAGAGCGCAGCCCCGCAGAACAGCACGAGGTAGATCAGCGTGCTCGCGATGCCCGCCGCCCAACAGCCGATGTGCTGGCGGATGGCGAGCAGCAGGTAGGCGATCGCGAGCACCACCGCGAGGGCCTCCCAGGGCCAGAGCGCCCTGACCTGCTCGAGCATCGGTTCCATGGGCGGCCTGCTCAGGGACCGGGCGCGGTGATCCGCGGCGCCGAGCCGATGGGCAGGTCGGCGTTGAGGTATTTGACGACGAACACGATGGCACCGGGATCGGCCATGCTCGCCTCCATGCACCGGCCGATGGCGCCGGTGACCGCGGCGAACTCCCCGCGCAGCTGGGTGCTCAGCTGGTTGCTGACCACCTCGAGGCCCGGCTCGCGGCGCAGCCGGACGATGAAGTCGCTGATGTGGGTGACGAAGTGCTCGTTGAGCGGATACAGGCTGATCTCGGCGGTGATGCGCATGACAGTGCCTCCGTGGAAGATCCGTGGTTCACAGCTGCCAGCCGACGCTCAGGCCGAACTGGCGCGGATCGCCGAGGCGCAGGTAGCGCCTCGGCGGGAAGTCCGGCGGCTCGTTGCCGAACCAGAAGCCGCGGGTGGCATAGGTCTCGTCGAAGAGGTTGCGCGCCCAGAACGCGACTTCCCAATGCCCCCAGCGCCGGCCGGCCCGCAGGTTGACCTGCGTGGCCGCGCCGGCCCTGCGGTCCGCGCCGGTGCTGGTGTCGTAATCGAAGGAGTAGCCGCCGCGACCGCTGGCGGCCAGGTCGGCGAACCAGCCGGCCCCCGCCTCCCAGCGCGCGCCGGCAGACCAGGTCAGCCGCGGGGCATGCGGGAAATCGTGGCCGTCGAACCCGGGTCGCGTGGCGAAGCGCCGGAGCTCGGTGTCGAGCAGGCCGAGCCCGGCGCGCAGCGTGAGCGCCTCGCCGGCCCGCCAGCCGAAGCCGGCCTCGGCGCCGCGGGCGCGCGCCGCCTGCGCGTTGGCGGTGAGGAAAATGAAGGTGTTCGGGTCGCCGGCGGCGAGCTGGATCGGCACGCGGACCTGCATGGCCTCGCGCTCCTGCCAGAAGAGGCTGAGGTCGAGCCAGGCCTGCCGGCCACCGAGGTGCAGGCCGAGCTCGTGATTCCACAACGCCTCCGGGCCGAAGGCGATCTGCTCCGGCGACACGTTGAGGCCGGGCCGGGAGAAGTCGGCGCGGGCGAGGCCCGGGTTGAAACCGCCAGCCTTGTAGCCGCGCGCGATGCGGGCGTAGGCGGTGGCCGTCGCGGCGAGGTCGTGGGTGAGCGTGAGCTCGCCGCCCCAGAGACGGTCGGTGGGCGAGAAGTGGTTCGCCCGGGTGCCGGGCAGGACGCGATCCTCGAGCTGGTCGTCGTAGGCGGCGTGGCGGCGCTCGCCGCGCAGCCCGAGTGCCAGGCGCGTGGCGGGGCCGAGCGGCAGCGCGACCTCGCCGAACAGCGCGAGGCTGGTGGCGCGGTAGCGGCTGTCGATGCTGCGGTCGGTGGCGTAGGGCGCACAGTAGCCGTCGGGGTCCCCCGGCGGGCAGGCGCTGGCATCCAGGTGGAGCAGGCCGTGGTCGGTGAGGGTGTTGTCCTCCGACAGCCGCTGCGCCCAGGCGCCGAGCACCCAGTCGGCGCGGCCGAAGAGCCGGCCCGCGGGGCCGGAGAGCAGCCGCAGCTCCTGCGACAGCGTGCGCCGTTCGCGCGCGGTGTGCTGGGTGAACGTGTACACATGCGGTGCCCAGAGCGCGGAGTTGCCCCAGTCGGCATCGAAGCTGAAGAGGATGTCCGAATCGGCCACCGCGGTGATGGCGACCAGCGTGACGGCCTCGTTCAGTGCGCCCTCGAGGCGGGCCGAGGCGGCGCGGCTGCGCTGGGCATCGCGGCCGGGCTGGTCGGACTGCGTGGCGAAGCCGTTGAAGATGCTCCAGTCGTCGTAGCCGTCGTCGATGTCGACGAAGAGCGCGGTGAGGTCCAGCTGCCAGCCCGCGGCCGGGCGCCAGCGCAGCCGGCCGCGGGCGGTGAGTTCGTCGCGGCCCGCAGTGTCGTCGCGGTGCAGGAAGGTGTTGCGGCGAAAGCCGTCGCCCGTGAACTGCTGCACGGCGAGCCGCCAGGCGAGCTGGTCTTCCAGGCCGGGCAGCGGGCCGCCGCCGGCGACACCCACGCCCCGGGCGCCATCGCTGCCGGCGAGCGTCTCGACCAGGGCATCGGGCCTGTCGGTCGGCGCCACCGAGGTCAGGTAGATCATCCCGGCGAGCGCATTGGCGCCATAGCGCGTGCCCTGCGGGCCCCGCAGCACCTCCACGCGTGCGGTGTCGAAGGTGGTGGCGATGCCGCCGATGCCGGAGAAGTCGATGTCGTCGATGACGAAGCCGACCGAGGGGTTGGGCGCCCCCTCGTACTGCTCGAGCTCGCCGCTGCCGCGCACCTGGAAGTAGCGGGCGCGGGCGCCTTCGCCGGAGAAGCCGAGGTTGGGCACGGTGGCGGCCAGCTCCTCGAAGTGCTGGACGGCGCCTTCGCGCACCGCGGTGGCATCCAGCACCGCGACGCTGGCGGGCACCTCGCGCAACGCCTCGGCGGCGCGCCAGCGGGCGGTGACGACGATCTCCCCGGTGTCGGGCGACGGGGGCGGCCCGGCCGCAGGGGCAGCGGCCGCGGGCCAACCGGCCGGCAGGAGCACGGCCAGCACGGTCAGGAGGGTTTCAGGACGAACGGCCACCGGCAGGATCTCCGCTTGCAGGGGATCCGGGGTGCTGCGGGCCTGGGAGCGGGAGGGCTGCGTGGGGCATGGTCCTGTTCCTACGCCGGTACTAACCGGATCAGGTTCAAAGGGTTCCCGCCACGCGGGTCTCAGGCTCTCCGGGAGCCACCCCTCAGACGCGCACATCATAACCGGGATGGGTAAACTGTCCCCCGATTTTTCCCGGGAACCCCGCCATGAGCCAAGCCGCCGATTACCAGGCCATCGACGCCGTCGTCAACATCTGGACCGAGGAGGCGCTGTCGAAGCGGCCGAACTGGGGCGCGTCGTTCTTCTCCGGGAAGATGAACGCCGACCAGAACCTCATCGCCAATCCGCTCAGCCTCGAGGCGATGCTCGACCAGCTCGATGCCGCGGGCATCGAGATCGCCTTCCTCATCGCCGCCCGCTCGGGCCGGCCGGGGCTGCCGGGCTGCTACCACATGCCCTACGACGTCGTCGCGCGTGCGGTGGCGAAGTACCCGAAGCGCTTTCGCGCGCTGGCGGGAATCGACCCCTTCACCGGCATGAAGGGCGTGCGCGAGTTCGAGTCCGCCGTGAAGAACGACGGCTTCATCGGCGCGCATCTCTATCCGCACTGGTTCGAACTGGCGCCCGACCACGCGAAGTACTACCCCTTCTACACCAAGTGCTGCGAGCTCGACGTGCCGATCCAGATGCAGGTGGGCCAGTCGATGATCTACGCGCCGGACTTCCCCTGCCGCAGCGTGGGCCGGCCGATCACGCTGGATGCGGTGGCCTGCGACTTCCCGGAGCTCAAGCTCATCGGCATCCACGTCGGCATCCCCTGGACCGAGGAAATGATCGCCATGGCGTGGAAGCACAGGAACGTGTACATCGGCTGCGATGCACACCGGCCGAAGTACTGGCCCGAGAGCTTCAAGCGCTACATCAACACCCAGGGGCAGGACAAGGTGATCTTCGGCACCGACTTCCCGGTGCTGCCCTTCAAGCGCACCATCGAGGACATTGACGCGCTGGGCCTCAAGCCCGAAGCACGCCGCAAGCTGCTGCGCGACAACGTCGTGCGGATCTACGGGCTGTAAGGAAAAGGTGTCACGTAAAAGGTGTCAGACTTATTTATTGACACTGCAGCGCGTAGCCTTCAAATGTCGTAGAAATAAATAAGTCTGACACCTTTTACGCCTGACGCCCTTTTCTAGCCTTGCAGCGTGGCGCCGGAGGCGAGCAGGGCGTCGATCTCGGCGGGGGTGAGGCCGGCCTCGCGCAGCACCTCGGTGCTGTGCTCGCCGAGCCGCGGCTGCAGCCGGCGCACGTCGGCGGGGGTCTCGGAGAAGGTATAGGGGAAGCGCGTCATGCGCAGCCGTCCCTCGGTGGGGTGGTCGACCTCCTGCCAGAAGTCCACGGCCTTGAGGTGCGGGTCGCTCACCAGCCCCTCGAGCGTGTTCACCGCGTTGGTGGGCACGCTGGTCTTGCCGAAGAGCTCCAGCCACTCCCCGGTGGTGCGGGTCGCCATGATCTTTGCCGTCTCGCTGTAGGTGTCGTCGATGTTGGCCACCCGCCTGGCGAGCGTGACGAAGCGCGGGTCGCTGATGAGCTCGGGATGGCCCACGACCTTGCAGAAGGTCTCCCAGTGGTTGTCGAGGTACGGCAGGATGGCGATGTAGCCATCCAGCGTCTTGTAGGGCTTGCGGTGGTGGCTCATGAGGCGCGTGTAGCCCGCGGTGCCGATCGGCGGCTCGAAGCTCATGCCCCAGAGGTGCTCGGCCATGACGTAGTAGACCATGGTCTCGAACATCGGCACCTCGATCTCCTGCCCCTTGCCGGTGCGCTCGCGGCTGAACAGCGCGGCGGTCACCGCCTGCACCACCGCCATGGCGGTGGTCTTGTCGGCGACGATGGTGGGCAGGTAGCGCGGCTCGCCGAGCACCATCTCGTTCAGCATGGCGATGCCGCTGATGGCCTGGATGGAGTCGTCGAGCGCCCCGCGGATGCCATAGGGCCCCTTCTGGCCATAGCCATAGCTGCCGCAGTAGATGATCCTGGGGTTGACCGCCTTGAAGTCCTGGTAGGTGAGCCGCAGCTTCTCCATCACCTGGGCGCGGTTGTTGTGGATCACCACGTCGCAGGACGCGGCGATCTTCAGCACCGCCTCGCGCGCCGCCGGCTCCTTGACGTCGAGCACCACGCTGCGCTTGTTGCGGTTGCAGGTGAGGTAGAGGGCTGCCATGCCCTTGTTGCGGTAGGCGCCGAGCGTGCGGTTGCTGTCACCGCGTGGCGGCTCGATCTTGATGACCTCGGCACCCATGTCCGCGAGGATCTGGCAGGCCCAGGGGCCGAGCACGACCGCGGACATTTCGAGGATCTTGACGCCTGCGAGTGGACCGGACATCTGCGTGGGTCTTCCTGTCTGGCAACGGCGGGGGCGGCCCCGCCTGGGGCGTGGCGCTCTCGGGCGCCTCTAGCGGGAGTCGCGTGCTGCCGGCGGCATCGGCCGCCGGGGCTCAGAACACGACGCGGTGCTTGCGGCGCGGCTCGCGCGGCAGCTCGGCGGGCCCGATCTGCCGCATCTGGTCGAAGCTCACGCTGAAGCCGCGGGTCTGGATGCGCTCGAGGAAGGCCGCATAGCGGCGGGCGCGCCGGGGCGCGTCCGTGATGTTCATGCGCTGGGCAATGTGCTTGTAGCGCAACTTCTGCTCGCCTGCCTCGGCACGCAGCCAGCGGGCCACGGCGGGGCTCTTCTTGTGGGCAATCAGCTTCATGGCTGTCTCTTCCTCGCCTGCTTCGGGAATGCACCGGCCAGGGAACGGCCGGCGCGCGGGGCAGCGCAGGAATATGCCGCCCCGGGCCCGGCCCTGTCAATCCATGGGGCTCCCGCGCCGGCCGCGGCTCAGCCCGGCCCGAGCTTCGCCAGGGCCTCCTTCGCCTCGGCGAGCCCCGGGTAATCGGCCTTGTCGGCCACCGCCTGCTTCAGCTCCTGCTTCGCGCCGGCGGTGTTGCCGCTGGCGACATAGGCCATCCCGAGGTGGTAGCGCAGCTGCGGGGCCTGGCCGGCAGCGGCGACCGCCCGCTCGAGGAAGCGCACCGCCTGCGGATAGTCCTTGTTGCGGTAGTAGGCCCAGCCGACGGTGTCGAGCACCGCCGGGTTGTCGCTCTGCTCCAGCGGCTTCGCCAGTTCCAGCGCCCGGGCCCAGCTCGCCGCATCGCTGCGGTAGTCGAGCAGGAGCGCGGCGAGGTTGTTCGCCGCCACGTCGATCTTCGGGTTCGCCTTCAGCAGCTGCTCGTAGTGGGTGATGGCCTCGTCGAAGCGCCGCTGCTGCTCGAGCTCCGAGCCGAGCAGCAGGCCAAGATCCGCATTGCCGGGGTTCGCCGCGAGGCCGCGCCGGTAGGCATCGATGCGCGCCGCCGGGTCATTGGAGTTGATGCCGGCGAGCGCCACCCAGGCCATGCTGGCCTTGGGCTCGGCGGTGACGATCTCCCTGAAGATCTTCTCCGCCGAAGCCTTGTCGCCGGCCTCGGCCCGCACGCCACCCTCGAGGAACTTCGCCGACAGGTCCTTCGGGTTCGCGATCTGGAAGGCCTGCAGCGCCTTCATGGCCTCGTCCTTGCGGCCCATGGCATTGAGCGTGCCGACCAGCCCCTCGAGGGCGAGCGACCATTGCGGGTTGCGCTCCAGCGCCTTGCGGAAGGCATCCACGGCCTCGGCGTTCTTCCCCTGCGCGCGCATGACGCGCGCCAGCTGGAAGAAGCCGACGCCCCGGTCGGCGGGCAGCGCGGCAATGCGCCTGGCCTCGGTCGCCGCCGCGTCCCACTTCTTCTGCTGGCCGAGCAGGTCGACCAGCCTGACGCCGGCATCGAGGTCGTCCGGGGCCTGCTTGAGGTGGTCGCGCAGCACCTGCTCGGCGCCGGCCATGTTCTTGTCGGACGCCTCCAGTGCAGCCAGCTCGCGCGGGCCCTCGGCATTCTTCGGGTCGGCGGCGATCAGGCGCCGGTAGGCGTCCTTGGCGAGCACCTTGTCGTCCATCAACGCGTGGGTGCGCGCCAGCAGGAGCATCGCCCGGGTGTTCTCCGGCTCCTTGCGCATCACGGTGCGGATGTCGGCGATGGCATCGTCGAACTTCTTGTCGCGCACGCGCAGGCCGGCGCGGATCAGCAGGGCGCTGGCGTTGTCGGGCTCGTCGACCAGCACGCCCTCGATCAGCGCGCGGCCGGGCTCGACCTCGCCCTTGGCGATCTTCAGCGCCGCCACGCGCACCCGGGCCGCGAGGCCCGGCTTGGACTTCGGGTCGCGCTTCGCCAGCTCCTCGTAGGCGCTCAGCGCGGCATCGGGCTTGCGGGTGGCCTCGTAGAGCTGCCCGAGGGCGAGGCGCAACTCGGGCTGGTCGGGATCCTCGGCGACGAAGGCTTCCAGCGACTGGGTGGCCGCCTCGGGGCTGCGCATCTGGCCGAGGAACTGCGCGAGACCGAGGCGCGCGTTGACATCCTTCGGGTCGGCGGCAATCACGCTGCGCATGACCTTCTCGGCATCATCCACCCGCCCCTCGCTGGCGTAGAAACGCGCCAGCTGGTACTGCAGCTCCTCTTCCTTGGGGAAGTCGCGGATCAGGTCACGGATGCCCTGCTCCACCTCCTCCTTGCGGTTCTGCTGCGCGAGGATGGCGATCCGCACCTGGCGCAGGGGCTTGGCCTTCTCGGCATCGAGGCGGCCGATGGCGTCATCGAGGACCTTCAGTCCGGCCCCCAGCTCGCCCTTCTGCGCCTCGACGGCCGCGAGCAGCAGGATGGCATCCACGAGGTCCGGATCCTGTGCCAGCGCGGCATCGAGTTCCTTGCGCCCCTCCTCCATCTTCTTGTCCTGCAGCAGCAGGCGCGCATTGAGCACCCGCACCGTCGGGTCCTCGGGTGCCAGCCCGGTGGCGGCCTTGGCCTGCTCGCGGGCCTGGTCGAAGGCCTGGCCGAAGAAGTACAGCGTGCCGAGCTTGACGCGTGCCGGGACCATCTTCGGATCGGCATCCACCGCGATGAGCAGCTGCTGGATCATCGGGCGGAAGTCCTGCTGCTTCTCGGCGATCTCGGCCAGCAGGAAGTGCGCCTGGGCGTCCTTGGGGGTGATCTGCACGGCATTCTGGGCCTCGAGCTTGGCCTTCACGTAATCACCCTGCTCGTAGAGCGCCTGCGCCTTCTTCATGTAGTTGGCGGCGCGTTCCTCCGCCGGCGTGCAGGCCACGAGCACGGTGAATGCGCCGCCGAGCGCGAGTGCCACCAGCCAGCGGGCACGCGGGGCGTGCGGGATCGATACCGGATCAGGATTCATGAGGATGCTCCATGGATTGCGGCCCGCCGGGCCGGCTCGAGGCGGGCGCCCAGGCTGGCCACGCAACGGCCGGCAGTGCGTCCATCCCACAATTCAGGCTTGCGCCCGGTTGGCCAGTTGCCGGCCAGCGCCCGGCCGATATTCTCCAACAGCGCCGCCGGCTGCACCAGCCGGTTGGTGCCCTCGGTCACCGTCACCGGGCGCTCGGTGTTGGGCCGCACGGTCAGGCAGGGGATGCCGAGGTAGGTGGTCTCCTCCTGCAGGCCGCCGGAATCGGTGACCGCCAGCGCGGCATGGGTCACCAGGCCCATGAACTGCACGTAGCCCAGCGGCTCGACCAGGCGGATGCCGGGCGTGGCCGCCAGCGCATCGTGCAGCCCGAATGCCTGCAGCTGCTTGCGGGTGCGTGGGTGCACCGGGAACACCAGGTCGATGGTGCGGGCTGCGGCCTGCAGCTGGGCCACCAGCCCGCGCAGCGTCGGTTCGTCATCCACGTTGGCGGGCCGGTGCAGCGTCACCACGGCGTAGCGCCGCCCGCCGAGGCCGAGGGCGGCCCGGGTGTCATCGGCGGCGATCTTCGCGCGCAGCAGCTCGAAGGAATCCAGCATGATGTTGCCGACCCGCTCGATGCGCGCGGCGGGCACGCCCTCGCGGCGCAGGTTCTCGTCACCATCCGGCGAGGGGGTCCAGAGCAGGTCGGCAATGGCATCGGTGACCAGCCGGTTGATCTCCTCCGGCATGCTGCGGTCCCCGCTCCTCAGGCCCGCCTCGAGATGCGCCACCGGGACGTGCAGCTTGGCGCAGACCAGCGCCACCGCGGCGGTGGAGTTCACGTCACCCACCACGATGGTCCAGTCCGGCCGCTCCTGCAGCGCCACCGGTTCGTAGGCCATCATCACGCGGCCGGTCTGCTCGGCGTGGCTGCCGCTGCCCACGCAGAGGTGGTGGTACGGCTCGGGCAGGCCGAGATCGGTGAAGAAGGCATCCGACATGTTGGCGTCGTAGTGCTGGCCGGTGTGGACGATCCGCGGGTCGAAGCGCGCGTCGGCGGCCAGCGCGTGGTAGAGCGGCGCCACCTTCATGAAGTTCGGGCGTGCGGCGGCGATGAGGTGGATGAGGGCCGGGCGCGACATCAGGGCCTCCCGGCCACGGCCGCTGGCTGCGCCACCGCATCGCGGCCGGGCAGGAAGTAGGCGAGCTTCGGGTCGAGCAGGCGCACGAAGGCCTGCAGGCGCCGGTCGGCATCCGCCACCCCGTCCGGGCCATCGGCCACCGGGGTCACCACGCGCACCAGGGCGCCATCGCTGCGATTCATGGTCAGCCCGTCCCAGAAGATGTACCACTTCACCAGGTACTCGTTGGTGAGCATGCGCCCGCGCTGGGCGAACCAGTAGTACACGAGCTGTCGCGCCCCTCCCTGGGCGATGACCGAGCGGTTCACCGGCAGCGGGCCGCCGTCGGCGCGCACGCCGGGGATCTCCACCGCCTCCAGCGCCTGCATCTGCCAGCCGCCGCCGGGCAGGCAGGTGGCCGGCGAGTGGATCGCCCGGCCGCTGCGCTGGTTGCTGTAGTAGGCCAGCCAGAGGTTGACGGGGATGGCATCGTCGCCGCGGCTGTAGAGCATCAGCAGCGTGTCATCGGCCTTCAGGCCATCGAGCGTCACCTGGTCCACAGGCATTTCGTATCCATGCCAGTCCCCGAGCACCAGCGGGAAGGTGGTGAAGCCCGTGCGCCGCGGGATCATGTCCTGGCGCTGGTCCACCGCGGCCATGGCCGCGGTGCCCACCAGCACGGCGCCGAGCGCCACCAGGGCCGTGCGCTGCGCGCCCTGCGCGGTGAAGATGCGCCAGGCCTCGCCCGCCCCGGGCGTGTCCATGCGCAGCGACCTCAGCAGGCGCCGCCCGGAGAACCGCGCCATCAGGTACATCTCCAGGAACAGGATGGCCACGCAGGTCATGAACACGACCCAGCCCTCGAAGTCGTGCAGGAAACCCTCGGCCTGCTCGGACCCGTAGAAACTCACGAGGATGCTGATGATGCCGATGCGCACGCTGTTCATCAGCACCGTGAGCGGGATCGACGACAGGAACACGACGGCGCGCTGCCATAGCGGCGCCTGGAACAGCACCGCACAGAGGAAGCCGAAGCTCATCAGCGGGAACAGGTAACGCAGCCCGCTGCAGGCCTCGGCCACCGCCAGCTGGTAGTTGCCGAGGTCGATGATGTTGCCCTCGACGTACACCGGCACACCGGCCAGCCGGATCACGGCGACGCCGATCTGGGTGGACAGCAGCTGCAGGCCGGCGGTGAGCTTCACCTCGATGAAGTTCGGCAGCGGCACCATGAACACCAGGTAGAGCAGCGCCGGCCACACCAGCTTCACCGCCGGCCAGCCCCAGACCGCGACGAAGCAGCCCCAGATGGCCACGATGAAGCCGTACTCCGAGATGGTGAAGATCGAGCTCAGGCTGCCGAGCAGGAGCAGCAGGAAGCCGAGCGCCACCAGCCAGAGCCCCGCGAGGGAACCCGACCACGGCACCGCCGCCAGTTCACGCGAGCGGGTCGCGATCAGGAACGCGGCGATGAAGGGAATCAGGTAGCAGTGGTTGTACTCGTCCCGGGGCCAGTCCTTGATCCACATCCAGTGCAGGGAATCGCGGAAGGCAAAGGCGAGCACACCGATGAGCAGCACCAGCAGCAGGGTTGCCGACACCCTGCCGGCTGCGCCGGGAACTGATCCGCTGGAGGCCGTCATCGTGTCTGGTGACATCTGTCTCGCCGGTGTTGTTCTCGGGTAACGGTGCACAGGGCGCCCCGGCTCCGGGTCTGCATGCTGGATCCGGTCATTTAAGGAATGATTAAGGACCCGGCAGCACGCGGGCATTCTCCCCCGGGCCGGGCCGCCGGCTCCATGGCGCCGGTCTCACTCCGGGACTTCCGGCCGGTTGCCATAATGGCATGCGCCGGACCAGGGTCAGACCAGGGCCGGGGCAGCATCTGCCCCCGCTCAGCCCTTCACGAAAGCCGCCACCACCGCCGCCCAGTCCCCGGGCATCTCGTCGATGCAGTCGATGGTGCCGCCGGGAAGCTCGGCATAGGCAAACTGCGGGAAGAGGGCCCGCGCCTTCTGCGAATGGCCGTAGATCGCATCCCCGGTGTTGGCCAGGATGAGCGTTGGCTGCACCAGTCGTGCCATGGCAGCCTCGTGGGCGTAGGTCATGACCGCATCGTGCGCGTACCAGACGGTGCGCCCGGCCAGCAGGCCATGCACGAAGTTGGCGTGGAAGGCTTCGAGATCGGTCCACTCCCGCTGCGCGCCGCGGCGCCGGGCCCAGGCCTCGGCCAGGTGGCTGCCATCCCAGCGCGGGTTCCACTGCTTCTCGTAGCCCAGGTGCTGGCGCCATGCCGCCCGCTCGGCATCATCCATCGGCAGCGGCCCGTGCAGCACGACCCGGTCCACGCGCGCGGGAAACTGCAGCGCGGCCTCGGTCACCAGCACCGCCCCGGTGTGGTGGCCGCAGACGCCCGCCCGCGCGATGTGCAGCGCATCGAGCACCGCCGGCACGATGTGCGCGTAGTCGGCAACCGTTGGCGGGGCGTCGGGCAGGTCCGAGCCGCCGAAGCCGGGGATGTCCACGGCGATCGCCTGGATGCCATGGGCCGCGAGCGGCGCCAGCGCGCGGGCGAATTGCACGCTGTCGGTCGGCGACTGGTGCACCAGCACCAGCGGGACGCCCGTCCCGCACTGCGTGTAATGGACCTGCCCCCAGCGCCCATCCGCGTAGCCCTTCCTGGTCTGCATCGACAACCCTCCGACAAAAAACGCCGACAGTGTACCCACGGCCAGGCACCGCCACGCGATGAAACGGCCGGTGAGGTGCCCCGGGGGTCCCGAGCGGGCTTGGAGGGCGGGCGACGCAGGGACAGCTTGAGCGAGCCCGACATGCAGCGGAGCCGGCCATGGATGGCCGGCGCAGCGGCAGCGAGGGACCCCCGGGGCACCTCACCGGCCTGCCCTCTGCCGGTGCCCCGGGCTCACCCGGCAACCTGTCCCCGTTCCCGCGAAGCCGCTACCATGGCGCTCCCTTCCACCCCAGCCAGGCGCATGCCGGGAGCGTTCATGGACATCAAGGGCAGGACCATCGTGATCACCGGCGCGGCACGCGGCCTTGGCGCGGCCATGGCACGGCGGCTGGCGAAGCACGGGCCGAAGCTGGCGCTGGTGGACATGGACGCCGCGAGCTGCAGCGAGGTGGTCGCCGCCTGCAAGGCGGCCGGGGCCGAGGCGCGCGCCTACGGCGCCAACGTGGCGAAGGAAGCCGACGTGGTG
>JADYZO010000152.1 GCA_020853135.1 Gammaproteobacteria bacterium
CACCCATCTCGCCGAGACCGACCTCTGGTTCGTGCGCTCGACCGACGGTGGCAAGAGCTTCGGCGCTCCGGTGCGCGTCAACGGCACGCCCGGCGCCGTCTGGGGATTCCCGGTGAGCAAGCCGCGGTTGAATGCCACCCCGGATGGCACGCTGCACGTGTTCTTCCCGGGCAACAGCATCGACAAGAAAAATGGCAAGCCCATCGTGCTGCCGATGTACACGCGCTCCACGGACGGGGGCCGCAGCTTCTCCGCGCCGGTGGTGCTGGGTGCGGTGGCCGATTCCGACAACAGCGACATCGTCCACGGCGGGCTGGCGAATGCCGAGTGCTTCGGCACCATGACCACCGACAACCAGGGCGGCGTGTACACCTACTGGGTCGACACCCGCGACATGGGCAAGGACAGCCCCAGCGGCAAGATCTTCTCGGCGGTGTCCCACGACAACGGCAAGAGCTTCGGCGGTGACTTCGAGGTGTTCCCGGCCGATGTCTGCCCCTGTTGCCAGGCGACTGCAGCGGTGTACGACGGGCGCATCTACCTCGGTTCCCGCCAGGTGAGCGCGGAGGGCAACCGCGACAGCACCGTGGCCATCTCCACCGACCGTGGCAAGTCCTTCCAGCCCCGCGCGCGCTGGGGCGGGGCCCGCTGGAAGATCGAAGCCTGCCCGCTCAAGCCCACCGCCATCGCCGTGGATGGCAACTACGTCTATGCGGCCGCCTACGATGGCGGCGCCGACCCGCAGGGCGCCGCACTGTCGCGCTCGGTGGACGGCGGCAAGACCTTCGAGGCGGCCGTGCCGCTGCAGCCGGGTCCCGCGGTCTCGGATGCGCCGGTGCTCGCCCTGGTCAAGGACCGGCTGGTGGCGGTGTGGCACACCAAGCTCGCCGGTGAAAGGCGTGTCTTCGCCGCTGTGTCACGCGACCACGGCAAGAGTTTTGGCGTGCCCGTCGAGCTCGGCGCCGGCATGTACCCGGTGGTCGCCAACCGCGCCGGCGGCCTGCAGCTCGCCTGGCAGCAGGGCGATGCCATCGTCACCCGGTTCATCGCCGCAGCCGATCCGCTGCTGCGCTGAGCGTACCGGAGGGCGGTGGTCGCCCTGGCTGGCGCGGGCGGCTTACCTCACGGTGTAGCCGCGCGCCTCGAGGCAGGCAGTCTCGGCCCGCTGGTAGTCGGCGCGCCTGGCCGTGGACTGGCTGGCAGCCACGCCACCGAGCGGCTGCGTCGGGTCGAAGCCGGTCTGGTCGGCTGCCCAGCGGTGGCATTCATAGCGGTCCCTGGCCTGCGTGTCCGTGCTCTGGCCACGGGCCGGATAAGCATAGATGTCGCCCTGGTCGGGTTGCGTGGTGGTCGCTGAATCCGGTGCGCCGGGTGGATCCGTGACGATATAGCTGCTCTGGCTGGGTGCCCAGCGATAGTAGACGTTGTTGGCGTAGTAGTAGGGGACGCCGGCAAACCAGACAGTGGTGAAGTAGGGTGGCAGGATGGGCACGGCCACGCCGATCGGCGGGGCCACCACCACGAAGCGCGGACCCGCGGGGCGATACCAGACACCGCCCGTGTAGTAGAAGGCGCTGCCGTGGTAATGCACGGGATAGGGGTGTGGTGGCAGCGCAGGCGCGCGATAGCCACGTGCAGGATAATACTGGTTGTGGGCATAGCGGTTGTCGAACGTCCGGCCGCGGCCGTCCGCCAGGGCCGGCGACAGTGCCGCCGCCGCCAGGATCAGCACAAGCAGCATCACCCCGGCGAACGATGGCTGGTGAAGGACAACGGCTGCGGATGAGTGGCGGGTCACGGGCATGTCCTCGTGTGTGTGGAAGCGGCGGGCCTGCGCCTACCGGACGGTGTAGCCGCGGCCCTCGAGGCAGGCGGTGAGGGCGCGACGATAGCCGGCGGCCTGCTCTTCGCGGATGGCCTGCATCCGCGCGCCCTGTGCGTGGCCGGCCTGGTTGATGCGCTCGGCTTCCTGGGCGCGCGCCGCATCGCTGGTCGCCCCGAGCAGGCCGCCGGCGACGGCACCGATCACCGCGCCCTCGGCTGAATGGTAGGGATTGGCGACCACCGCCCCGATGACGGCGCCGGTTGCCGCACCCACGGCCGTGCCCGCCCCCGAGGGCGGCATGGCGACGACCTCCACGCGCTGGTGCGGGGCGAGGCCCGGCTGGCTCGGGTCGAAGTGCGACTCGCGTACCGCCCAGCCGTGGCATTCGTAACGGTCACGGTCGAGTTGCCCGGCCGTCTGCCCCGCGGCGGGATAGACATACACCTGGGTGCTCGGCGGGTCAGGCGGCGGTGCCACGACCCGCGTCCGGACCGGCGGGGCAGCACAGCCGGCTGCGGTGGCCGCGACCAGCAGCACCGCCAGGCTCGCGCCACGGCGGTGCGGGGACAGGCCGGATTGAATTCGCATGGGGAACGGTCTCCTGGCACTGGTGCATGAACGCAGCAGCCACGGGTCTGGTTGACAGCCGTGCGCCTGGCGCGCTCCGGTATACTCGCGCGCTTTTCGCGCAGGATGTTCCCGCCGTGCTGTTCCGCAACCTGACCCTCTTCCAGCTCCAGCAGGAGTGGAGCGGCAGCGCCGCCGACCTCGAGGCCGTGCTGGCCGCCCGGCCCCTGCGTCCCTGCGGCGCGCTGGACATGCAGACCCGCGGCTGGGTGCCCTGCACGGATTCAGGTGATGCCCTGGTCCATGCCCAGGACGGGCACTGCCTGCTGGCGCTCGGCCAGGAGCAGAAGCTGCTGCCGGCCAGCATCGTCAACCAGGAGGCGAAGGCGCGCGCGGCCGTGCTGGCCCGGTCCCAGGGCCATCCCGTGGGCCGGCGCCAGATGCGCGAACTCAAGGCGCGGGTGGCCGATGAACTGCGCGCGCGGGCGCTGACCCGCCGCCGGGTGACCCGTGCCTGGCTCGCGTTGCGCCAGCGCTGGCTTGTGGTCGACACCGCCAGCGCGGCGCGCGCCGATGAGCTGGTCGAGGTCCTGCGCGACAGCCTGGGCGGGCTGCCGGTGCAGCCGGTCGCCTCGCTGCAGGCACCCGCGCAGTGCATGTCCGCCTGGCTGGGGCAGGGCGGGCCGCCCGGGCACCTTGCCATCGAGCAGGACCTCGAGCTGCGCGCGGCCGGTGCCAGCGTCCGCTATGCCGGCCATCCGCTCGACGGGGCCGACATCCGCCAGCACCTGGCGGCGGGCAAGCAGCCCGTGCGCCTGGGGCTCAGCTGGCGGGGCCGCATCGCCTTCGTGCTGCACGAGAACCTGCAGCTGCGGCGCATCCGCTTCCTCGATGTCCACCAGGACGGGGAGGCGCAGGGCGAGGATGCCGCCGAACAGTTCGCCATCGACTTCGCGCTCATGAGCGGCGAGCTCGTGCAACTCCTCGGCGAGCTGCTTGCCGCGCTCGGCGGCGCCGGGACCGCGGTGCGCAAGGCCGCCTGAGCGCGCGGACAGTCGACAGCCCCGCAGTCCATCCGGTAGCTTGCAGGGCTGGCGCGAGGCGGGAGACCAGGCCGTGGCTGACAGTCGCATCACTGCGCTATTTGCACCAAAGTCGCTCGCGCTGATCGGCGCCAGCGACCGGCCGGGCGCGCTCGGCACCGTGGTGCTCGCCAACCTGCGCGAGGCGGGCTTCGCCGGCCCGCTGCACCTGGTCAACCCCGGGCGCGACGCCATCGGCGGTGTGCGCGCCTTCCCCGCCATCGGCGCGGTGCCCGGCGACATCGACCTCGCCATCATCGTCACGCCGGCGGCGACCGTGCCAGGCATCATCCGGGACTGCGCCGCGCGCGGCGTGCGTGCGGCGATCGTCATGTCGGCGGGCTTCCGCGAGGCGGGCGCGGCAGGCCGCGCGCTGGAGCAGGAGATGCTCGCCCACGCGCGTGCCCATGGCCTGCGCATCCTCGGCCCCAACTGCGTGGGCGTGATCCGCAGCGACATCGGCTTCAACGGCACCTTCAGCGCCAGCAACGCGCTGCCCGGGCGCATCGGTCTGGTCTCGCAGTCGGGGGCGCTGTGCACGGCGATCCTCGACTGGGCCCGGGTCAACGGCGTCGGCTTCTCCAGCGTCATCTCCACCGGCATCGGTGCGGACGTGGACTTCGGCGAGATGCTCGACTTCCTCGCCGCCGATCCGCTCACCGACAGCATCATGCTGTACATCGAGGGCATCCACCACGCACGCCCCTTCATGAGCGCGCTGCGCAACGCGGCGCGCGGCAAGCCGGTGGTGGTGATGAAGGCGGGCCGCCACGCCGAGGGCTCGCGCGCGGCGTTCTCGCACACCGGCGCGCTGGTCGGCAGCGACCGGGTGTTCGATGCCGCCCTCCGGCGGGCCGGTGCGCTGCGCGTGGCCGATTTCGCCAATTTCTTCGGCGTGGCGGCGACGCTGGGCTCGGGGATGCACACGACGGGCCGGCGCCTGGCCATCGTCACCAATGCGGGCGGCCCTGGCGTGATGGCCGCCGACCATGCCGCCGACCGCGGCCTGCGCCTCGCCAAACTCGCGCCGCAGACCCTGGCAAGGCTGGACGCCGCGCTGCCGGCGCACTGGTCGCACGGCAATCCGGTGGACGTGCTGGGTGATGCCGATGCCGCGCGCTACACGGCAGCCTTCGGCGCCTGCCTCGATGATCCGCAGGTGGATGGCCTGATCGCGATCCTCACACCGCAGGCGCTGACCGCCAGCGAGGCGGTGGCACGTGCGCTGGTAAAGGCCGCCACCGGCCAGGACAAGCCCGTGCTGGCCTGCTGGATGGGCGAGCCCTCGGTCGCATCCAGCCGCGCGCTGTTCCGGGCCGCGCGGCTGCCCGGCTACCGCACGCCCGAGGCGGCGGTCGATGCCTTTGCGGCCATCAGCACCCATGGGCGCAACCGGCTGCAGCTGGGGGGGCGGTCCACGCCGTCCAGGCCGCCGGTGGCGGCCGACGTCGCCGGCGCCCGCGCGCTCATCGAGGCTGCGCTGGCGCAGGGGCGCAGTGTCCTGACCCTGACCGAGTCCAAGGCGGTGCTTGGCGCCTTCCACATCGACGTCGTGCCGAGCCTGCCGGCGCGCTCGGCGGCCGAGGCAGTGGCACGTGCGCAGGAGGCGGGGTTCCCCGTGGCCATGAAGATCCTCTCGCCCGACATCAGCCACAAGACCGAGGTGAACGGCGTGCGCCTGCACCTGGCCGATGCCGGGCAGGTGCAGGCGAGCTTCGCGGACCTCACCGCCTCGGTGGCGCGGCTGCGGCCCGCAGCGCGCATCGAGGGCGTGGTGATCGAGCCCATGGCACGTGGCCACGAGGTGATGGTCGGCATCGCGCGCGACGAGGTCTTCGGTCCGGGCATCAGCTTCGGCCTGGGCGGCACGCTGGTTGAGCTGCTGCAGGACGCTGCGGTGGCGCTGCCGCCCCTCGACCACCACCTGGCCGCGGACCTCATCAGCCGCAGCCGCGCGGCGGCCTACCTCAGGCCCTTCCGCGGCGCGCCGCCGGCCAGCGAGGCCGCGTTGCACGAGCTCCTGCTGCGGGTCTCGGCCATGGCCTGCGAGCTGCCCTGGCTTGCGGAGATGGATCTCAACCCGGTGGTGGTCGATGCCGCCGGCGCGCGCGCGATCGACGCACGCATCGTGGTGCAAGCGGTGCCCGCGGATGCGGGGCCCTACGATCATCTGGCGATCGACCCGGACCCGGGACCCTGAGCGGATGTCCGGCGGGGTGTGCGGTCAGTCGTAGCCCACTGCCAGCACGACATAGCGTTCGCTGCCACCCGGGACGCCGAGCGCGATCTGCTCACCGACCGCCTTCTTCAGCAGCGCCCGCGCCAGCGGCGAGTCGATGCTGATGCAGCCGCTGGCGGCATCGGTCTCGTCGGCGCCGACGATGCGGTACTCCACCTCGGCGCCATCGCCGCGCGCGAGCCGCACGCGGGCGCCGAAGAAAATGCGCCCGCCGGCGGGGGCCTGGCGCACCACCTGCAGTTCGGGCAGCCGCTTCTGCAGATGGCGGATGCGCCGGTCGATGCCGGCGAGTTCGCGCCTGCGGTAGATGTACTCGGCGTTCTCGGAGCGGTCGCCTTCGGCGGCCGCGGCGGCCAGCGCCTGCACCACCTCCGCGCGCCGTGGCCACAGCGCCTGGAGTTCGGCCGTGAGCGCGGCGTATCCCGCCGGCGTGATGTGCGGGGAGGATTTCGGCTGCGGTGGTCGCCAGCGGCTCATGGCGCAATAATAGGGGCATGCCGGGCTGCCAGTCTGGCCAGCTGGAACGAGCGATGCGCCTGTACACCTTCACCATCACTCCCAACAACCGCAAGGTCGAGGCCTTCGTGCGCCACTACGGGCTGCCGGTGGAGGTGCACCACGTCAGTTTCAAGGACCGCGAGACCCACACGCCCGAATACCTGGCCATCAACCCCATGGGCCGGGTGCCGGCACTGGTGGATGGCGACTTCCGGCTCTGGGAGTCGAACGCGATCCTCGCCTACCTGGCGACCGTGTTCCCGCAGACCCGGGCGCTGCCCACCGATGCGCGCGGACGGGCGGACGTGGACCGCTGGCTGCACTGGCAGAGCTGCCACCTGACACCGGCGATGGCGGCACTGAAGGCGGCCGAGGAGAGGGACACCAGCACGCTCGAGCCGCTGCTCGGCATCCTCGATGAACAGCTGCAGGGTCGCGAGTACCTGCTGGGCAGCCTGACCGTGGTGGATTTCGCCATCGCCGCGTACCTGATGACCAAGCTGGGCCGCCAGCTCGATTACTCGGCGACGCCCCGGCTGGCCGCCTGGCTCGCGCGGATGGGTGAGCTCGAGGGTTTTGCCGCCACCCGGGTGAAGGGTCCTGCCCACGGTGCCTAGGTCCGGCCAGGCCGGCCCGGGCGTTATGGAAACTGGTGGCCAATCAAGGCCGTGTGGACTCCGCAACCTTGTGCCACCGGGGTTTTGCCGGTAGGCTGCCCAGTGAGCAATGACGGCCTGACACCAGCCCGACGGCTGGCGCACGCCGGACAACAAGAGCCCGAGGGAGAAGCACCATGGCAATGCCCAAGTCATCGCTGGCCGCGAGCCTGCTCGCCGCGGCCTGCCTGTTCGGCGCGCCGGGCGCGCACGCGCTGACGCTCAGCTATTCCACCACGTACAACGGCAGCATCCACGTGACCACCGGCAGCGGGACGGCGACCGCACAGACGGTGCCGGGTTCCGATTTCTTCGGCAATGCCTTCCCCGCGCCGACCAACCCGAATTTCCCGACGGCCGGCGCCTTCGGCTTCTACGACGATTACATCTTCACCGTCCCGGTGGGCAGCGTGGCCAATGCGGTGTCCTCCAGCATCAGCCTGGGGTCGCTGGAGGTGGGCAACCTGCAGATGCGCCTGTATGCCCTGCCGGTGGACTTCTACCCGACATCCATCATCGGTGCCGGCTGCCCGGGTGGCTGCCTGGCCGACTGGGGCATGACCCAGTCGGCGGGCAACGTGACCTACACGGTCATGAACCCCGTCACGCTCGGCCCCGGCAGCTACGTGCTGGAGATCCGCGGTGATGCCACCGGCGCCAACGGTGGCAGCTACTCGGGCGTGCTCAACCTGGCGGAAGTTCCGGTACCCGGCGTGGCCTGGCTGTTCGGCGCTGCCCTGCTGGGTGCGGGCTGGCGCCGGCGGGCGGTTTCCTGACCGCCCGGCCCCGCGGATGACGATGCCACAGGCCCCGCAGATGCGGGGCCTGTCGTTTTCGGCAGCCCTGCCGGGGATGCGGAGCGGACTCTTGCCGTACACTTCCGCCCGCCATGCTGCTCCACCCCCACCCGGATTCCGGCTGCAGCGCCGTCACCCGCCTGGATGCCGGTGCAATCCGCACCGCGACGGGCGGGCTGGCGCTCACCTGGACCCTCGAGGGTGACCTGCCCGCACTCGCCCTGCCCGCACTCGCCCTGCCCGCACCCGCTGGCGCTGCCCGGCGCGACGGGCTCTGGCGCCACAGTTGCTTCGAGGCCTTCATCGGCATGGCCGGCGAGGCCGGCTATCTCGAGTTCAACTTCTCGCCCTCGGGCGACTGGGCGGCCTACCGGTTCACCGGCCATCGCCAGGGCATGACGGCGCTCGCCCTCGCGGCACCCCCGTCGACCCGCTGGCAACGCCCGGCCGGCAGCCTGCAATTGACCGCAGTGCTGGCGCCCCTGCCCGGGGCGGCGGGGTCGTTGCACATCGGGTTGTGCGCCGTCATCGAGGCGCGTTCGGGCACAATGAGCCACTGGGCGCTGCGGCATCCGCCGGGAGCGCCTGATTTCCACCACGCGGCGGGGCGGGTGCTGGAGCTGGCGCCGGCCGGGCCGGTGGGCTGAGGGGGAGGGTGGCAGGTTCCGTGAAATTCGGCATCGACCAGCTGCGCGCGGACTCGACGCTGCGCAAGGCGCTCGCCGGGCGGCGCGTCGCGCTGCTGGCGCATCCGGCCTCGGTGCTCGCCGACCTCACGCACTCGCTCGACGCGCTGGCGCGAATGCGCGGCATCAGGCTCAGCTGTGCCTTCGGGCCGCAGCACGGCCTGCGCGGCGACAAGCAGGACAACATGGTGGAGTCGGCGGACTTCATCGACCCGGTGCATGGCATACCCGTGTTCAGCCTCTATGGAGAGGTGCGCCAGCCCACCCAGGCCATGCTGGATTGCTTCGACGTGATCCTGGTGGACCTGCAGGACCTCGGCTGTCGCATCTACACCTTCATCACCACGCTGCGCTACGTGCTCGAGGCGGCGGCCCGCTGCGGCAAGTCGGTGTGGGTGCTGGACCGGCCGAATCCGGTGGGCCGGCCCATCGAAGGCCTGGCGCTGCGCCCGGGCTGGGAGAGTTTCGTCGGTGCGGGCCCGCTGCCGATGCGCCATGGCCTCACGCTGGGCGAACTGGGCCACTGGTTCATCCGCCACCTGCGCCTCGATGTCGACTACCGCGTGGTGCCGCTCGCCGGCTGGCGGGTCGATGCCCCACCGGGCCATGGCTGGCCGCTGCGTGAGCGCTGCTGGGTGAACCCCAGCCCGAATGCGCCGGGGCTCGCCATGGCGCGCTGCTATCCCGGCACCGTCCTGCTGGAGGGCACGACCCTCTCGGAGGGCCGTGGCACGACACGCCCGCTCGAGGGTTTCGGTGCGCCGGACCTCGACGTGCCGGCGTTGCTCGGCCGGATGCACGCGCTGGCGCCCGACTGGCTGCAGGGCTGCCGGCTGCGCCCCTGCTGGTTCGAGCCGGTTTTCCACAAGCACGCGGGCCGCCTCTGCGCGGGCCTGCAGGTCCACGTCGAGGGTCGCGGCTACGACCACGCGGCATTCCGCCCCTGGCGCCTGCAGGCGCTGGCCTTCAAGGCGCTGCGTTCGCTGCGGCCCGATTACCCGCTGTGGCGCGATTTCCCGTACGAGTACGAGCAGGGCCGGCTCGCCATCGACCTGATCAACGGCAGCGGGCTGTTGCGCCAGTGGGTGGATGATCCGCAGGCAACACCCGGGGACCTCGACGCGCTGGCCCGGCGTGACGAGTCGGCGTGGGCCGCGGAGCGGCGCGAGTTCCTGCTCTACTGAGCGCTGCCGTCCGCGCCTGCGCCACTCCGCTACAATCCGCGCCATGCGATCAGCTGTGCATGGCCTCCTGCTGCTCTGGCTGGCGGCGCCCGCAGTGGCGCCCGCGCAGCCGGCGGCCGCCGAACCGGCTGCTCCGGCCACGCCGGCCGCCACTGCAGTTGCCGACCTCCCGATGGTGGACCTCGCGCGCGAGCTAGACGGCATCGCCGCGACGGTCACCTCGCTGCAGGCTGCCGTTGCGCGTGCCGACAGCCTGGCAGCTGCGCAACAGGCGCTGAACACCCTCGAGCCGCAGGTGGCCCTGCGGGTGGCGGCGGCAGCGCCCGCGGAACTGGACCCGCTCTCGGCCATCGGGCGCGACAGCCTGGCGCAGGATCTCGCGCGCCTGGCAGCTGCCGTGGCCACGGCGCGCGGGCCCATCGATGCCCGCGCGGCCGAACTGGAGCGCGGCCGTGCGGCCATGCGCGCCGGCAGCGAGTTCATCGGGCAGGTGCGCGCCAGTCCGCAGGCCGGTGATGTTCCCGAGGTGTTGCGTGCGCGGATGGGTGCGCTGGAGCGTGACCTGGAGCGGTTGCGCGGGGCACTGCGTGGCGCGCTCGACGCCGTGGTGATCCAGGCCGAGCGTGCCAAGGCCATGCAGCAGCGCATTGCCCAGGCCCGCACGGACATCGATGCCGCAGGCCGTGCCGATGCGCTGGCCACCCTGGCGCCGGAGCGCCCGCCGCTCTGGAAGACATTGTCCGCGCTGGGCGTGCCCAGGCTCGACCTGCGCGCCAGCATGGCCGAGACCTGGGACAGCGCCGCCGACCTGGTCGACAGCCACCCGGGGCGCTGCATCGTCGCGGTCCTGCTCCTCGGGCTGGTGTTTGCCGGCGTCCTCGGCCTGCGCCGCAGTGCGCTGCAGGCCGGGGACGGACTCGCGGCGGGACAGCTGTTCGTGCGCCAGCCGCTGGCCGCCGCCGTGCTGGTCTGGGCGGTGTTCACGCCCGAGGTGGTCGACCTGGGCCTGCCGGCCGGGGTCGGCCTGCTGCGCATCATCATCGTCGTGGCGGCAGCCTGGCCGCTGCTGCCGCTGATCGTGCCCCCCGATGTCAGGTGGCCCCTGCGTGGCCTGCTGCTGCTGAGTGTCGCCAGCACCTGGCTCAACCTCCTGCTGGGCGCCCATGGCGCGGATGCCCTGGGCTTCCTGCTGATCGGCATCGGCACGTTGTTGATCCTGCGCCGGCTGGCCGCAGCCTATGCGCGCCTGGCACCCGCAGGCGCCGTGCAGGGCGCGGCCGGTGCGGTCCGCCCGGGCATCGTGCTCGGCCAGTGCCTCGTGGCGGCGGGGCTGGTGGCCGTGACCGCGGGCGCCGTGCGCCTCGGCAGGCAGCTGCTCGAAGGTGTGCTGCTGTTTGCGCTGTTGCCCGTCGTCCTGGCGGTGCTCTCCCAGGTGCTCGGCGAGATCTGGGACCAGCTGCTCGAACGCCCCGCGGTCAGGCGGCTGCGTGCGGTGCGCGATTACCCGGCGGCGGTCAGCCGGCGCGGCCACCAGCTGGTGAACCTGGCCCTGCTGCTCCTGGTGCTGCCGGTGGTGGTCCGCGTGTTTCCGTTCACGGCGCCGCTATGGGCTGCGCTGGCCGGCATGGCCGGCACGAAGTTCGGCGTGGGCGGCATCAGCCTGTCGCTCCTCGACGTGCTGGCGCTCGGCATCGGCCTGGTGCTGGCCGTCGTGCTGGCGCGCTTCGTCCGCTTCGTCCTCGACGAGGACGTGCTCACGCGGCTGCCGCTCGCGGCCGGTGAGCGCGCCGCCGCCTCGCGTCTCATCTATTACCTGCTGCTGACGGTCGGCATGCTGATGGCACTGGCCGCCGCGGGCTTCGAGCTGAGCCAGCTCACGCTGGTGATCAGCGCGCTCGGCGTGGGCATCGGTTTCGGCCTGCAGAACATCGTCAACAATTTCGTCTCGGGGATCGTGCTGGCCTTCGAGCGGCCATTCCAGACGGGGGACCTCATCGCCGTGGACCGCGGCACCGGGCGCGTGCGCCACATCGGCCTGCGGGCCACGACGGTGAGGACACCGGAAGGCGCTGATGTGATCGTGCCCAACAGCACGTTCATTTCCGGGCAGGTCACCAACTGGACCCTGGCCGACCGCATGCGACGCATCCAGCTGCCGGTGGGTGTCGCCTACGGCAGTGATCTGCGGCAGGTGCAGGCGCTGCTGCTCGAGGTGTGTGCGCGTACGCCGGGTGTGGCGGTGGAGCCGGCGCCCGCGGTGGTCATGAAGGGCTTCGGCGAGAGCGCACTCGACTTCGAGGTGCTCGCCTGGACCCCGGACGCCGACGCGCTGCTGGCGACCACCAGTGTGCTGGCCATGGGCATCTACGATGCGCTCAATGCCGCGGGCATCGGCATCCCGTTTCCCCAGCGCGAACTGCGCATCCTGCCGACCGATGCGCCGCCAGCGGCGGGCAGCTGAGCGGCATGTCCGCCGCCGCAGCGCCACCGGGTCCGCTGGTCCTGGAGCCCATCGGAGTCGTGCACGCGCCGGCGGCAAGCCGTGCCGAGGCACCCCGCCAGCCGGGCGCCGCGCCCGACCTCCCCGCCGAGATCCGCCTGTACCCCGGCCGGAATTTCGAGCACGCGCTGGAGGACCTGGCGGGCTGGGACACCCTCTGGGTGCTGTTCTGGTTCCACCTCAACCGCGGCTGGCGCCCCAAGGTGCTGCCGCCCCGGAGCACCACCGGACGCAAGGGCGTGTTCGCCACCCGCGCACCGCACCGGCCCAATCCGCTCGGCCTGTCGGCCGTGCGCCTCGAACGCATCGAGGGCCTGCGGCTCTTCATCCGTGGCGGCGACATGCTGGATGGCACGCCGGTGCTGGACCTCAAGCCCTACGTGCCCTACACCGATGCCCACCCGGCGGCCGGCAGCGGCTGGCTCGCCGCGGCGGCGACCGCCGACCCGCTGCCCGCCTGGGTGGTTGCCTTCGACCCGGTTGCGGCCGAGCAGGCGGCCTGGATAGAGGCGCGCACGGGGCTGCCCCTGCGCGAGCGCATCGTGGCGACCCTGGCGCTCGGCCCGCAACCGCATCCCTACCGGCGCATCCGGCGCAGCGGCGGGGGCCTGCTGCTGGCCGTCAGGGAATGGCGCGTACGCTTTGCGGTGGAGGGGCGCGCAGTACGCGTCAGCGCCATCGGCTCGGGTTTCCGCCCGGCCCGGCTGGCGGAAACGGGCGCTGGCGCCACCCCGGAGGCCCACCGGGAGTACCGGGCGAGGTGGCCGGACCAGAACTGCGTTTGACCTGGACCATATCTTCCGTGTAATTAAGCGGTTCCGGCATAACAATAACGAGGATATGAACATGGCCCTGTGGAAAGAAGCATCGCCCGCTGCCGGGACCCCGCCCTTGCCAGCCGGCGCCCCGCCGGCCCGCGAGACGGACAAGGTGGCACCCATGCCGCTGGCTGCCGAGCCGGCCCGGCGCGCCGAGCGCCCGGCGGCCAAGGAAACCATCATCGCCGCCGACCTCGCCATCGAGGGCAAGATCGAGGGCGCGGGCCACGTGCGCCTCGCCGGCCGCTTCAAGGGCGACGTCCATGTCGATGGCAACCTCACCATCGAGCCTGGCGCGCACCTCACCGGCCAGGTGTATGCGAAGACGGTGGTGATCGCCGGGGAACTCCACGGCAACATCAATGGCGCCGCGCGCGTCGAGTTGCTGGAGTCCGGGGTGCTGGCCGGCGATGTCAAGGCGGAGATGCTCACCGTGGCGGCCGGGTCGAAGATGCGCGGCAGCGTGGAGTTCGGCTGGGACGGCAAGAGCGCCAGGCTGGCCGCCCAGGGCTAGGCGGCCACGGACCATGGCCAACCCACCGCGGCCCCTGTTTCTCGGCCGGACATCGGCGCCGAGGAGCAATGCCGGGCGCACGCGCGTGTGCCCGCACTGCAAGGTCACGATCCTCGAGAGTGCGAGCATCTGCCCTGCCTGCCTGGGCTACCTGCGTTTCGAGCGCTCCGCCGGGCAGCCGACCGCGGTGGCGGAGCTTTCACCGCTGCGCGTGTCGGGCACCATCCGCCATCCGGCCGAGGGCGAGCCCTGGGAGTATTCCATGGTGCTGACCATCCGCAATGAGCGGGGCGAGGAGGTCGCCCGGCAGGTGGTCGGCGTCGGTGCGCTCAACCCGCTGGAGGAACGCAGCTTCACGCTGACGGTGGACATCTTCCGACCCGGCTCCCCATCGCGCTGATGGCCGCGTGCCCATCCGGCGGGCGCCACCGCCGGAGCGGGAGCAGGTCCGGCAGTCTCGCCGGTCCGTATTTGTGGGAGCCATCGCGCAGCCCGCTCCGGCACGATGCGCCTAGCATGGCGGATGGATCTCCAGAGCCCGCCAGCGCCGTGACGCGGCATCCACGGGGAAAGCAGTTTGGCTGACAGTATCCAGCGCAGGATGGCGAAGAGCGCCGCATGGATGGTGCTCTTCAAGTTCGTCGAACGCGGGCTGGGCCTGATCAGCACGGTGATCCTGGCGCGCCTGCTGCTGCCGAGCGACTTCGGCGTGGTGGCGATGGCGATGTCGTTCATCTCCATGGCCGAGGTGCTGACCGCACTGGGCTTCGACATCGTCCTGATCCACAAGCAGGACGCCTCGGCCGACCATTTCCACACCGCGTGGACCGGCAACTTCCTCCTGGGTGCCGCGATCACCTCATTGATGCTGGCCCTGGCGTTGCCGATCGCGGGCTTCTATCACCGGCCCGAGGTCGCATGGGTCGTCGCTGCGCTGGCCTTCGGCCCGCTGGTGTCGGGCTGCGACAACATCGGTGTCGTCGTGTTCCGCAAGGAACTCGATTTCCGCCGGGAATTCCGCTTCCAGGTGAGCCGCAAGGTCGCCGGGTTCGTCATCACCGTGCCGCTGGCCTTCGTGTTGCGCAACTACTGGGCACTCGTCGTGGGCATGCTGTTTTCCAGGGTCGCCGGGACGGCCATCAGCTACCTCATGCATCCGTTCCGGCCGCGGTTCACGCTGGCGCACTTCGGGGAATTCTTCCATTTCTCCCGCTGGCTGCTGCTCAACAACGTGCTCGAGTTCCTCAAGGACCGTTCCTCGGATTTCTTCATCGGGCGGATCAATGGTGCCACGGCGCTGGGTGTGTACAACATCAGCTACGAGTTCGCCCGTCTGCCGACCAGCGAGATCAGCGCCCCCATCAACCGGGCCCTGCTGCCGAGCTTCGCCAGGATGACCGGGCGCGAGGAAATCGCGGATGCCTACCGGAACGCGATTGGCATGCTGGCGCTGCTGGCGCTGCCGGCGGCGGCCGGCATTTTCGCCGTGGCGCCCTATCTGGTGCCGGTCATTTTCGGCACCAGGTGGCTCGAGGCGATCCCGCTCATGCAGATCCTGGTCTTCCCGGGCGTGCTGTTCCTGCTGCATTCATCCATCGCCGCCGTGCTGATCGGGCGCGGGTTCCCCGGCCGCATCGCCACGGTGAACGCCATCGACGCGGTGTTGCTGCTGACGCTGCTCGCGGTCCTGCCCCGGTACTACGGCGTCGCCGGTGCCGCCTATGCGGTGCTGATCACGGCTGTCGCGGGCACGCCCCTGTTCCTGCACCAGGTCCGGCGTTGCCTGGGTGTGCGCGCGGGGGTGTTTGCCGGGGCGACGATCCGCCCGGCGCTGGCATCGCTGCTGATGGCGGCGTTCGTCCACTGGCTCCTGCCAGCGGACGGTGCCGCGATGCCGGTGGCGCAGGCGGCCCTGTGGTTGCTGGCCGGGATCGCCACGGGGATGACCAGCTACGCGGTGCTGGTGCTGGCCTTGTGGAAGGCAGCGGGCGGTCCGGCGGGCCCGGAACGGATCATGCTGGACCGGGCACGGGGGCTGCTGGGGCACCTGCGGTCCCGGCTGAAGCCGGACCAATAAACCGGTTGCCGGAGACCGCTGGCAGGGCAGCTGGTGTGGAGAGTGGCGCGCCCGGAGAGATTCGAACTCCCGACCCCCAAGTTCGTAGCCTGGTGCTCTATCCAGCTGAGCTACGGGCGCGCTGACCTGCACCTGCGGGAGCGGTGAGGAGTGCACCGATCACCTGCCGCAGGGCGCGGCAGTTTACCCCTTCCCGCCGCGGCTGCCTAGAACTCGTTGCGCCGCCGGCGGGTCTCGGCGAACACCTCGACCAGGGGTGCCCCGCTGAGCCCGAGGCTGGCCTGCAGCTCCGGGCTGTCCGGCCGCAGGAAGGGGTTGGTGAGCCGCTCGAGGCCCAGCGTGCTCGGCACGGTGGGCATGTCGAGGCTGCGCAACTGGTCCACCTCGCGGACCCGCGCCAGGAGGTGGCGGTTGCCGGGCTCCAGGCCGAGGGCGAAGTGCCCGTTCTTCTGCGTGTACTCGTGCGCGCAGAAGACCCGGGTCTGCGCCGGCAGCGCGCGCAGTTTCTGCAGGGAGTCCCACATCTGGGCGGGGGTGCCCTCGAACAGCCGGCCGCAGCCCATGGAGAACAGCGTGTCGCCGGTGAAGACGGCCTCGTCGGCATCGAACACGTAGACGATGTGCCCGCGGGTGTGCCCTGGCGTGTCGAGCACGCGGGCGCGGTGCCGGCCGATGGCGACGATGTCACCATCGCCGACGACGACGTCGATGCCGGGAATGCGCGCATTGTCCGCGCGTGGCCCGATGATCTGGCAACCCGTGCCGGCCTTGAGCTCGAAATTGCCGCCGGTGTGGTCCGGGTGGTGGTGGGTGTTGAGGACGAAATCGAGCGTCCAGCCGGTCGCGGCGAGGGCGGCCTCGACTGCGGCGGCGCTGGGCGCATCCACCGCGGCGCAGATGCCGGATTCCCGGTCGCGGACGAGGTAGCCGTAGCTGTCCTCGAGGCAGGGGAACTGGTGGACCTCGAGACCCGTCGCGGGATTGGTCAGTGGATCCATGGGGACCTCACTTCTCCAGGAGTCGCGGGATGAGTTCGACGAAGTTGCAGGGGCGCGTGCGGCAGTCAAACTGCGCCGCGAGGATGCGGTCCCAGCCCGTCGCGCAGGCGCCGGTCGAGCCAGGCAGGCAGAAGATGAAGGTGCCGTTGGCGAGGCCACCGAGCGCGCGGGACTGCAGCGTGGAGGTGCCGATCTCGGCGAAGGACAGCGTGCGGAACAGCTCGCCGAAGCCGCCGATCTCCTTGTCGAGGAGCGGCATCACGGCCTCCGGCGTGCCGTCGCGGCCGGTGAGCCCGGTGCCCCCGGTGGTGATGATGGCGTCCACGGCCGGGTCGGCGATCCAGGCGGAGATGACGGCACGGATCCGGTAGACGTCGTCCTTCTCGATGGCGCGTGCAGCCAGCCGGTGCCCGCCGGCCCCGATGCGCGAGGCGAGCAGGTCGCCCGACTTGTCGCTGGCCGGCGTGCGGGTGTCGGACACCGTCAGCACGGCGATGGACAGGGGGATGAATTCGCGGGTCGTGTTCTCGTCGTGGGCCAAGGTGGCATTCCTGC
>JADYZO010000153.1 GCA_020853135.1 Gammaproteobacteria bacterium
CTGCAATGGCTCGACGGGGCGGGCGTTCCCTCGATGCTCATCGGCGGCGTGGCCGCTTCCGTGCTCGGACAGCCCAGGCTGACCCAGGACATCGATGTCATGGCCGTCGCGCCAGAATCCGCCTGGGCCGGGCTGGTGGAGGCCGGTGCCCGGCACGGGATCGCGCCCCGCATCACCGGCGCCGTCGAGTTCGCCGTTCGCAGCCGCGTGCTGCTGATGCGACACCAAGCGTCCGGCATCGATATCGACGTGATACTCGGCAGCCTTTCCTTCGAGGAAGCCGCCGTCGGGCGCAGCCAGCGTCACGCCCTCGGCGGCCTGATGCTCCGGCTTCCACGCGTGGAAGACCTGCTGGTGATGAAAGCGGTGGCGGGGCGGCCCAAGGACATCCAGGACATGGAGGGATTGCTGGCAGCGAACCCCGACCTGGATGTCGCCTTCGTTCGCCGATGGGTGCGCGAATTCGCCACCGCCATGAGCATGCCCAGCCTGCTCGATGAACTGGAGAAAGTGCTGGCCCGTACCCGGTGACCGTGGCAGGCCAAAGCCCCTACGCCCCGGCACCGGCCAGGACACGGCGGCGCACCATCCCGAACACTCCCATCGCGCTCCCGAACAGCCACACCGCGGCCGGTACCGGGACGATATCGCCGGGGCGCACGGCCCAGGCGTGGAAGGGAATGTCCTGGAGGTCGTTGTACTGGTTGCCGTACCCGAAGACGAAGTACCACGCGTTGCTACCGGGAGCGGGCGCGTAGACCGTGCCCGACCAGTAGCCGTAGGGCTGGAGATTCGAGAACGGGCCGGTGCTGGTCAGGCAGTAGTTGGGGCCTCCGGGACAGCCAGTCGGGTTGCCACTGGTGTTGAAAAGCCCCACATTACCCAGCGTGCTGTAGTACAGATGCGCCATCTCGCCCGTGGACAGGTCCACGTTGTAACCACAGTCGGTGCCGGTGACGGCCCAGTCGCAACCCGGCGTGCCCGTGTCGATGACGGTCGGCAGCCGCCAGTCGTTCACCCCGAGATAGTTCGCGCTGTTCATCGCCGCAATCCCCTCGTTGGCCTGGGCCCAGGTCATAAGGCCGTAGACGTTGAGGCCCGTGACGCCGAAGGTGTTGGTCGCCGCAAGGTTCGCATTCGCCAGCCACGTGATGTCGAGCACCGTGTCGTAATACGCCTGCCCTCCTGCACGGCTCAGCAGCTCGGCCTGCACCGAACCGCAGCACCACAGGGCCAGGACAATCACGCCGAGATATTTCTTCATGACGTTGCCCCCACCAATCGATCGTGTCGTTGTTCTTCCGATAGCCGGATCGAAGATCGATCCGGCTACCGGTCTGCCATGAATCTACCCCCCCCGACGTTTTGCCATCCCCCAAATGGGTGAACCTCCACCCACCGCCGCCGCGAGATTTTCCATAAGGTGCCAGGCCAGATCAGGTCCGTCCCACCGCGTTTGACGCCGTGATGAGGGTATGGCATGGTTCGCCATATGCGGGCCGTCCGGATCTTCCATGACAAGCAGATCCTGGCGGACGGCGCCATCATCGAGATGGTGATCTGGCAACTGCCGCATCCCGTGTCCGGCAGCCGGCATCGGCTGAAATACCGGCTGTTCTACGGCACCCCGGGCCGGCGGCTGGTCGGCTACGACAACGAAGCCGGCAAGGGCGACCACCGCCATGTCGGCGATGTGCAGACGGCATACCGGTTCACGACGCCGGAACAACTGGTGGCAGACTTCCTGGCCGACGTCGGCCGGGCGCGAGGGCAACGACGATGAGCGCAAGAAAGAAGATCCAGCTTCATGTCGGCACGCCGCAAGAGATGGGACAGCGGTTCGTCAGTGCCTGGCACCGGGCCGCGCGTGGCGAGCGCGTCCGGGAAACGCATCTGACGTTCCCCGACCTGCCGGCACTGCTCAATGCGCTGACGCCGAAACGGCTGGAACTGCTGCGTGCGCTGCATGCGCAGCCTGCCCCGTCCATCCGGGCGCTGGCACAGCGGCTCGGACGCGATTACAAGCGCGTCCACGAGGACGTCGAGACGCTGGCCGCCTCCGGCCTGCTCGATCGCCAGCCAGACGGCCTGCGTGCGCCTTACGATGCCATCGCCGTCGAGATGCGGCTGTAGGCGACTGCACGAAAGGCGCCCGGCATGGCTATTGCGTTCTGGCCATGATGGCCAGATGGAAAAGGTGGCCATTTCCGAGATCAAGAACCGGCTGAGCGCCTACCTGCGCAAGGTGAAGGCCGGCCAGGTCGTGGTGATCATGGACCGCGACCAGCCCGTTGCACGGCTCGAGCGCATCGGTGCCGACGCGCACCAGGACGACCGGCTGCGCCGGCTGGAACAGGCCGGCCTGCTGCGCCCTGCCCGGCGGCCGCTGCGGCCGGCGGTCGTCAAGGGCAAGCCACCGAAAGCGCGCCAGAGCGTGCTCGATGCCCTGCTCGATGAGCACGCGCGCCGCCGATGCCCTGCAACTGGCCGCGGCGATCGTGGCGACCGAGCACGCGCCCGCCTCCCTGCCCTTCGTCAGCCTGGACGAGCGCCTGAACGATGCGGCTGCACGGGAAGGCTTTCAGGTCCTTCCCGGCTCGTTATAGCGGAAGGTGCGGCCTAAGGTGCCGGGTC
>JADYZO010000154.1 GCA_020853135.1 Gammaproteobacteria bacterium
TCCAGTCCCACACCGCGGTGGAGGGCGTGATGCCCATCGCGCTGAGGTTGGCGTTGCCCGGGTTGATACAGGCGCTGGTGGTGGTGTAGGTCGTGCAGCCAGACCACTTCAGCGTGGACAGCGTGCCCGAGCTGCTGCGCTGGTTGTAGGCGAGGAGGCGCACCGGGTAGGCCTGCGCCGTCTCGAGGAGCGCCAGCACGGCCAGCGCGATCAGCGAATAGGTTGTCTTTCTCACGAAATTACCCTCGGAAAGTGAAGACGGGGATCAGTTGGTGCCGCAATGCGTGCGGCGCAGGACGACGCGGCGGTTCTGCGCGCGGCCCGCCTCGGTGGCGTTGTCGGCCACCGGGTCCGCCTCGCCCATGCCGACCGCCGTCAGCCGGCCGGCGGAGATGCCGTGGCCCAGCAGGTAATCGACGACCGCCTGCGCACGGCGCTCGGAGAGGTGCTGGTTGTAGCTGTCGTTGCCGATGCTGTCGGTGTAGCCGGTGACCGTGCCCTCGATGAGCTTGAGCTTGCCCATGTTCGCCGCGACCTCGTCCAGCGTGGCCTTGCCGGCATCCGTCAGCTCGGCGGAGTTGAAGGCGAACTCGAGCTGCCGGGTGACCTCGCAGGAGCAGCCCTGCGCATCGACGCGCTCGCCGCGCGGCGTATCGGCGCAGAGGTCTGCGCTGTCGACGACGCCATCCCCATCGCTGTCGGTCGGGGGCGGCGGCGGGGGTGGCTCCTCGGCCACCGGGGCCGGGGGCGGCGGGGGCGGTGCGGCCATCGCGACCGGAACCGGCGCGGGCGCCGCACGGTGGCCGAAGAAGTACTCCAGGCCGATGTTCACCGTGTAAAGGTTGCCCACGTCGGCATCGAACCAGTCGAGGTCCATGCGCAGGGCCCAGTTGTCGGCGATCTTCAGCAGCGCGCCGGCGCCGCCCACCAGGCCGCGCTCGGAGGAGGTGGCGATGTTGCTGCCGTTGCTCACCAGCTCGTCGTCGAAGTTGTAGTAGCCGGCCTTCACGTAGGCCTGGAAATCCTCGATGGTGGTCGGGATGTAGACCAGGCCCTGGACCGACCAGCCGTCGAAGTTGATCTTCAGCTCGCCCGCCGGCAGGCTGCCGCCCGCCTTCACCTTGTCCTTGAAGTTGCGGGTGTTGTGGTAGGCGCCTTCCACGGCGAACCAGTCGTTCAGCGGGTACTGCCCGTAGACCTTGAAGCCCACCGAGTCGTCGTCGATGAACTTGTCGCCGAGCACGCCCGAGGGCACCTTGTCGCCCTCGAAGCTGCCGAAGGCCGCGGCCACGCCGACGCGGGGTTGCAGCTCCGTGTCGGCCGCCTGGGCGCCGAAGCTCGCCAGGGCGAGCACAGCCAGTATTGCGGAACGGTTCATCAACAAATCTCCTTCGGAAGCCGGTATGGAAACGGAATCCCTTTGTCCGTCAATTGTTGCCTGCAGACAACGCTCCCGATCCCTTGTGCATGTTGTGGATCCGGGAGCTGTCGCGCCGGTGGCCCGGGACCCTGCATCCCGCCCCCCCGCCGGCACAGTTGTCGAAACTTAGCCGATCAGCCGGCGCGGAACAAGCCTCCGTGCCTTCCGGCGATCCTGCTGCCCACGGTGCGGACCCTTGGCCAGCCTCACTTCTCCGCGCCTCCGAAGCGCATCTTCGCCGTGAGGCCGAAGGTGCGCAGGCTCGGGTAGCTGATGCTCATGCGCAGGGGCGGGAAGTCGTCGAAGGTGGACGCGGCGATGGCCCGCGTGCCGGCGATCGGCGTCTGCGCCTGGATGTCGGAATCGTTGGTCCAGTAGATGTCGCGGAACGCGGACAGCGGCTTGTCGTTGTCCAGCAGGTTGCGGACCCAGAACATCACCGTGTAGCGCGGTGACTCGGCACCGATGCTGAAATTCACGTTCGTGTGCGGCGGGATCCAGTTCTGGTTGTCGTTGGCGGTGAATATCTTGTCGACATAGTTGCCCGACAGGCTCGACTTCAGGTCCCAGTCCCCCACCAGCTGGCGCTTGTAATCGAACGACAGGCTGGCCGTCCAGCGCGGCTGGCGCATCTGCCAGTTGCCGGAGACATCGCCGGATTGCGCACGACATTGCCCGGCCTTCTCATCCTGGGCCTCGTTCGCGCTCGTCGTCGCATCCGGATCCGGGAGCACGGCGATTTCCGCGGGGGCGCAGCTCGGATCCGCGGTGTAGAAACTCGGGAACAGCGAGTACGTATCCTGCCGCGCCTTCTTGAACTTGGAATCGGTGAAGGCCCCGGTCAGCCGCGCCGTGAGGTTGTCGGTGATCCCGATGTCCGTCGCCAGTTCCCAGCCGAAGACGTGGGCGTCGCCGGCGTTGATGTTCATGCCCCGCGGCTGCGTGAAGCGGGTATTCGTGCCGGGGATGGTCTCGGTGAGCTGCCGCAGCACGATGTCGCGCCAGTCGTTGTAGAAGGCCGAGATATCGATGCGGATGCGCCGGTCGGGCGTGTAGCCCTTCAGGCCGACCTCGAAGGCGGTGAGCTTTTCGGGACGGAAGCTGTTGCTGACCACCACGGGCGTCGGCACCTGGCCGATCAGTGCGTCGGTCGCCAGGATCTGCAGCCCGCCCGGCTTCTCGCCATAGGCGACGGAACCGTAGGCCATCCAGCCACTGTCGAATTTGTATTTCAGGCCGGCGCGGCCCGTCCAGTTGTCGAAGCGCATGCTGCCGCTGCCGACACCCGGGACGTTCACCATCGTGTAGACGCCATGCACATCCTTGACCAGCTTCTGATAGCCACTCGGCCCCAGTGTGCGCAGGTCCCACAGGTCGCTGCCACAACCCGGATCCGCATAACCGAGCGGATAGCTGACTCCCTGGTCGGAAATCCCCGGCACCTGCGGGCCGGTGGGATACGCGCCCCTGGCGCAGGGCGTGTACCGGTAGGCCGTGCTGCGCTTCCTGTCCTGCGTGTAACGCAGTTCCGCACGGGCTTCCCACTGCTCGGTGATCTCGAAATCGGAGGCCGCGAACAGGGACCATGACTTCTCGCTGTCATCGGCCACCGTTCGTGCCAGGGGGTCGATGCCGCTGCCCGGCGCCAGGGTGGCACCGAAAATGTAGCTGCCGATGGCCAGGCCCTCGGCAAACGGCCCCAGGCCGATGTGGCCACCCGGGCCGAGCTCGCTGAAGGCGAACGGCAGCGGCGAGGTGCCCACCGGGTCGCCCGGCCGGCTTTCCGTGGTGGAGTGGAAATAGTAGCCGCCCACCTGCCAGCGGATCCGCTGGTCGCGCGGGCTGGTGAAGCGGATTTCCTGGCTCCATTCCTCGACCGTCGAGCCGTTCTCGATGTTGATCCAGCCCATGGGGGCCCGCGACCACGCACCGGCCGGCGGGCTGCAGCCCGGCGGGGCCGAGGGATCATTCGGCGAACCCGTGTTGCAGTAGACCAGCGGCAGGATGCCGGAACTGCGGTTGAAATCCGAGACGCTGCTCTGCTTCATGTGCGAGTAGCCGGTGAGCGCGGAGAGGGTGCCGAGGTCGGTATCCCAGGCCACGTTCAGGTAGCTGCGCACCAGGTCGCGGTCCTCGCCGACCGCCAGTGCATTCTTGGGCATCGCATCGCGCCTGATCGACCCCGGGACGGGTACCCCGTTGGGGAACTGGCTGGCATCGAGCATGGGCGTCAGGTACTTCAGCTTGGGGATCTTGCCGCACCAGTTCTGCAGGTACGGGAAGGGCTGGTCATGCTGGTTGGCGGCAGTCTGCTCGATGCGGTCCTCGCAGTTGGCGAGCAGGCCACCGACCGCCGATTCGTCGATCTCGTCATTGGAGCGGTAGAGGCCGAAGTTGACGTCCAGCGTGTCGGTCGGCCGCCAGCGGAGCTTCCCCTGGTAGCTGCGGTAGCGGTAGCCGCCGATGTCGTTCTCCGGCGCCAGCGTGTTGTCGTAGGAGCCGTCCCACTCGTCATAGAGCACCGAGACGCGCCCGGTCAGGGTCTCGCCCCAGACCGGGCCGCTGACCTCGCCCACGATCTTCTGCTTGCCGCGGTTGCCGACATCGCCCTCGACCCTGGACTCGAAGACGTCGCTCGGTGCCTTGGTGATGTAGTTGATGGCGCCGCTGAAGGCGTTGCGGCCGTAGCTGGCGGTCTGCGGGCCCTTCATCACCTCGATGCGCTCGATGTCGAGCTGGCTGACGTTCAGGCCCTCGCGGCCGGCCACGTAGATGCCGTCGATGAAGATCGCCGCGGCGTTCTCGCCAAAGATGTCCTGGGGCACGATACCGCGGATGATCGGGGTCGGCAGGTTCTCGCCGAAGGGGTTGAAGAACGTCAGGCCGGGGGTGAGGTTGGCGACGTCCTGCAGGTTGCTGATGCCCTTGGACTCGATGGCATTGGCGTCGAAGGCGGTGATGGCGAGCGGCGTCTCCATCAGCTTTTCTTCGCCCTGGCGCCGCGCGGTGACGACGATTTCCTCGAGCGCCTGTCCGAACGCCGCCTGGCAGGCCATGGCGAGGGCCAGTCCGAGCAGGGCGCCGGCGGCGGCGCGCTTCCTGTCCATGCCCGGCAGGCGGGTGGCGGTGGAATGATTCATGGCGAGAGTCTCCCCAAAAAAACGCTGAACCGGGGGCCGGCGACGGGCCTGGAGCCGTGCGTCTCGCTCATGAACCTGCCCCCGGGAAAAGGCCTGCCGGCAGGACCGCGCTCGTGCCCCGCAGGCTGCCTGTTCGTCTGTTTCGTTATATGGCGCGTACTGATATCAGGTGTGTACGGCCACTGCCTGCGCCCCGCCCGCGGGCGGCTGCGCACCGCCCGGCGGCCCGGGACGGCGTGCGTCCCACCCCCCGCCGGCGCGGATGGGGAAACTTAGCGCAACCGCTCGCCCGCGCACAAGCCCCGGCTGCGGAGTGACCCCGGTGTCTGACCCCGGTGTCAGGCCGGGCTTTCCGGGCTTGATTGCTCCGCCTGTGCCCCGTCTGTACTCCGCTTTCCGGGCTTCGCGATGCAGCTTAAGAATATGTTAAGAACCCCTTTCGCGATCCCTGGACCGAGTGTAGAGTCGGCCCATCGTGTGAAAGGGAATAAGTATTTACACCGGCACACGACGGGGGGACA
>JADYZO010000155.1 GCA_020853135.1 Gammaproteobacteria bacterium
CAGAAAAAAGGGGCCACGAGGGCCCCTTGTTCATTGACTGGCGGAGAGGGAGGGATTCGAACCCTCGATACGCCTTTTGAGCGTATAACGGTTTAGCAAACCGCCGCCTTCGGCCACTCGGCCACCTCTCCTGATGTCTCTGGTCTCTCGCTCACTCCCCGGAGGGATTGACTCGGGGCTGGCTACAGCCCCTCGCCCCTGCGGGGCGCCTGCAGCGTCCAAAATCGCCCGGCGATTTTGTCGAACCCTCGATACGCCTTTTGAGCGTATAACGGCTTGGCAAACCGCCGCCTTCGGCCACCTCTCCGGAATCGGGTCGCGCCGGGCGGGGCCGGCGGCGCGGGTTGCACAGGATACCCGGATCGGGCGCCCGCGTCTCGGGCGGAGCGCCGCCGGTCAGTCCGGGGCGACCGGACGGCGGCGGTGCCCGGTGCCGCTGCCGGGATCCTGCTCTCCGCTGATGCGCTGGAAGACCTCCTCGCGGTGGACGGGGACCTCCCGCGGCGCCTTGACGCCGAGACGCACCTGGTTGCCCTTGACTGCCAGCACCGTGACGTCCACGTCGTTGCCGATGATGACCGTCTCGCCCACCCGCCGCGTCAGGATCAGCATGGACTCCCTCCCGTCTGCTCTTCTTGTCGGCGGTACGCGAGGCTGCCCGCGCCGGGGCACCCCCTCTCCCGCCAGTGCCCCACCCGCCCTTCCTGGGGCGGACAGGCGCAACGCAGCGATCATAACCGAACTGTTAAATGGGCGGTCAACCCGCCCGATCGCCGAGCCAGGCGGCGGCGCTGGCCAGGGCTGCATCCAGGCCCGCCGCATCAGGGCCGCCCGCCTGGGCAAAATCGGGCCGGCCGCCACCCTTGCCACCGATCCTGCCGGCGACCGCATTGACCAGCTCGCCCGCCTTGATGCGCCCGGTGAGGTCCTTGGTGACCCCCACCGCCAGTGACGCGCGCGCGCCCCCGGTATCGGCCGCGCCCAGCACCACGACGCCCGAGCCGAGCCTGTCCTTCATGCGGTCGACCACCTCGCGCAGGATCTTCGGGTCGGTGCCGTCATCGAGGCGTTGCGCCAGCAGCTTCACCCCCGCCACGGTCACCGCCTGCGCGGCGAGGTCGCCCCCAGCGCCGCCGCCCCCGGCCAGCTTCGCCTTGAGCTGCTGGACTTCCTTTTCCAGCGTGCGGTTGCGCTCGAGCACCTGGCGGACCTTCGGCTCCAGATCGGCGCGGCTGCCCTTCACGAGCTCGGCGAGGCGCGAGAGCGTCGCCTCCTCCATGGCCACGCGCTCCAGAGCCAGCTCGCCGGTGACGGCCTCGATGCGGCGGATGCCGGCGGCGATGCCGGACTCGGCAGTGATCTTGAACAGCCCGATGTCGCCGGTGCGCGCGACGTGGGTGCCGCCGCAGAGCTCGGTGGAGAAATCCCCGAAACGCAGCACCCGCACCTTGTCACCGTACTTCTCGCCGAACAGCGCCATGGCGCCGCTGGCCACCGCCTCGTCATAGGCCATGATGCGGGTCTCGCCCGCGGCGTTGGCGCGGATCCCGGCGTTGACCAGCCGCTCGATCTCGCGCAGCTGTTCCGGCCGTATGGCCTCGTAGTGGGAGAAGTCGAAGCGCGCGCGGTCGGGCGCCACCAGCGAGCCCTTCTGCGCGACATGGCTGCCGAGCACGCGGCGCAGCGCCGCATGCAGCAGGTGCGTGGCGGAATGGTTGAGGCGCGTGGCGTTGCGGGCGGCGGCGTCCACTTCGGCGGTGACTACAGCGCCCACCGCAACGCTGCCCGACTCCACCGTGCCGATGTGCAGGAAGGCCTCGCCGCGCTTCTGCGTGTCCCCGACGCGGAAGCGCAAGCCCGGCGCGGTGATCACGCCCTGGTCGCCGACCTGGCCGCCGGACTCGGCGTAGAAGGGGGTGGCATCCAGAATGAGGGCGCCGGAATCACCTTCGTGCAGGCGGTCGGCCAGGGTATCGCCCTTGACCAGGGCCAGCACGCGGCCATTCCCGGTAAGCTGCTCATAACCGGTGAAGGTGGTTTTTGCGTCGAGCTTCAGGCCGGAGTCGGCGGCCATCGCGAACCTGCTGGCCGACTGGGACTGCTTGCGCTGCTGCTCCATGGCCTTCTCGAAGCCGTCGCGGTCGATGGCGATGCCCCGCGGGCGCAGCACGTCGGCGGTGAGGTCCACCGGGAAGCCGTAGGTGTCGTAGAGCTTGAAGACCACGTCGCCGGCGAGCTGGCCGCCCTTCACGCCGGCGAGCGCCTCCTCGAGGATCTTCATGCCCTGGGAGAGCGTCTCGGCGAAGCGCTCTTCCTCGGTCTTCAGCACGCGCTCCACGTGGCCCACGGCCGCGGTCAGCTCCGGGAAGGCCCGGCCCATCTCCCGCTCCAGCGGCTTCACCAGCCGGTGGAAGAACGGCTCCTGCACGCCGAGCTCGTAGCCATGGCGCAGCGCCCGGCGGATGATGCGCCGGAGCACGTAGCCGCGGCCCTCGTTGCCGGGGAGCACGCCGTCGGTGATGAGGAAGCCCGCCGCGCGGATGTGGTCGGCGATCACCCGCAGCGAGGGCGAGGCCGGGTCCGGCGCGCCGGTGACCTCGATGGCCGCGCGGATGAGGTTGCGGAAGAGATCGATGTCGTAGTTGCTGTGCACACCCTGCATGACGGCGGCGATGCGCTCAAGGCCCATGCCGGTGTCCACCGAGGGCCTGGGCAGCGGCGTGAGGGTGCCGTCGGCGGCGCGGTCGAACTGCATGAACACCAGGTTCCAGATCTCGACGTAGCGGTCGCCGTCCTCGTCGGGGGAACCCGGCGGGCCGCCCGGAATCGAGGGGCCGTGGTCGTAGAAGATCTCGGTGCAGGGGCCGCAGGGGCCGGTGTCGCCCATGGACCAGAAGTTGCTCTTCTCGTCGCAGCGGGTGAGCCGCGCGGGATCGACGCCGATGTGCCTCACCCAGAGGTCGGCGGCCTCGTCATCCTCGCGGAACACCGTGACCCAGAGCTTCTCCTTCGGGATCTTCATCTCCTGCGTGATGAACTCCCAGGCGAACTCGATGGCCTCGCGCTTGAAGTAGTCGCCGAAGCTGAAATTGCCGAGCATCTCGAAGAAGGTGTGGTGGCGGGCGGTGTAGCCGACGTTCTCGAGGTCGTTGTGCTTGCCGCCGGCGCGCACGCAGCGCTGGGAGCTGGCGGCACGCCTGTAGTCGCGCGGATCCTTGCCGAGGAACACGTCCTTGAACTGGACCATGCCGGCATTGGTGAAGAGCAGCGTCGGGTCGTTGCCCGGCACCAGCGGCGAGCTCGGTACGACGCGGTGGCCCCTGGAGGCGAAGTAGTCGAGGAAGGCCTTGCGGATCTGCTCGGTGTTCATGTACCTGCTTCTAATCTTCAATCGTCGTTCGGCGCGGCGCCAAATCGCCCGGAGGCGGGTGCTCCCGAACCAAGCGAGTATCGGGGAGCGACTTCGGGAGCACCCGCCGCAAGGGCGCGCACCCCGATGCCGACACCCGGCTATTCCTCGTCGCTGCCGAAGCTGGCGCGGATCTGCCCGGAGGTGAAGCCGCGGTACTCGAGGAAGCGGGCCTGGCGGGCGCGCTCGCGCACGTCCACCGGGCTCGTTGCGCCGAAGCGGCCGGCACGCACCTCGCGTGCCAGCGCGCACCAGTCGTGGGCGTCCGCCAGTGCGGCCTCGGCGGTGGCACCGTCGATGCCGCGCTGGCGCAGCTCGGCGCGGATTCTAATGGGTCCCTGCCCCTTGCGGATACGGGAGGCGATGAAAGCCTCGAGGAAGCGGTCGTCGCTCGCAAGCCCCTCGCGACCGAGGGCCGCCAGCGCGGTGTCGACCTCCCCGGGGGGAAATTCCCGGGCAGCGAGCTTGGCCCGCAGTTCAGCGAGTGAATGCTCGCGCCGGGCCAGCAGGTCCATTGCCGTGGCCCGCGCGGAGCGGTTCGGTGCCGGTGTTGACTTATTGACTTTTCGCACCGGTCGCATCCCTGGCCGGAATCACCCATCCGAAAAGTCAATAAGTCAACACCGGCACCCCTGTTGGGCAGCCCGGTTGGCTAGACGGCCGCTTCGGCCTCGGGCTCGGCTTCGCGCGGGGCGGCCGCTTCACGCGCCTCGGCGGATTTCGGCAATGCGAGGGCGCGGATCTTGCCCTCGATCTCGCGGGCCACCTGCGGGTTCTGGATCAGGTACTCGCGGACGTTTTCCTTGCCCTGCCCGATGCGGTCCCGGCCGTAGTTGTACCAGGCGCCCGACTTGGCGACGAGGCCGTGCTTGACGCCGAGCTCGATGATCTCGCCCTCGCGCGAGATGCCGTGGTCGTAGAGGATCTCGAACTCGGCGGTCTTGAACGGCGGGGCGACCTTGTTCTTCACCACCTTGACCCGGGTCTCAGCGCCGATGACCTCCTCGCCCTTCTTGATCGAGCCGATGCGCCGGATGTCCAGGCGCACCGAGGCGTAGAACTTCAGCGCATTGCCGCCGGTGGTGGTTTCCGGGTTGCCGAACATGACGCCGATCTTCATGCGGATCTGGTTGATGAAGATGACGATGGTGTTGGAGCGCTTGATGTTGCCGGTGAGCTTGCGCAGCGCCTGCGACATGAGCCGGGCCTGCAGGCCGACGTGGGAA
>JADYZO010000156.1 GCA_020853135.1 Gammaproteobacteria bacterium
CTCATGGGCTCGGTCGCCACGCCGGTGGCCGCGGCGATGGCGCAGGTGGCCGACGAATCGCGCACGCCGCAGATCGCCTGGTCGCCGGTGGCCACGCCGGCGGGCAAGGACCACTGGCTGTTCCGGCTGCCGCAGTCCAACGCCGTGATGGGCCACGCGGTGATCGGGCACATGAAGAAGCTGGGCATCACGTCGGTCGGCTTCCTGGGCTACAGCGACGCCTACGGCGAGACCTGGCTCAACGACTTCAAGCCGCAGGCCGAGGCCGCGGGCATCAAGTTCGGCCCCGTCGAGCGCTTCGCGCGCGCCGACACCAGCGTGACCGGCCAGGCGCTCAAGCTGGTCGCGGCCAACCCGCAGGCCATCCTCGTCGTCGCCTCGGGCAGCGGCGCGGCCATGCCCGAGGTGGCGCTGGTCGAGCGCGGCTACAAGGGCACGATCTACCAGACCCACGCCGCCGCCACCAGCGACCTGATGCGCGTGGGCGGCAAGGCGGTCGAGGGCACCTACGTGGTCTCGGGCCCGGCGGTGCTGGCCGAGCAGCTGCCCGACGCGCACCCCTCCAAGGCCGAGGCGATCAAGTTCGTGCAGCAGTACGAGAAGGCCTACGGCCCGGGCTCGCGCAACCAGTTCGCCGGCCACGCCTACGACTCGATGATCGTGCTGGAGAAGGCGGTGCCGATCGCGCTCAAGAAAGCCAGGCCCGGCACGCCGGAGTTCCGCGCGGCGCTGCGCGACGCCTTCGAGCAGATGGGGCGCACCATCGTCGCCCATGGCGTGCTCGACTGGACGGCGCAGGACCACTGGGGCTACACGCCCGATACCGGCGTGATGATGAAGGTGGTGGACGGCAAGTTCAAGGTTCAGTAAGAAAACCGGCGCCAGCGCCCGTTGGAGCTGCGCAAGCAGCTCTTTTTTTGATAGTTTGCGGAGGCCCATGCAAGTGGGCGCCGCTGGCGTTGGCGCGGCGCCATCGGGAAACGCTGCACCCGAAGCGGTGCCCGAACCAGCGGGAGAACGCGCTCAGGGACGAGAAGCCGAGCAGCGAGGCGACATCGGACAACGGGCGCTCTGAATTCTCGATGTAGCCGATGACCAGCTCGGCGCGCACGGCATCCAGGATGGACGAGTACGCCTCGCCCCGGAGGCGGCGCTGCAGGGTTCTGACCTGCAGGCCCAGGCGATGCGCGACCTGTTCGGCGGAGCAGGTGCCCGACGGGAGCAGGGAGCCGATGAGCATCTTCACCCTGTCCCTCGTCGCGGCTTCGGAGCGCGCGAGCATGGTATCGAGGTACTGCTTCGTCTGCCGCTCCATGATCGGGTCGTAGGAGGGGATCAGGACGTCGAGGTCCGATGCCAGGCACGCGATGCCATCGAAGTCCTGGTTGAACACGACCGAGGTTCCGAACAGCCGTGTGAAGACCTCGCGATGCACCGGCTGCCGCTGCACGAAGCAAACGCGGCGCGGCTTCCAGGCGGCGCCAAGGAAGGTGCTCAGCATCCGGTAGATCACTCCGGTGGTCAGCTGCATCGACTGGTTCAACGAGCATCCGTAGCCGCCCATGATTTCTTCCCGGATGAAGGCGATGCCTTCCCTCTCCTCGAGCCGGATGGAAATCGCTTCGTTCTGCAGCCGCAGGTAGTGCGCCATCGACTCCAGCGTGGTGCGCAGCGTCGGGTTCTTGCGGGCGACGAGGCTCAGCGGCCCCAGATTGGAAAACTCCCGCGTCTCGGCCATGCGCAGGCCGAAATCGTCGACCCGCGCGGCCTTCGCCGAGGCCTCCAGCAGGCGGGCGATGGCCGGGATGGGTATTTTGTTGTCGGGATCGAGCAGCGCGGCCCGGTCGATGCCCGCGTCGTTCAGCTGCACATAAGGATTGATGCCGAGAGTTCTTGAGATTTCGATGTAGTTGATCAGGCTGGCGCTGCGGGCAAAGTAGGCCATAAGGGGTTTCCCGGGGTGTCGTGACCGATCAAATTATTGACGCAATATGTCAAATATGCATCCGGGGGGATCCCGATACTTTCCTGGTTCCAAGGGCCTCTGGCCTGCCGATCGACTGAATCGACCACCACTGAAAAGGACTGTCCCCATGCATTTTCTCGACGACTCGCTGCTGCCGGAGAACCAGGAGAAGCTCGTGATCCAGGTCGCGCCCTATGGCCCGCAATGGGTGCCTGGCGACTCCGACGACATTCCGGTGACGATGGACGATCAGGTCCAGAAAGCCGTCGATTGCTACAACGCCGGGGCCACCGTGCTGCACCTGCACGTGCGCGAAGCAAACGGCAAGGGCAGCAAGCGCCTGTCCATGTTCAACGAGATGCTGGCGCGCCTGCGCGTGGCCGTGCCGAAGATGGTCATCCAGGTGGGAGGATCGATCTCGTTCGCACCCGAGAACGAGGGCCAGACCGCCAAATGGCTGAGCGACGACACGCGCCACATGCTGGCCGAGCTCACCCCTCGGCCCGACCAGGTGACCGTGGCCATCAACACCAGCCAGATGAACATCATGGAGCTGATGACCGATGCCGATGTGGCCGGGACGTCGCTCACGGATCCTGCGCTGCAGGAGGCGTATCGGGAGATGGTCATCCCGTCCAACCCGGGGTGGCAAGCGGAGCACATCCGCCGCCTGGTGGCCAGCGGCATCCAGCCGCACTTCATGCTGGGGCACATCGCCCAGCTCGAAACCGTCGAGCGCCTGATCCGGCGCGGCATCTACAGCGGCCCGCTCAACCTCAACTACGTGGCCATCGGCGGCGGCCTGTCCGGCTTGCACCCGGCCGACATGATGGAATTCATCCGCCGGACGCCGGACGGCGCGGTCCTCACGCTGGAAACCCTGAACCGCAACGTGGTGCCCATGAA
>JADYZO010000157.1 GCA_020853135.1 Gammaproteobacteria bacterium
GCGACCCGTTCGGCACCGCGGCGGCGAACGAGAACCCGGGCGGCCTGGGCACGTTCCGCCACGACCTGCGGTTCCCGGGGCAGTACCGCGATGCCGAGACCGGACTGCATTACAACTACTTCAGGGATTACGATCCGCAGACTGGGAGGTATGTGGAGTCAGATCCGATCGGACTGCAGGGAGGTATCAATACCTATCTCTACGCGAACGCCAACCCTCTGACGTTCACCGACCCACTTGGGCTGAATCCTGCCGTTGGTTGTGTGGCTGGTGCGTGGGCTGGCCCGCTTGGTTGTGGTGTCGGTGCGGGGATCGGCACGGCGATCATGGGCGGTGTGGCGCTGGCGGCGATATTGAGCACGCCGGGCGATACCGCGAAGCCTGAACAGTGCACAGACAAGCCGTGCCCGCCGTGCAAGACGGTGAGCGGCAAGATCGTTCCAGTTGGCACGATTGGCTATCGCCCAATGGATACGCCAAGTAGGCCGCAACACGGGATCGTTGGGCCGCACTTCAACATCTACAAGGCGAATCAGAATCCGAACAACTGTCAGTGCTTCTGGCAATCGGTCGGAGTGGTTCCGCCATCAGGTTTGCCAGCAGGCGCGATCCCGATCGAGCCGTTTGCAAATTGATCGGGCCAGAGCAGATGCTGAGCTACGCAACAGGGGAATCCGTCAAGCTGGGCGACAGGGTCGGCTTAGGCAACGACTCTGACGGAGTGGTGGTCTGTGTGCTTGATGCAGGGGAGTACAGCGCGGCCTATCCGGAAGCTCAATGGGGCTGCTTGAAGAAAGGTGTGCTGATCAACTTCCCGGTACATGGCTTGATTCACTACGAAGTGACGGTGGAGCCCGACGTCAAATTCATCGCGCGCGGTGCTGCCCCCTCTGTCTGAAAGAGAAAGCCTCCCCCATACCCGCTGCGCGGGTAGCTGCTAGAAGAAGGGCCGCTGATCGCGGCCCTTCGTTCATCTGGCGGTGGCGTGCGCGGAGCGCTTTGGTGCCGCCTTCTTCGCGGGCGCTGTGGCGGCAGCCGCACGCGCCTCCTCCCAACGCCGGGCCTGGTACTTGAGCAGCAGGCTCTCCAGCACATCCTTGACCACGGCCTGCTCGTCGAGCGGCAACTGGTCGAGCTCGGGCACGCGCCGGCCGATGCGTGGGGTGTCGGGAAGCATTGCGGCGCGCTCGCGAATGTCGCGCATGACGGCTCTGGCATTGGCGGATGAGCCCTCCGGTGGAAGCGGTGTGCATGGCATCAATGTTCTTCAGGCACGGCCCTGGCCCGGCTGAGGCGGAACCGGCAGTCCCTGCCTCTCAGATGACCCAGCCGGCCTCGAAGCCCGCATTTCCACCGGACTTCCGCAGGTAGTCGAGCAGCTGTGCTGCCGCCTGCTCGATGCCCGTCGCGGCGGTGCGCAGGTGCACCTCGGGGGCTTGCGGAACCTCGTAGGGGGAATCGATGCCGGTGAAGTTCACGAGCTGGCCCGCGCGTGCCTTGCGGTACAGGCCTTTCACGTCGCGCTGCTCGGCCAGCTCGAGCGGCGTGTCGACGAACACCTCCACGAACTCGCCGGGCTCGAAGAGTTCGCGCGCCGCGCGCCGTTCGGCGCGAAACGGCGAGATCACCGAGACGAGGACGATGAGCCCGGCATCGGCCATCAGCTTCGCCACTTCCGCGATGCGCCGCACGTTCGCCACCCGGTCCTGCGCGCTGAAGCCGAGGTCCCGGTTGAGGCCGAGCCGCACGTTGTCGCCATCGAGCAGGTAGGTGTGCCGGCCCGCGGCCACCAGCTCGCGCTCGAGCCGGTTCGCGATGGCCGACTTGCCGGCGCCCGACAGTCCCGTGAACCAGACGACGCGCGGCCGTTGCGACTTCTGCCGGGCGCGCACGCCCTTGTCGACGTCGAGCAGCTGGTGATGGAGGTTTGCCGCACGACGCAGCGCAAAGCGGATGAGGCCCGCGCCGACGGTGGCATGCGTGACCCGGTCGATCAGCACGAAGCCGCCGAGGGTGCGGTCCTCATCGTACGGAGCGAAGACGATGTCGCGGTCCAGCGCCAGCTCACAGACCCCGATATCGTTCATCTCCAGACGCGTGGCCGCACTGTGCTCCAGCGTGTTGACGTTGATGGAATACTTCAGCGGCGCCACGGTTGCGCTCACCAGCTGGGTGCCGGCCTTGAGCCAGTAGGAACGCCCCGGCAGCAGGGGCGACTCGTGCAGCCAGATCACGGTCGCCTCGAACTGGCCTGCGACGGCCGGTGGATCCCCGGCGGCGGCGATCACCGCGCCACGACCCGCATCGACCTCGGTGCCGAGCACCAGCTGCGTCGATTCGCCGGCGACCGCGCAGGAGCGTTCGCTGTCGCCGGTGACCACACGTGCGATCACGCTCGTGGTTCCCGCCGGCCAGATGCGCACCGGGTCGCCCACCTGCACGCGCCCGCTCGCAACCTGGCCGGTGAGGCCGCGGAAGTCCTGCGCCCGGTTGACCCATTGCACGGGAAGGCGGAACGGCCGCTGCGCCGCATCGCCGGCCCCGGCTTCCACGGTTTCGAGATGATCGAGGAGCGTGGGGCCGGTGTACCACGGCATCGCGGGGCCGGGCCTCGCCACGTTGTCGCCTGCCGTCGCGACCAGCGGGATCGCCGTGACCGGCGGCAGCCGGGCACGGCCCGCGAAGTCGGCAAACTCCCCGACGATCGCATCGAAGCGCTCGCGCGAATGGCCGACGAGGTCCATCTTGTTGACCGCGAGCACGAGCTTGCGCACGCCGAGCAGCGCCGTCAGGAACGCATGGCGGCGGGTCTGCGTGAGCACGCCCCTGCGGGCGTCGACCAGGATCACCGCCACGTCCGCGGTGGACGCTCCGGTGACCATGTTGCGTGTGTACTGCTCGTGGCCTGGAGTGTCGGCGACGATGAACTTGCGCCTCGCGGTGCTGAAGAAGCGGTAGGCCACGTCGATGGTGATGCCCTGCTCGCGCTCGGCCATCAGCCCGTCGACGACCCAGGCGAGGTCGATCTGCGCGGAGGAGGTGCCGCTGCGGCGTGCGTCGGCACGCAGCGCGACCAGCTGGTCCTCCAGGATGGCCTGCGTCTCGAGGAGCAGGCGGCCGAGCAGCGTCGACTTGCCGTCGTCCACCGAGCCGCAGGTGATGAAGCGCAACAGGCCCTTGTGGCCGTGGGCCGTCTGGTGGCCGATCGCGGCCACTGGGGATCCGGCGCTCCGGGTGTTCCCGTCCGCCGCGGCGATGACTGGTGAGGACATCAGAAATACCCCTCCTGCTTCTTGCGCTCCATCGACGCCGCCTGGTCGCGGTCGACCGCCCGTCCCTGCCGCTCGGCGCGCCGTGACAGCAGCATTTCCGCGGTCACCGCGGCGATCGTCGTGGCGCGGCTGGGGATGGCGCCGGAGAGCGGGTAGCAGCCGAGCGTGCGAAAGCGCACGCTGCGCCGCTGCGCCACCTCGCCGGGCTGCAACCGCATGCGCTCGTCGTCGACGAGCAGCAACTGGTCGCCACGTTCGACCACCGGCCGCTCCGCGGCGAAGTAGAGCGGCACGAGGGGGATGGACTCGCGCTCGATGTACTGCCAGACGTCGAGCTCGGTCCAGTTCGACAGCGGGAACACCCGCAGGCTCTCGCCAGGCTGCTTGCGGGCGTTGTAGAGCTGCCAGAGCTCGGGGCGCTGCGCGCGCGGGTCCCAGCGGTGCTGCGCCGAGCGCAGCGAGAACACGCGCTCCTTGGCGCGCGAGACTTCCTCGTCGCGGCGTGCGCCGCCGAAGGCGGCATCGAAGCCGTGCTGGTCGAGCGCCGCCTTGAGCGGCTCGGTCAGCATCTGGCGCGTGTACTCCGGCGTCGGCGTGTCGAAGGGGTTGATGCCGCTGGCCGCCGCGGCGCTGTTCCCGGCGACGATCAGCCGCAGGCCGTGGCGGTGCACCGTGCGGTCGCGGTGCTCGATCATCGCCCGGAAATCCCAGCCCGAGGCGACGTGCAGCAGCGGGAACGGCAGGGGGGCCGGATGGAAGGCCTTGAGCGCGAGGTGCAGCATCACCGAGCTGTCCTTGCCGATGGAGTAGAGAAACACCGGGTTTTCGCACTCCGCGACGACTTCGCGGAAGATGAAGAGGCTCTCGGCCTCCAGCCGGTCGAGGTGGGTCAGGGTCCGCATGCTGCTCCTAGGGAAGCTCTGAACAATCCGCCGAACCATCACGATTGCTCGGCTCGCAGCCCGACATCGTGGCCATCAGGCCGAAATTATCCGTGTTTCCGCGCCGCCAGACGAGTTGCCCCATCCAGCGGA
>JADYZO010000158.1 GCA_020853135.1 Gammaproteobacteria bacterium
CGAGGAAGCGCCCGCCGAGCAGGCCCATGCCGATGCCGACACCGAGCGCGCCCAGACCGATCAGGATGGCCACGGCGATCGCGGTGAATCCAATTACAGTTTCCATCGTTTTCTCCTACCTCGAAATCGCAGATTGCGGACTAAGGATCTAGTGGTGCTCGCAGGCCTGGCTCATGTACACGATGGTCAGCATCATGAAGATGTAGGCCTGCAGCGTGATGATCAGGATGTGGAAGACGGCCCAGGGGAAGTGCAGCGGCAGCTGGTACACGCCCAGCAGCGCGATCAGGATGAACATCAGCTCGCCGGCGTACATGTTGCCGAACAGCCGCAGCGACAGGGACAGCGGCTTGGCCAGCAGGCCCACCGTCTCGAGCAGGAAATTGAAGGCGATCACGACGGGCCAGAAGATGACCGGGACGCCGAGGTCCTTCGGGTTGAGCGGGTGCAGCGTCAGCTCGGCGAGGAAGCCGCCCGCGCCCTTCATGCGGAAGCTGTAGAAGATCATGAGGGCGAACACCGACAGCGACATGCCGAAGGTGACGTTGACGTCGGCGGTGGGCACGACGCGCAGGTACTCGGCCACGCCCGGCTTCTCGACGGCGGCCGGCAGGAAGTCCACCGGGATCAGGTCCATCAGGTTCATCATGAAGACCCAGATCACGATGGTCAGGGCCAGCGGGGCGATGAGGCTGCTCTTGCCGCTGAAGGTGCTGCGCACGCTGTCGTCGACGAAGTCCACGACCATTTCGATGAAGGCCTGCAGGCGGCCGGGGCGGTCGCGCGTCGCGTTGACGGCGATGCGCCTGAAGAGCCAGCCGAGGCCCAGGGCCAGGACCACCGAGAAGAACATCGAGTCGACGTTCACGGCCCAGAAGTTGCCGTGGCACTCGTTCCACGCCCAGGCACCGTCGGCGCGGCACAACTGCAGGTGGGTCAGGTGATGCTGGATGTACCCGCCCGCGGTGTTGTGTGCTGCTTCCGACATGCCCTGGCTTCCGTCCCGTCCTAGTTTTCCCCGGGTTCCGTTCCCTGGCGGACCGGGCGCGCCGCGCGCCGGTCGCCGAACCATGGATAGCCCGTGCCGAGAGCCATCCAGTACGCCAGGAACGTCGCCGCGTAGGCCGCCATCATCGGCAAAAACCGCGGCTTCATGACCCGGATCACCACCACGAACAACGCTGCCGTGATGACGATCTTCATGAACTCACCCACGTACACCGCCCGCATGAACCGCTCCGGCCCGGCGGCGGCGTCCACGCTGAACAGCCGCAAGGCCTGATACAGGCCGGTCACCGTGCCGATACAGCCCCCGGCGAGGGCGGACCACGCGCCTGCCCTGGTGCCCAGCCAGCCGGCGATCATCGCCACCAGCAGGGTCAGGACGCCTTGCCACGCAGCCAGGCGCCATGCGGCCCGGCGAAGCAGGCGACGTGCCTCCGGATCGTTCATGCCGTTGGCCCAGTCCAGCGCGCCTTGCGCGGGCAACAAAAAAGCCACGTCGCGCCTCTGCGGGCGGTGCGGTGGCCGCGCTCGGCGCCCAGGCGCCGCAAAGCCGCGAAATTCTAAGGATTGGCGCTCCAGGATTCAAGCTGAATCCGGTGTCGCGCGGCACCAGAGCTACTGGATATGGGCGATGATGCCCTCGAGCTCATCGAGGCTGGTGTAGTTGATCACCAGTTTGCCGCGGCCCCTGGCCCCGTGCTGCACCTCGACGCGCGCCCCGAGCCGGTCGGAGAGGTCATGCTCGAGGCGCTGGACATCGGGATCCACCGGACGCGCCGTGCTGCTCCCCTTGCCGCCTGCCCCGCCCTTGTCGCCACCGGCCTGCACCCGGCGGACCAGCGCCTCGGTCTCGCGCACCGACAGTGCCTTCTTCGCCACCAGGCTGGCGACCTCGGCCTGCATGCGCGGATCGCTGAGCGCCAGAAGGGCCCGGGCGTGCCCCATTTCCAGGGCGCCGGAACGCAGCAGGGTGCGCGCCTGCTCGCCAAGATCCAGCAGCCGGAGGAGGTTGCTGACGGCCGCACGGGAGCGCCCGATGGCATCGGCCGCGTCCTGGTGGGTGAGCTGGAACTCGCTGATCAGCCGCTGGACGGCCTGGGCCTCCTCCAGCGGGTTGAGGTCCTCGCGCTGGATGTTCTCGATCAGCGCCTGCGCGATGACGGCCGAGTCGGGAATCTGGCGCACCACCGCCGGCACGGCGGGGAGGCCCGCCATCTGCGCCGCCCGCCAGCGGCGCTCACCGGCGATGATTTCGTAGCGGGTCTCCCCGGCCGCCGTCGGCGTCGGCAGCGGGCGCACGACGATCGGCTGGACGAGCCCCTGGGCCTTGATGGAGCGGGCGAGGTCCTCCAGCGCCGCGGCGTCCATGTCCTGGCGCGGCTGGTACTGGCCCCGCTGCAGGAGTTCGACCGGGATCTGCCGCAGGCCCTCCCGCGGCCCGGTCTGTACCGGGCGCACCGGTGCGCTGGTCTCGCCGAGCAGGGCGTCGAGGCCGCGTCCGAGTCCTGTCCTTCTGGCGCTCATGGTGGTGTTGGGGGTGACCGGCGGATGCGGGGCATTCTAGCGTGAGTGCGGGCGGGTCATGCGGGCGGCGACCACGCCTTCGGCAGCAGGCCTTGCGCCTCGTGGCCTCGCATGTGCTGGGGGGCTTTGGCGCGCCGTGGCCGCCCTTGCGGCGGGGGCCTCCGAAGTCGCTCCCCGATACTCGCTTGGTTCGGAGGCCCCCGCCTCCGGGTGGTTCGGCGCAGCTGCTCGCCGCGAGCGCTGGCGGTCCGGCGCAGCGGGCTGCCGCAGGGGTGGGCGCTCGACCCGTCCGGCGGCTAGGGTTCGGGGGCGGTGTCGCGGCGGATGACTGCCCCGGCCAGCTGCAGATAGGCCTGGGCGCCGCGCGAGCTGCGGTCATGGTGGATGGCGGAAAGGCCGAAGCTC
>JADYZO010000159.1 GCA_020853135.1 Gammaproteobacteria bacterium
GACGGAAGCGCGTGTGGTCCGGCGGGTTCATGCCGATCATGTTGTGGCGCCCGAAATCGCGGAACGGCCCCTCCGGCTTGCGGTTCACCGACCACTCCGTCGGCCGGCGCACCTCGTGGCTGTTCAGCGCCCAGGACACGTCCGCATGGCGGCACAACAGCACGCCGCCATCCGCCAGCGGCGTCACCGGCTGCTCGCGCAGCAGCCGCGCGAACAGCCCCTGCGCGTCGTAGCGGAACTCCGGGGCCATGGGGTTGACGGTGAGCGTCATGGGCGGGCTGCCTCCTGGTCGGGGATGGAGCGGGCGCCTGCCGATAGTAACGCCCGGCGGGCCGGCTGTGGAGCAGCGGGGCGCGCGGCCGTGGCCTCGCGCTGGCGGCGGCTACCGGGCACCCTGCCCCGCATCACCCCAGGGGCATCCTCGTTCGTGTCGCCATACCGGTGGCGCGGAACGAACAGGGCGATTCACTCGCCCGTGTCCCCTGCCCTGTCCCCGATCGCCTTCGCCGACCCATCCTCCAGCGCCTGCACCTCCAGCCCCTCGATCGCCTGCAACCCCTGCCCCGCGATGCCCTGGAGATCCCCGTACATGCCGAGCGTGCCCTGCATGACACGGTCGATCTGCGCCTCACGCTTGGCCCATTGGCGCGTGAGCAGCTTGCGCTCGGCTTCCAGGTCGCTGCGCAGCGTATCGAAAGCCTCGACGATGCCCTGGATTCGCTGCCTGAAGCGCGGGCCGGTGAGGTACTGGTAGACCAGCTCGGTCTTGGTCTGCAGGCCCTGCGAGGCCTGCCGTGCGCGGGCGATCTCGATGAGCGACTCGCGCAGCGTCATCGCCACGGGGAAAGCGAGCCGGGGGGCCACCACCCACACCTGGTCCACGAGGCCGAAGCCGTCCACCTCCCTGGGCAGCGCCTGGCTCACCAGCACCGCGATGTCGGCCCTGGCTGCGCGCTGGTCCGCGCGCAGCTTGGCGAGCCAGCCATCGCTCCAGTTCCTGGTGCGCTTGGTCTCCCAGAGGATCGTCCCGCAGGCCTCTCCCGCCGGACCACGCACCGCCTGGAGCACATCGCCGCCGAACTCCCCCTTGGGTACGGGCGTGATTTCGTCCAGCGGGAAGCGCGCCTCGAGCAGATCCTCGAGTTCCAGCTCCTGCACCTCGCCCTGCAGCTGCTGCGAGCCCTGGTCGGCCTTCCGCTTGAGTTCCTCGATCTGCTTCTGCATCGCGCTGATCGTCTGCTCCTTCTCCGCAAGGCGCAGGCCGATCTGCTCCTCCACGTCCTTGCGCGCCTGCTGGCGGACGGCGCCGAGCCCGGCCTGCACCTGCTGCTCGATGGTGAGCGCCATCTCGCGGCGCGCGTCCTCGAGCTCGCGCTCCTTGCGGATCACCGCGGCCTGCGCCTGCTGGGCCTCGGCCAGCTTCGCATTGCGTTCCCGGAGCACCTCCTCGAGATCCCGGCGCTCCTGCGCGCCCCGCTCGATGTCCGCCTGGACACGCTCGCGGGCCTTCTTCTGCTCGGCCTCGGCGATTTCCCGGCGCTCGGCTGCGAGACGCCGGGCCAGCTCCTCATCGAGATGCGCCCGCTCGGCGGCCAGCGCCTGCTCGCGATCGCGCATGGCCGCCTCGCGTGTGGCGACCTGCGCATCCTTCTGTGCCAGCTGCTCGGCAAACCGCCGGCGCGAAGCCTCCAGCAGGGGCGCGGCCAGCGATTCGGTCAGGCGCACCTCGCTCTGGCAGCTCGGACAGGTAATGGTGGGTTCGGTCATGGCCTGAATATACCCGCCTGGAAAAGGTGTCTGACACCTTTTCTAGGCATCGCGCAGGTGGCGCTCGAACTCCCGTTCGAAAGCGAGCCGGGTGAGGTCGGTCATGCGATCGAGGTAGAGATGGCCGTCGAGATGGTCGAACTCGTGCTGGAACACCGTGGCGTTGAAGCCCTGCAGTTCCAGCGTCCTGCGTTCACGCCGGTCGCTCGTGTACTGCACCCGCACCCGCTGCGGGCGTTCCACCCAGCCGCGCAGACCGGGCACCGAGAGGCAGCCTTCCCAGTGGCCGGCGGTGACGGGGTCCAGCACTTCGATCACCGGGTTGACGAACACGGTCAGCGGCATGGCCGCGAGTTCGCCGTAACGCGTGGGGCCGCCCCGGATCTCGATGAGGGCCACGCGGATGGATTCCCCCACTTGCGGCGCCGCCAGCCCGATGCCGCCGTAGTCGTGCAGGGTGTCCGCCATGTCGGTGACCAGCGCCTGGAATTCAGCAGTACCGATCTCCGCGGGCACGAGCCCGCGCGCCACCTGCCGCAGCAGCGGATGTCCCATGCGCAGCACACGCCGGATCGCCATGCCGACAAGGATAGCGGCTAATATACGGTCATGGAAATCGACATCATCCTCAATGAATTCACCTCGCCGCAGGGCGCTCTCGAGCTCGGCCTGATGGCCGAGCGCTACGGCGTGCGCGGCGTGTGGGCTGCCAACTACGCCTGGTCACGCGACCCCTTCTTCACCCTGTCGCTGCTGGCCGAACGCTCCTCCACCATCCGCATGGGCCCGATGGCCATCAGTCCGGCGGAGCTGCATCCGCTGAAGATGGCAAACCTGCTGTTTGCGCTGAACGAGCTCTCCCGCGGTCGCGCCATGATCATGGTGGGCGGCGGCGGCGCGGTGACCCAGGCCATGGGCCTGAAACGCGAGCGCATGGTGCGCAGCGCACGCGAGTGCATCGAGATCCTCAAGGGCGCCTCGCCGGCGAAGATGCTCAACTACAAGGGCGAGATCCACAAGATCTGGGGCTACCAGCCGAAGTGGCACACCGACCGGCCGCCGCTCGTCTACTTCGGCTCCAACCACCCGCAGAGCCGGCGCATGGCGGTGAAGCACGCCGATGGGCTCATCACCAGCGATTTCGTCGTGCCGCTGATGCAGGACTTCATCGCCGCGGCGCATGCCGAGCTGCGTGCCGCGGGGCGCGACCCTGCTGGCTTCCGTTTCAGCAATTTCTGGGCCTGGCATATCAAGGCAGACGCGCAGGCCTCCTTCGCCGAGGCGCGGCGTGAGCTGATGTTGCGCGGCTGGCTGCGGGAGAAGTACTTCGCGCCCTTCCTCGACCCCGACGAGCTGCGGATCATGGCCGCGCACGAGAAGGACTTCCTCAACGCCTTCCTGCGCGGCTCCGACGTCATCGAGAACGTGCCGGCCGGGCTGGTGGAGAAGATGGTGCGCAACATCTCCTTCGTCGGCGGGCTGGACCAGATCGGGTCCGCCATCGAGACGCTCAGGGGCTTTGCCGCGGCCGGGCTCACCGAGATCGCCATCCGCGTGCACGACGATCCGGCCGCCGCCATCCGCCTGATCGGCGAGCGGGTCATTCCGGCACTGCGGGCATGAGCGGGGGCAACCACCTCTTCCAGCCGCTGCACGAGGGCCCGCTCGACATCATCGGCGACATCCACGGCGAGATCGGTGCGCTGCAGGACCTGCTCGGCGTGCTCGGTTACCGCAGGGATGGCACGCATCCGGCGGGACGGCAGCTGGCCTTCATCGGTGACCTCTGCGACCGCGGGCCCGACAGCCCGGCGGTCTTCGCCTTCGTCGCGGACCTGGTCGCGCGCGGCCTCGCGCAGTGCCTGCTCGGCAACCACGAGCTCAACGTGCTCGCCGACGACCGCAAGGAAGGCAACGGCTGGTTCTTTGCCGAGGACCACGACATCGCGGCGGACAAGTTCCTCACCGCAGCCCGTGCGGGCGATGCGGATCGCGCCGCCATCCGCGACTTCATCGGCCGCCTGCCGGTGGTGCTCGAGCGGCCCGACCTGCGCCTCGTGCATGCCGCCTGGGACAAGGCCGCGCTCATGCTGCTGCGTGGCTGCCGGGCGCCCACCCGCGACATCCGCGATGCCTATGACGACCGGGCGAAGGCCGTCGCCAAGGAAGGCGGCCTGGACGGGCGCGCCGCCGCCGACAAGGCCCGCTACGGTGCGTTGCTCAAGGACCCTGACCGACCGCCGCCGCTGCTCGACAGCCTTGGCCGCCTCGATGTCTTCGAACAGATGGCCAACCCGCTGCGCATCACCACCTCGGGCCCCGAGACGCTCGCCTCGGCACCCTTCTTCGCCGCCGGCAAGTGGCGCATGGTGGACCGCGTGCGCTGGTGGGACCAGTACCATGCGGCGGTGCCGGTGGTCATCGGCCACTACTGGCGCTGGCCCGCTCCCGGGCTGCGCGAGGCCTTCACCCGCGGCGAGAAGGATCTCTTCGACGGCGCCGGCATGGATGGCTGGCTCGGCCGGCAGCGCAACGTCTACTGCGTGGACTTCGGTGTCGGCGCCCGCTACAAGGAGCGCGCCAGGGGCGCGACCCGCTTCGCCACCCGCCTCGGCGCGCTGCGCTGGCCCGAGCGCGAGATCGTCACGGACGACGGTGCGCGGCTGGCACTCCCGCCTCCCGGCGCGGCCGTGCGCGCTGCCCGATCCCCCTAGAACCGCGCGCAGCCGGCTTGGTGGCCAGGCCGCCTGCCGCAGGTCATCCCCTGGGGCCGGCCACCGCCGCTGCGGCGCCATGTAACAGCGTACGCAGCAGGCCGATGCCGGTGATCGTCCAGGCGATGAGTGCCACCCAGGCGAGATACGGCAGGATCGGGTACAGGAACGCCAGACCCAGGGCATGGGCCAGCTCATGCGTGCAGGCGGCATACATTCCCAGTGGAAACACCGCTCCCCAGTACAGCGGATCGTAGCGCAACGGGAAGCGGGCACACACGTGCCGCCAGACACCGAGCACCAGCAACATCGGGATCCACCAGGTGCCCGTCGCCCAGTAGAACACCGTGAAGCCCTTGATGAATGGCGCCAGCGAAGCGAGAAACGGCGCGTCCGGCGCATTCACGATCAGCAGCGCACCGGCCAGCGTCGAAATGGCCATGGCCCCCATGTTGATCCAGTACGGCGGCGAGAGGTCGCCCGGCGCGAGGCGGAAGAAGGTGTAGCGATAGAAGATCAGCGAGATCATCCAGGTGTAGAGCATCCCGCCCCACAGCCACATCGACAGTGCCAGGAAGTTGAGCTCCAGACGGTAGGGATGGCCCCAGTGCACCGCGAGGTTGGCACTCAGCACCGCGACCGATTGCGTACCGACCACCGCCAGCAGCCAGGCACCGGATATACCCTCGTCGAGCGCGGGCTTGTGCTGCTTGACGGTGAGTGCCGTGAGCACCGTATAGATCAACCCGACCCAGAGCACGAGCGCGACCAGCCACAGCACATGCGCCAGGGCATAGTCCCGCGCCAGCACCACGAACTGGCTGCCCAGCACGCCGGAGGCGGCAATGCTGGTGAAGAAGCCCGGGCCACGCCGGTGATCCACCAGATCGCTCCAGATCTCCCGCGGATACCACAGCACACGCAGCACGGTGAGCAGCCAGATGACCAGGTAGGCGACCTGGTTGAAGCAGAACAGCGCGGAGGCAATGCGCGGCATGCCCTGCAGGTGGGTGGCAATCGAGACGATCCCGGTCGCCATGACCAGTGCGAAATACGCGGGCGACAAGCCGCGCACCGCATCCCGGAGCACGCCGGTGGCCACGGGTCCTACTGCACGAGCGGTGTGGCCACCGCCGCGAGATCGACACCGCGCACCTCGGCCTGCCCGGCCAGCACCCGCACGTACTGCTCCAGCGCCCGCCGCTGCACGCCGCTGCGCAGGCGCTGCGCGATCGCCGCATGTGCATCCGCAAAGGGCAGCTGCTCCCCCGCCACCCGGTGGTCCACGGCCACGATGTGGAAGCCGAAGCGGGTCTTCACCAGCTGCCGGGCGACACCCGTCCACGTGCCCGGGAACAAGGCCGCCTCGAACTCCGGCACCGCCTCGCCGCGGCGCATCTCGCCCAGCCGGCCGTCGTGCTGCGCCGACGGGCAGTTGGAGCACTCACGGGCCAGCGCCCCGAAGCGCTCCGGCTTGTGCAGCAGTTCACGCAGGGCCTGCTCGGCCCTGGCCCGCAGGGAATTGACCGGCGTACCAGGCGTGAGCTGGAACAGGATATGGCGCACCCCCGCCCGTTCGCCGTTCATGAAATGCTGCGGGTTGGCCTGGTAGTACCGCCGGCATTCCGCCTCGCCGGGCTCGGGCGTCACCACCTCGCGTTCGAGCAGGCGCTCGATCGCCGCATCCACCTCCCCGGCATTCGCGCCATCGGCCATGACGCCGGTCGCCACGGCCCGCTGGCGCAACAGCTCGCGCACGGCGGCAGCCGCGGGCGACGGGAATCCGGCGGGGTCAACCGCGATGCCATTGACGGAGACCTCCGCCACGACGGCTGACGCCGGGCTCATGAGCCACCGGCCGCCGGCGCGCTGTCGCGGGCTGCGCCGCGCGTGCGCACCAGCTGCGCGGGCCGGAACAGGTAGGCCACCGTGCCAAAGCCGCTCCAGACGTGCGCAAGGCGCGTGAACGGAAAAACCAGGAAGATCGTCAGCCCGAGGGCGATGTGCGCCTGGTAGACCCAGGGCACCCCGGCCAGCAGCACGGCATTGTCGCCACGGAAGACCACGATGCCCTGCACGTAGTGGACGAGTTGCACGAACAGGGCACCGCCGAGGTGCCGGGCGGAGAAATAGATGGTCCACAGGCCGAGCGCGAGCTGCAGCCAGAGCAGGATCAGGATGGCCATGTCCCAGGTCCGCGTGTTGGCGTGGATGCGCGGATCCGCAATGCGCCGATGGATCAGCATCGTGAGTCCCGCCAGCGCCGCCAGGCCCGCGAGGCCGCCGCCCGCCATGGCCAGCAGCGCGTGCTGCTGCGCCGTCATGACGGCATCGACCAGCGGCTCGGGGATCAGGAAGCCGAACAGATGTCCGAAGAACACCACCAGGATGCCAAAATGAAACAGGTTCGAGCCCCAACGCAGCTCCCGCCGGCGCAGCAGCTGCGAGGAATCGCTCTTCCAGGTGTACTGGTCGCGGTCGAAGCGCACCAGGCTGCCGAGGAAGAACACCGCCAGCGCGATGTAGGGATAGATGCCGAACAGGAAGGACTGCAGGTACGGGTTCATGATCGTTGCGCCTCTATGTCATGGGCCTGTGCCGCGGGACGCCGCCAGCCCGCTCATCCACCGGCGCGAACGCCGGCTGCTCGGCCCAGTCCTCGTCGATGGGCACTTCGGGCACGGGCGGCGTGCCGGCCCGGTCCCAGTCGAGTCCGGGCGCCTGCGCGATGGCGAGCAGTGCATCGAACACCGCCGCGTACGGACTGCCCCGTCTCACCAGGGCCTCACCGATGCTGCGCAGGATGTGGGCACAGTCGCCGAGCATGGTCCGGGTCTCCCCGATGTCGCGGGAGGACAGGTACTCGAGCATCACCGGCAGATGGTCGGGCAACTCCCCCGTTGTGAGCTGCCAACCCGCCGCAGCATAGATCTGCTGCAGTTCCACCATGGCCGTGCCGCGGTCGCGTGATTCCCCGTGCACGTGCTCGAACAGGTTCAGCGAGGTCGCCCGCCCGCGGTCGAAGAGATCGACATAGCGCATCTCGAGATCCAGGCCGTCGCCCGCCTGCAGGTCCGCCAGCAGTACCCGCAGCCGCCCGTGCTGCTCCGGCGCCATCAGCCGCGACTGCGCCAGCACCCCGGCGATCTCCGGCAATGCCTCGATCAGCTGCGGGTCGGGATAGCCGAGCAGCGCCGCCAGCGCCCGCAATGTCCTCATGTCCTGCACCGCGCCCTCCACCCTGCCTTCAGTAGTCCGCCACCTTCTCGTGGCCGTCCTCGCCGCGCACGCGCAGCGGGTAGATGCGCTTGCCGCCCATCTTTTCGCCGAACAGGCTGGCGCTGCTGTCGCCGTTGGAGCAGCCGTTGCCGAAGCTGAAGCCGCATTCGCCCCGCAGGTGATACGCCGTTTCGGCGTACTCGCGGTGCGTGGTCGGGATCACGAACCGGTCCTCGTAATCCGCCAGGGCCAGGTAACGGTGCATCTCCTCCACCGTGGCCAGACTCATGCCCACCCGCTCGAGCAGCGCCAGGTCCTCCCGCTGCTCAAGCTGGCGTGCGCGGTGGAAGGCCCGCATCGCCAGCATGCGCTCGAGCGCCTGGACGACGGGCTCCTCCTTCCCGGCAGTGAGCAGGTTGGCGAGATAGCGCACCGGGATGCGCAGGCTGCGCACGTCGGGGAGCCCACCGGCCTCGCCCACCTGCCCGGTGGTCGCCCTCGAGCTGATCGGCGAGAGCGGCGGCACGTACCACACCATCGGCAGGGTGCGGTACTCCGGGTGCAGCGGAAAGGCGATCTTCCACTCGACCGCCATCTTGTAGACGGGGGAGCGGCGCGCCGCCTCCAGCCAGTTCTCCGGGACACCGTCGGCCTGCGCCTGCGCCTGCACCTGCCCGTCCTGCGGATCGAGGAAGATGTCGAGCTGCGCCTGGTAGAGGTCTTGCGCGTCCGCCGCAGCGGCTGCGCTCCCTATGCGGTCGGCATCATAGAGCAGCACGCCGAGATAGCGGATGCGCCCGACGCAAGTCTCGGAGCAGACGGTCGGCTGGCCCGCCTCGATGCGCGGGTAGCAGAAGATGCACTTCTCGGCCTTGCCGGTGTTCCAATTGTAGTAGATCTTCTTGTAGGGGCATCCCGACACGCACATGCGCCAGCCCCGGCACTTCTCCTGGTCGATGAGCACGATGCCGTCTTCCTCGCGCTTGTAGATCGAGCCCGACGGACAGGAGGCCACGCAGGCAGGGTTGAGGCAGTGCTCGCACAGCCGCGGCAGGTACATCATGAAGGTGTTCTCGAACTCGCCGTACATCTCCTTCTGCATGTCGGCGAAGTTATGGTCCCTGGAGCGGCTGGCGAACTCCACGCCGATGATCTCCTCCCAGTTTGGTCCCCATTCGATCTTGTCCATCC
>JADYZO010000160.1 GCA_020853135.1 Gammaproteobacteria bacterium
CGAAGAAGCTGTTCGGCGCCGGCTTCGCCAACGTCCAGCCGCATTCGGGCTCGCAGGCCAATGCGGCCGTGTACATGGCGCTGCTCAAGCCGGGCGACACGGTGCTCGGCATGAGCCTCGCCCACGGTGGCCATCTCACCCACGGCTCGCCGGTGAATTTCTCCGGCCGGCTGTACAACATCGTTTCCTACGGCCTCGAGCCGGCCACCGGGGAGATCGACTACGCAGCGGTGGAGACCCTGGCGCACCAGCACCGCCCAAAGATGATCCTGGCCGGGTTCTCGGCCTATTCCCGGGTGGTGGACTGGCAGCGCTTCCGGCAGATCGCCGATGAGGTGGGTGCGGTCTTCTTCGTGGACATGGCGCATGTGGCGGGCCTGGTGGCCGCCGGCGAGTATCCGAACCCGGTGCCGGTCGCCGATGTCACCACCACCACCACCCACAAGACGCTGCGCGGGCCGCGCGGCGGGCTGATCCTCGCGCGCGACAACGAGGAGATCAACAAGAAGCTCAACTCCCTGGTGTTCCCCGGCATCCAGGGCGGGCCGCTGATGCACGTCGTGGCGGCCAAGGCGGTGGCGCTGCTGGAGGCGATGCAGCCGGAGTTCCGGGCCTACCAGAGGCAGGTGAAGGCCAATGCGCGCCAGCTCGCCGCGGCGCTGGCCGGGCGCGGCTTTCGCATCGTCTCGGGTGGCACCGACAACCACATGTTCCTGCTCGACCTCATCGACAAGGACATCACCGGCAAGGATGCCGATGCGGCGCTGGGCCGGGCCAACATCACGGTCAACAAGAACGCGGTGCCCAATGATCCACGCTCGCCCTTCGTCACCAGCGGCGTGCGCATGGGCACGCCGGCCATCACCACCCGCGGCTTCGGCGCCCCCGAGGTGGCCACCGTGGCGGGCTGGATCGCCGACATCCTCGATGACATCGGCGATGAAAAGCGCAGCGCCCGGGTGCGCGCCGCGGTGCTGGAGCTGTGCGGGAAATTCCCCGTCTACCGCTGAGGCGGCCGTGAGCAGCCGGACACCGCAGGGGTGCCTGCGCCGGCCCTGAGCCGCGCAGGCCGGCCATGCACTGCCCCTTCTGCAGCCACGGGGAAACCAAGGTGATCGACTCGCGCCTCGCCGGCGAGGGGCGCCAGATCCGCCGTCGCCGCGAGTGCCAGGCCTGCGGCGAGCGTTTCACCACCTTCGAGACCGCCGAGCTGGTCATGCCGCGCGTGGTCAAGCGCGATGGCGCACGCGAGCCCTTCGACGAAGCGAAGCTGCGCAGTGGCATGGTGCGCGCGCTGGAGAAGCGGCCGGTGAGCATGGAAGCGGTGGAGGCGGCGGTGGCGCGCATCATCCACGGGCTGCAGACCATGGGCGAACGGGAGGTCGCGGCGCGGCAGGTGGGCGAGATGGTGATGGAGGAACTGCGCCGGATGGACGAGGTGGCCTACGTGCGCTTCGCCTCGGTGTATCGCAGCTTCCAGGACGTCACCGGTTTCCAGGAGGAGATCCGCCGGCTGCGCGAGATGGGTGATGCCGACAGCCGCCGCAGCCAGCTGCCCCTGCTGCCGGAGGACCCGTGAGCGCGACCGCAGCCGACCACGGCTTCATGGGCCGCGCGCTGCAGCTGGCGCGCCGTGGCCTGTACACCGCCCACCCCAACCCGCGGGTGGGCTGCGTGGTGGTGGCGGGCGGGGCGGTGGTGGGCGAGGGCTGGCACCAGCGCACCGGCGGCCCGCATGCCGAGGTCGTGGCACTCGAAGCGGCGGGGCCTCGTGCGCGGGGCGCCACGGCCTATGTGACGCTGGAGCCCTGCTGCCACCAGGGGCGCACGCCGCCCTGCACCGAGGCGCTCATCCGGGCGGGCATCGCGCGGGTGGTGTATGCGGCCGGCGACCCCAACCGCAAGGTGGCCGGCCAGGGCGCCGCCCGCCTGCGCGAGGCGGGTATCGAGGTGCTCGCAGGAGTGCTCGAGGCCGGCGCCAGGCAGCTCAATGTCGGCTTCATCTCGCGCATGGAACGCGGGCGGCCCTGGCTGCGGGCGAAGCTGGCGGCGAGCCTCGATGGGCGCACCGCGCTCGCCAGCGGGGCGAGCCGCTGGATCACCGGCGAACCCGCGCGGCGCGATGCCCACGCATGGCGCGCGCGCAGTTCCGCCATTCTCACCGGCGTGGGCACGGTGCTGGCCGATGACCCGGCGCTGACGGTGCGCCGCGCTGACCTGGGCGAGGTGCTGCCCCCCGACCGTGTGGTGCTCGATTCGGGGCTGCGGACATCGCCCGGTGCGCAGCTGCTGCGACAGCCGGGGCGCAGCCGCATCTTCTGCGGCCACGCCGACGCCGCGCGCAGGCACGCGCTCGAGGCTGCGGGCGCGATCGTCGAGGATCTGCCGGGGCAGGGCGGGCGGCCCGGCCTCGCCGCCATCCTCCGCCGGCTGGCGGAACTGGAAATGAACGAGGTGCTGGTGGAGGCGGGTCCCGGGCTCAACGGTGCGCTGCTCGATGCCGGGCTCCTCGATGAGCTGGTGGTGTACCTGGCGCCCCACGTGCTCGGCGCCGATAGCCTCGGCATGTTCGCCGTCCCGCCGCTCGGCGACATGGCGGCACGCCACAGCTTCGAACTCGCGGGGGTGCGCCGCGTGGGCACCGACCTGCGGCTCATCTTCCTGAAAGCGGGGTCCTGAGATGTTCACCGGCATCGTGCAGTGCGTGGGAGCCGTGCAGGCGGTGGAGCCGCGGGGCGGGGATGCGCTGATCCGTGTCGAGATGGCGGGGATTTCCGCGGCGCGCCTGGCCCTGGGGGCCAGCATCGCGGTCAACGGCGTGTGCCTGACGGTGACGGCCCGCGCCGGCAGCGTCGTGGATTTCGACGTCTCGCGCGAGACGCTGGCGCTGACCACGCTCGGGGGGCTCGCGGCGGGTGATCCGGTCAACCTCGAGCCCGCGCTCACGCTGGCCGAGCCGCTGGGCGGCCACCTGGTCTCCGGGCACGTGGATGGCATCGGCGAGGTGCTGGCCATGCTGCCCGATGCCCGTTCCACCCGCATGACGCTGCGGGTGCCGGCGGGGCTGTCCCGCTACGTCGCGCGCAAGGGCTCGCTCTGCGTGGACGGGGTGAGCCTCACGGTCAATGCCATCGACGGGGACCGGGCCGGCGTGAACCTCGTGCCCCACACGCTGCAGGCCACTATCATGGGCGGGTACCGGCCGGGCACCCCGGTCAACATCGAGGTGGACCTCATCGCGCGCTACCTCGAGCGCCTCATTGCCGACGGAACATGACCATGCAGGACCAGGCCCGCGACAACGCCACCGTCTTCAGCGACATCCGCGACATCATCGCCGACATCCGCGATGGCCGCATGGTCGTCATCGTCGACGACGAGGACCGCGAGAACGAGGGCGACCTGCTGATGGCCGCCTCCAAGGTGCGCCCCGAGGACGTCAACTTCATGGCCCGCTACGGGCGCGGCCTGATCTGCCTGACGCTCAGCCGCGGCCGCTGCCAGCAGCTGCGCCTGCCGCTGATGGTGACCGGCACCGACGAGCAGCAGGCCACCAACTTCACCGTGTCCATCGAGGCCGCGCAGGGCGTGACCACCGGCATCTCGGCCCACGACCGCGCGCACACCATCCGCGTGGCGGTGGCCCCGGGGGCCCGTCCCGAGGACCTGCGCCAGCCGGGCCACGTCTTCCCGCTGATGGCGCAGCCGGGCGGCGTGCTCACCCGCGCCGGCCACACGGAGGCGGGCTGCGATCTGGCGCGCCTCGCGGGCCTCGAGCCGGCCGCCGCGATCGTGGAGATCCTCAACGAGGACGGCACCATGGCGCGCCGGCCGCAGCTCGAGGAGTTCGCCCGCCGGCACGGGCTGCGCATCGGCAGCATTGCCGATCTCATCCGCTTCCGCCTGCAGCACGAGATGTCGGTGGAGCGCATCTCCGAGCAGCCGGTGGACACCGGGATGGGGTCATTCCGCCTGTACTGCTACGAGGACCATGTCAACCGCCACGTGCACCTGGCGCTGGTGCACGGCGATCTCGCGGCCGGGCCGGTGCCGCTGGTGCGCGTGCATGTGCAGGACACCATCGGCGATGTCATCGGCGTGCAGGGCCCGCAGCTCGGCTGGCCGCTGCGCGCCGCCATGCGTCGCATCGTCGCGGCAGGCACCGGCGTGGTGGTGCTGCTGCGCTACCCGGAGACCCCGCGCCAGCTGGTGGCAGCCGTGCGCGCGCTGGCGCAGCCCCATGAGCCCGCCGAGCCGCGGCGCGAGCGTGTGGCGGTGCTGCGCACCTTCGGCACCGGTGCGCAGATCCTGCGCGACCTGGGCGTGACGCGCATGCGGGTGCTGAGCGCGCCCAAGCAGATGCACGCGATTTCCGGCTTCGGGCTGGAAGTAGTAGAGTACGTGGATGACCCGGCCTGAGGCCGGCCACACCGTTCTTTCTTTCCCCCGGGTTCCCATGCGCACGCTCGAAGGCCAGCTCAACCTCCGCGACGCCAGGTTCTGCATCCTGGCCGCCCGCTTCAACGACCGCATCGTCGAGGACCTGGTGCGCGGCGCGCTCGAGGCGCTCAAGCGCCACGGCGTCCCGGAGACCGCCATCGACCTGGTGCGGGTGCCGGGCGCCTTCGAGCTGCCGCTGGCCGCGAAGCGGGTGGCGCGTACCCGCCAGCACGATGGCCTCATTGCCCTGGGTGCGGTGATCCGCGGTGCCACGCCGCACTTCGACTACGTCTGTGGCGAGTGCGCGGCGGGCCTGAACCGCGTCAGCCTGGAATTCGACGTGCCGATCGGCTTCGGCGTCCTCACCTGCGACACCGTGGACCAGGCGGTGGAGCGCTCGGGCGTCAAGCACGGCAACAAGGGTGCGGATGCCGCGCTGGCCGCCATCGAGATGGTGAGCCTGCTGCGGCAGATCGCCTCCTGAGCGGGGGACACAGCCCATGGCTCGTGGTCGCCGCGGTGCACGCCGCCTCGTCCTGCAGGCGCTCTACCAGCACCAGCTGGCCGGGCACGACGTGGCCGAGCTGGCCGCGCAGTTCAGCGCCAGCAAGGAATTCCGCGGCATCGATGCCGCCTATTTCCACATCCTGCTGGGCGAGACCGTGCCGGCGGGGGCGGATCTCGATGCGCTCATTGCTGCTGCCGCCGACCGCCCGGTGAACCAGCTCGACCCGGTGGAGCGCGCCGTGCTCTGGATCGGCCTCACCGAATTGCGTGCGCATCCCGACGTGCCCGGGCGCGTGGTCATCGATGAAGCCGTGGAGCTGGCCAAGGAATTCGGTGCCCAGGACAGCTTCCGCTACATCAATGCCGTGCTCGACTCCATGAGCCGCCGGCTGCGTCCCGGGGCCGTTCCCGCCGCGGACGGCTGAGGCGTGGCGCGGCGTCGCTCAACGCTCGACGAGGCGACGCTGATCGGGCGCTACTTCGCAGGGCCGCAGGCGTTGCGTGCGGACGTGGTGCTCGGCATCGGTGATGATGCCGCGGTGACCCGCATGCGACGCGGCTGCGATCTGGTCACCGCCACCGACGCGCTCTTCGAGGGCGTGCACTACCCGCGCGGCACGCCGCCCCGGGCCATCGGCCACCGCTGCCTCGCCGTGAACCTGAGCGACCTCGCCGCGATGGGCGCAAAGCCGCTGTGGGCCTCGCTGGCGCTGAGCCTGCCGCGGGCCACCGGCGCATGGTTGCGCGAATTCTCCGCCGGCTTCTTCGCCCTCGCCGAGGCCTGGAACGTCGCACTCATCGGCGGCGACACCGTGCGCGGGCCGCCGGGCGCCACGGTGACCGTGCAGGGTGAGGTGCGCCGGGGCCGCCACGTGACCCGCGATGCCGCCCGTGCCGGCGACGGGATCTGGGTGACCGGCCATCCGGGCGATGCGGTGGCCGGCCGGCTGCTGTTGGCCAGGCGGGGTGGCAGTCCCCTGCTGCGCCGGCGTTTTCTCTACCCGGCGCCCCGGCTGCGCGAGGGCGTGGCGCTGGCGGGCATCGCCTCGGCGATGATGGATGTCTCCGACGGCCTGCACGATGACCTCGGCAAGCTCATGCGCGCCAGCGGTTGCGGTGCCGAACTCGACGCCAGCCGGCTCCCGCTGTCGCGGCAGTTGCTGGCTGCAACGGGTCCCGCAGCCGCGCGCGACATGGCGCTCTGCGGCGGCGATGACTACGAGCTGCTCTTCACCGTCCCCGCGCGCCGGGAAGCGCAGCTCGCGCGCCTGACCCGCGACTGGGCAGTGCCTGCCACCCGCATCGGCACCGTGCGCCGGGCGGCGGGGTTGCGCTGGAGCCTCGATGGCAAGCCTTTCCGCTTCCGTGACCGGACGTTCCGGCATTTCAGGTAGCGGGCTGGCCTGGACAGGCACCCGCCAGCAGC